>JAZRBC010000001.1:0-3661 GCA_045634905.1 Akkermansia sp.
CCCAGCATGGCGAGCACGCTGCTCTTGATGGCCGCTTTCATGGTGTGGGAGAAGAACTTGGCGGTGCTTTCCACGCACTTGAGCAGGATGTTGCCGGTGAAACCATCGGTCACTGCCACGTCGAGCCCGTGTTCGAAGAGGTCATGGCCTTCGGTGTTGCCCACGAATTCGAAAGGCAGCAGGCCTTTCTTGTTGAGTGAATCGAGCAGGGCATAGGTGGCCAGAGAGGTTTCGCTGCCTTTGCATTCCTCTGTGCCGTTGCTCATCACGCCTACCCGGGGTGTCGGGCGGTTATACACGTAGCGGGACATGAGAGCGGCCATCACGGCGTAGCCTACCATGTGGCTGGGCTTGGCATCCGGGTTGGCCCCGGTGTCGCTCACCAGCACATTGCCGTGGGCTGCGGGCAGGGGGGAGACGATGCCAGCGCGCTCCACGCCGGGCAGAAGGCGCAGTTTGATAGTGCTGGCAGCCACGGCAGCGCCGGTGTTGCCGGCGGAAAGTACGGCATCTGCCTGGCCGCTTTTCACCAGATCCACCGAGATGCTCATGGAGGACTTCTTCTTCTGGCGCACGGCCATGAGTCCGCTTTCTTCCATGGTCACCACCTCAGGGGCGTGCACAAATTCAATTTTCGGGTGGTTGGCGATGCCGGCGGCCTCACAGCAGGCGCGTACGGCGGCTTCATCACCTACCATATAGATTTTTTCAAGAGAAGGAATCTGTTCAAGCGCCAGTTTGGCGCCGTCTACATTAATCTGGGGGGCGTTATCGCCGCCCATAGCATCGAGTGCGAGCTTCATGCGTGGGAAAAAGGTTGTATGTTAAAATACTCAACCTTACTCTACCATATATGCACCTCATGTCAATACAAAAACAGCCCATACTCGAAAGTATGGGCTGTGTAATGAAAAAGATTGGGGAAGTTCAGCGCTGCGGAATTAGTCCACGAGCTTCACAATCACCTCAGCGCCGCTCTGGGTCTTGTAGGTGCCGCACTGCGGGCAGGCGGTGTGACCGGGGACGGCTGCGCCACACTTCGGGCACTTGCCGAGCTTGGGAGCCTTCCAGGCCTGGGCGGCCAGGCGGGAGCGCTGCTTCATCTTGGACGTTCTGCGTTTCGGAGCTGCCATAGTTCTATATCTGGTTTAAGAGGTTCGAGATGTGATACATGAGTGGAGCTTCGGCGCTTACTCTCTGGGGAACTTATCCAGAGCATCCCATACGCTTTCGCCACTCGGGGTGGCAGAGTCTACACCCGAATGGGGGTCTTTGTCCAGTCTAAAATCACCAAAAGTGTCATTTATTTCGCATTCAAGCCCTGAAATTTCGCATTTTGGGTAGCTGGGGAGGGCCAGAACGACCTCTTCGCGCAAATCTTCGGTGATATCCTGAGCCAGTTTTCCCTTCACATCGTACGAGAAGGCCAGGTCTTCCAGCTCCACGGTGTACGGGAATTCGGTCAGGCAGCGGTCGCAGCGCAGCTCAAAATCAGCCCAGATGCGGCCACGCACCATCAGCTCAGTCTCAAATAGCTGAGCTTCCAGTTCATAGCACAGCGGGCCGGTGCTGCGCAGTCCGCCGCCATCGATACCGAATACGGCGTCATCGATTTCTCCGCTCAGGTACAGCCCCTCTTCGGGGAATTCTTCCAGCGGTATGGTGAGATTCATCTGCATGAGCCAAGGATACTCTTTACCCGGGCGCAAGGCAAGCATCTATTCTGCTGTAATCGATATTTTTAGTTTTGCATTTTCAGGGCGGTTGTGTTATGCTTCCCGGGCATGCCTGGTATATTGTATAAGAAATGGCTGGCGGTGATGCTGGCGTTCATGGCTCTGTTTCTGACTGCCTGTGGCGAGAAACAGGAGGAGCGCAGCAAGCTGATAATGGTGACCAACGCGACCTTCCCCCCGTATGAATTCTACCAGGGAGACCGCATTGTGGGTATCGACGCCGATATGGTGCGCGAGATTGCCCGCCGCAATAATTATGAGCTGGTGATTGAGGACATGTCCTTCGATTCCGTGATTGCCGCTGTGCAGACGGGTAAGGGCGATGTGGCGGCCTCGGGTATCACGGTGACGGAAGATCGCAAGAAGCAGATTGATTTCACGACCAGCTATGTGAAGGCTGACCAGGTGATTATCGTGCGCGATGGCTCGGATATTACCGGCCCGGAATCGCTGAAGGGTAAGCGCGTTGGTGTGCAGCACGGCACCACGGGCGACATGTATATGACCGAGAATATCCAGGAGCCTGAGCGGTTCCAGGATGGTGCGCTGGCTGTGGCTTCTCTGGTGACGGGAAAGATTGATGCTGTGGTGCTGGATAGTGCCCCTTCCGAGGAGCATGTGGCCCGCAATAAGGGTATCCGCATTCTGCCCGTGGCTCTGGTTTCCGAGGAATACGCTATGGCCATCAGCAAGAACCGCCCGGAGCTGCTCGCCATGTTCAACAAGACCATGGCTGAAATGAAGGCCGATGGCACTATGGATGAAATCTGGGCCCGCTATCTGGATAAGGATGGCAAGCCGCTTGCCGTGCCTGCTGTGCAGACCGAAGAAAAGGGCCTCTGGCAGCGCATGCAGGATTCGATCCACACCAATTTTGTGAAGGATAACCGCTGGAATTACCTGGTAAACGGTTTCCTGGTTACCATTGAGATTTCCTTCTGCGCCGTGCTCATGGGGCTCTGCATCGGTTTCATGGTGGCAGTGGTGCGCAGCGCGCATGACCAGACCGGCCGCTACAAGGTGCTGAACTTCCTGTGCCATATCTACCTGACCGTGGTGCGCGGCACGCCCGTGGTGGTGCAGCTGCTCATCATCTATTTCGTGATTTTCGGCTCGGTGGATGTGAGTAAGGTCCTGGTGGCCATTGTGGCTTTCGGTGTGAACTCCGGTGCTTATGTGGCGGAGATTATCCGCTCCGGTATCATGGCCGTGGACCACGGCCAGATGGAGGCCGGACGCAGCCTGGGACTGAGCTATGGCACCACCATGCGCTCGGTGGTTCTGCCGCAGGCATTCAAGAATGTGCTCCCTGCGCTGGGCAATGAGTTCATTGTGCTGCTCAAGGAGACTTCCGTGTGCGGTTACATTGCGCTGCAGGACCTTACCAAGGGTGGCGATATCATCCGAAGCCAGACCTACGACGCTTTCCTGCCGCTCATCGTGGTGGCACTCATCTACCTGGTGGTGGTGGTGTGCCTGAGCCAGTTGCTGAAGAAACTTGAAAACTCTCTGAAGAAGAATGAACGCTGATAATATTTTAGAGGTGCGCGAGCTGGTCAAGGAATTCGGCGACCACCGCGTGATTGATGGTGTATCCGTTGGCGTGACCAAGGGCGAGGTGGTGTTCCTGCTGGGGCCCAGCGGTGCCGGTAAGAGCACGGTGATGCGTTGCATGAACTTCCTTGAGACGCCTACGGGCGGCGAGGTGCTGTTCCACGGCAAGCCGGTGGACCGCAGCGAGGACGGCCTGAACCACTACCGCGCCAAGGTGGGCATGGTATTCCAGCATTTCAACCTCTTTGCTAACCTGACCATTCTCGATAATATCACCCTGGCTCCTGTGAAGTGCGGCCTCATGAGCCGCATGGAGGCCGAGAACCAGGCCCTGCACCTGCTGCACCGCATCGGTCTGCATGATAAGGCCA
>JAZRBC010000002.1:0-10369 GCA_045634905.1 Akkermansia sp.
TGATGATTACAATCGCTCTTGGTGCATATAAGGTATTTGCTGAATATCCGATGCTGGAAGCCGCCGGTGAAAATGCAATAGCAGAGATTTTTGCTCCTTATGTTGTTACGTTCACGGTCAGCACCTTTGTTCTCGCCTTGACAAGTCTTTATCTTTTTATCATGATGTTGATGCCCGGTAAGGCGGGTGCCAACAAGTATGGTCCATCCACTCTTTATCCGAATAAGTGATTTATGAACACCGAATCGTTTCATTGCGATTCAGCAGGGCAGGGGAGTCTGCCTGATGTTCCGAAAAACAGCATCGCCTGCACATTTTGTGCAGGCGAGCTTATTGGGGTTGAAAATGGTTTGCCCCACCGTTGTCCGCATTGCAACAAGGAACTCAGACCAGCTACAGATTCATTGCTGAGCAATTTGTGGTACGCTTTGCGTCGGATGTTCAGCTATTCCGGTCGCGCTACATGCAAGGAGTTCTGGGTTTCCATTATCCCGATTAGTATACTCGGTTGCATCTTCCTGGCTGCATTTTGTATTGAATCCGGCCTCTGGTTCTATTCGGATGGAGGCCATAATGTTGAGTTGTATGTCGGCATTATCTTGCTTATCTTTCTTGTTTCGCTGGTTATCAGCTCATGTTGTCTGACAGCCCGCCGCCTGCATGATATCGGATTCAGCGCTTATTGGGCTGTGCTGGGCTGTATATTTTCTATAGCAGCCTTCGTAAGTTATATGGTGCCTTTTATTTCGTTGATACATGGCTACGTTGAAGCTCTCGATGCCTATATTACGCTTATTTCAGAAACGAGCTTTGTATCCGAAGAAAATGAAATTGTGAGTGCAGAGTTTTTCGCTATGCTCTGTGGTATTGATCAGCCGTCATTACCCAGTCATCAGGTGAATTATCTTATTTATACCTGGTATCCGTATTCCGTCCGGATTCTGCTTAATCTGCTTTACACTGCCGATATTAGTATTTCTGGTTTCCTCTTTGTGAGTTGCTTTATCGATTCTCAGCGAGGTACCAATCAATATGGCCTCAGTCGCAAGTATCCCATCGCATGAATCAGCTGCCCCCAGTGCCTTCAGATAATCTCCTGTACGAAGCCTGGGCTGCGTTCCGGCGTTGTCTTCATAAGGAACATTATGCCCGCCTCATCGGCAGGGCAGGGCGCTTTGAGTACTGGTCTGTCACCATTATTGGTACTTTTGTTTCACTTTTGCCGGGAATTTTACTCTTTATATTACCTAACTTGTTAAGCCTTATAGGTTTATTTGTATGGTTCGGTGTTATTGCCTATTTTGCTATGCCTTTGCTGGCTGTATATGTGCGTAGATTGCATGATGTGGGGTGGAGTGCGTGGTGGATTGCGGCTCATTATGCTCTCATATCTGTGCTCTTTGCTGTATTTGTGTTCCACGTGACACAGGCTGTATTCTTTACTTCGGACATGGTAGAACTTTTTTCTCACGTGGTACCCCGGTTGTTGCCTTGGCTTGAGTATACGGCAATACCCTTGAACGTCTTGTCTACACTCTTGTTTATTTTGACTCTCTTACCTGGAAAGACAACTCCAAATCGCTATGGAAATCCCGTGTAACAGTAAAAATGTTCCACATGGAACAAAACCCATTTTTATTTTAGGTCCTACCGGCTGCGGAAAGAGTGCTGTAGCTGTAGAGTTGGCTGAAATCCTTGGCAATACTCAAATCATCAGTACAGATGCTTATCAGGTCTATCGCGGTATGCCTATTATTACCGCTGCTCCGGGTAATGATGAGCTGAGCCGTGTAAAACATCATCTGGTGGGTTTCATGGAGCCTACGGAGAACAACGATGCAGCAGAGCATGCGAGACGGGCGGAAAATATCATAACTGAATTACAAAAGGGTGGCATGCCACCTATTCTGACAGGAGGCTCAGGGCTTTATGTTAAATTTATATCTCACGGAATTTCCCCTGCGCCACCCTCTGATCCCGCCTTGCGAGCCGAATTGAGTGCCTTGCCGCTGGCTGAAGCGGTGCGCCGGCTTCAGGAAGCAGACCCTGAGGGGGCTGCTGGCACTGATTTGCAGAATGCGCGCTACGTTGTGCGTAATCTGGAAATTGTATTACTTGGTGGTAAACCTCTTTCCTACTGGCGCAACAACTGGCAGGAGCCTGCCGGACCGGGATTCTGCCTGATTCGTAACACTGCCGAGCTTGATTTCCGCATTGCTCGTCGCGCGGAGCAGATGCTGCGCGATGGAGTGGCGGACGAGGTTGCTGCTCTGGAGGGCCTGACGCTGTCTACAACGGCTTCAAAGACTCTCGGCTTATCACTTGTCCAGAATTACCTCAAAGGCCGTTTAACGGCCTCTCAGCTCGTTTCTGAGATAAGTCTGGCAACACGGCAGTATGCCAAGCGGCAGCGCACCTGGTTGCGGCGTGAAAAATGGCTTACCCCTGTGGAGCTAAGCCCGGATGATACTGCCCGCAGTGTGGCAGAGCGGATAGCCTGCGCTTTACTCTGAGAGAATGCTCTCGAAAAGGTGTTCGTGTTCGGCAAAAATAACCTTAGCGGCGAGGCTGGCAACATTTTCGGCGCTCAAGGGACCATTGTAACCCGGTGTGGTCACGCAGGGAATGCAGTCACGCTGTTCGGAATTGTCCAGGAGGGCAGGGAGCTGGGAAGTGGAGTTTGCTGCATCCCACATGCCCGTGAGGCAACCCACTACCAGAATCTCGGCAAAGGAGTTGCAGCGGTTAATCAGGTAGGTGATGCATTCAGGTGAGTAGAATTCAGTCAGGTTGCCGTCATCCTCCTCCACAGCCTGCATGAGTTCCATCTTGATGATATCCAGCTCATATTCCTTGCTGGGCGTCATTTCGACGTTCACATTCCAGTATGCCGGTTTTCCGCGGTGCAGCAGGCTTTCCCAGAAGTGGCATTTCCGCGGGCTGCTTACGCTGGCAATGCGGCTGTGCTCTCCATCCATGTAGCAGTTGCTGCCTATCCATTCTTCGCGCTTCAGCAGCACATCAAGCCCGGGCTGGCCCAACTGCCACGGCGCGGTAATCAATTCCGGGTAAGCCCCTTTTTTATTCTGGATGAGGATGAGAGGGAAACGCATGAGGTACGGTATTCTGCCTTAGAACAGCCCCTGCGTCAACCCAAATGTTAGCATACTCTGTCAGTAGTTGCATTCACCTGAAAATTTCCCGGTACAGCGAATGCGAATCCGATGATGAAAAGCCCCCTCTTTCCTGAGTGGGAAAGAGGGGGCTGCGTTGCGTCAGAAAGCTATCAAATCAGCCCTGGTATTCGGCAGCGGCTTCTGCGTGGTATTCCTGCAGAGTGCGCACGGTGGTCTCCTTGTTCTTGGCATGCAGCATGGCAGCGGCGCAGGCACGGGCGCTGGAGAGGTCCGTGGTGTAGGAAATATTGCTGCTCACGGCAGCGGCACGGATGGCCACTTCGTCCTCACGGGCGTCGTGAGAGCCGGGCGTGTTGATGACGAATACGATGTCGCCGTTCTTGATACGGTCCACGATGTCGGGGCGGCGGCGTTCCAGCACCTTGTATGCGCGTTCGCATTCGATGCCGTTCTGCAGCAGGTGAATCATGGTACCCTTGGTGGCACAGATATCGAACCCGGCCTTTTCGAGCATGCGGGCGATATCCGTTACGAGGTGCTTGTCGCGGTCGCTCACGGAGATGAACACCAGACCTTCCTTGGGCAGGGCGTTGAATGCGCTCACCTGGCTCTTCAGGTAGGCCACCTCGGGGTCGGTGTCAATACCCATCACCTCACCGGTGGAGTGCATTTCCGGCCCCAGTACCACGTCGATACCCGGGAAGCGGTTCCACGGGAACACAGCTTCCTTCACGGTGTAGTAGGGCGGCACTACTTCCTTGGTGAAGCCCAGGTCCTTGAGCTTGCAGCCGCTCATCACCTTGGCAGCCAGCTTGGCCAGCGGCACACCGATGGACTTGGACACAAAGGGAACGGTACGGGAAGCGCGGGGGTTCACCTCAATCACGTACAGCTGCTCGTCCTTTACGGCAAACTGGCAATTCATGAGACCCTTCACATTGAGCTTGGCGGCCAGTTCCTTGGCAGCGCGCATCATCTCCTTGTGCATGCCTACAGACACGCGGTTCGGGGGAATCATGCAGGCAGAGTCACCGGAGTGAATACCGGCGGGCTCCACGTGCTGCATGATGGCACCCACCACGCTGATTTCGCCGTCGGCAATCACGTCCACGTCAATCTCCATGGCGTGCTCCAGGAAGCGGTCCACCAGCACCGGGCGCTCGGGGGAAGCATCCACAGCCTCGCGCATGTAGGTACGCAGCTCCTGCTCATCGTACACAATCATCATGGCACGGCCGCCCAGCACGAAAGAGGGGCGCACCAGCACCGGGTACCCGATGCGGCTGGCCACGGCCACGGCTTCGTCCTCGTTGGTGGCGGTGCCGGCTTCGGCCTGCTTGAGGCCGATTTCATCCAGCAGGGCAGAGAAGTACTTGCGGTCTTCAGCCAGCTCAATGCTGCGGGGGCTGGTACCGATGATGGGCACACCGCGCTCCTGCAGGGCAGCAGCCAGGTTCAGCGGGGTCTGACCGCCGAACTGCACGATGACACCATCCGGTTTCTCCTGGTCGCAGATGTTGAGTACATCTTCCAGGGTAAGGGGTTCGAAGTAGAGCTTGTCGGAGGTATCAAAGTCAGTGGAAACGGTCTCCGGGTTGGAGTTGACCATGATGGTCTCGTAGCCCAGCTCCTTCAGCGCAAAGGAAGCGTGAGAGCAGCAGTAGTCGAACTCAATACCCTGGCCGATGCGGTTCGGACCACCGCCCAGAATCATAATCTTCTTCTTGTCTGTCTTGCGGGCTTCGTTCTCTTCACCGTAGGAGGAGTAGAAGTAGGGGGTAATGGCTTCGAACTCAGCGGAGCAGCTGTCCACCAGGCGGTAGCAGGGCACTACGCCCTGGGCCTTGCGGGCGGCGCGTACCTCGTCCTCGGTGCAGCCGCGGGCCAGAGCAATCTGGCGGTCGGAGAAGCCCATCTTCTTGGCTTCCAGCAGATCCAGTTCCTTGAGTTTCATGCCTGCTTCGGCCAGCTGCAGCAGCTGGTCCAGGAACCAGGGGTCGATATCAGTCAGGTCCTGCACTTCCTCCAGGGTCCAGCCGTTTACGAAAGCGGTCTGGATCCAGAAAATACGGTCGGCATTCGGCACAGCCAGCTTGGCGGCAATCTCATCGCGGGTCGGGTTCTTCGGGTCCTTCAGGTCAAAACCGAAGCCCCAGCGGCCTGTTTCCAGAGAGCGCAGAGCCTTCTGCAGGGATTCCTTGAAAGTGCGGCCGATGCTCATCACCTCGCCCACGCTCTTCATGGCCGTGGTCAGGCGTTCATCAGCCTTCTTGAACTTCTCGAAGGTGAAGCGGGGAACCTTCACCACCACGTAGTCGATGGTGGGTTCGAAGGAAGCGGGAGTCACCTTGGTGATATCATTGCGCAGTTCATCCAGTGTGTAGCCGATAGCCAGCTTGGCGGCAAACTTTGCGATGGGGAAGCCAGTGGCTTTGGAAGCCAGAGCAGAGGAGCGGCTCACACGCGGGTTCATCTCGATGACCACGAGACGACCGGTGCGCGGGCACATGGCGAACTGAATGTTACTGCCACCGCTCTTCACACCGATTTCGCGGATGATGGCGAAGGAAGCCTCGCGCACGATGGCATACTCGCGGGCTGTCAGCGTCATAGCCGGTGCCACGGTGATGGAGTCGCCCGTGTGGATGCCCATGGGGTCCAGGTTTTCAATGGAGCAGATAGCGATGCAGTTATCGGCGCAGTCGCGCATCACTTCCATTTCGATTTCCTTCCAGCCGAGCAGGCTTTCTTCGATAAGTACTTCGTGCACCGGGGAGAGGTCGAGCCCGCGGGCTACGATTTCCTCGAATTCGGTCTTGTTGTAGGCCACGCCGCCACCTGTGCCACCCAGTGTGAAGGCAGGGCGGATAATCATCGGGTAGTTGCCTACCACGTTCTTGGCGATATCCCAGGCCTCGGTCATATTGTGTGCCACGCCGCTGGCCGGCAGGTCCAGACCGATGCGCATCATGGCATCCTTGAAGCTCTGGCGGTCCTCGCCGCGGTCGATTGCCTCGGCATCAGCACCAATCATGCGCACGCCATATTTTTCCAGCGTGCCATTCTTGTGCAGTGCCATGGCGCAGTTCAGAGCCGTCTGGCCACCCAGGGTGGGCAGCATGGCATCCGGCCGCTCGCGGGCAATGATTTTTTCCACATATTCGGGCGTAATCGGTTCCACATAAGTGCGTGGAGCGGTTTCGGGGTCGGTCATGATGGTGGCCGGGTTGGAATTCACCAGCACTACCTCATAGCCTTCCTGTTTCAAAGCCTTGCAGGCTTGAGTTCCGGAGTAGTCAAACTCACACCCCTGACCGATAACAATGGGGCCCGAGCCAATGACGAGAATCTTCTTGATAGATGTGTCTTTAGGCATGGTCAAGTGTAAACTTGCAGATATATGCCACATCTCGACCTAAATTGCAAGACTAATATGCAAGAATTTTGGAAGAAAATCTAAAAGATACAAGCGGCAGAGAGACTTACGCGCCCTCTGCCGCTCGAAAAAACCGGGTTGGTCAGCTATCAGCGGAAGATAGCTTCGTACACCTTGGTGCCGTACTGGCGGTTGGCATGAATACGGACGCTGGGAGCGCCCTTGTGCACACGGTAGGTGTGGATGAGACCGTGGCTGCCGGCGTAGGTGGCGTTGTCCACCTGGCATGAGGCAGAGCCTACGATAGTGAGTGTGCGGGAGCCTTCCGGCACAGCCAGTTCGGTATTCAGCGCGTATTCACCTGTGTCGTATGCAGTGGAGAAGTCGCAGTCTGTCAGGCTGGAGGTCATCGCCGCTGTATCAACCTTCGGGATAGTGAGCTGGAAGCTATTGAGGCGCAGCTCGTGTTCCTCATTGCTCACATTGGTGAAGTTGATAGCCTTGATAGGCTTGGTGGGCATGTACTTCTTCTGCACGATGAACTCATCGTAGTACGGCTGCAGGTAGGCCTTTTCGGTGCTGCCATCCGACAGGGTGAAGGTGATTTCACCCCACTTGAGCAGGTCCTTGTTATCCAGGTTCACGTTAAGCTCCACACCTGTCACCGGCGTGGGCAGGGAGATACCGAATCCCTGACCGGGGGCAGCCTTGGCGGTTTCCATGATACGCACCAGGGCAATGTGGGTTTCATCGTTGTATGCAGAGATGCTCTTGATTCCGCTGATGGTGTTGTTCAGTCGGGCAGGCAGGGGCTTGTTCACGGCGAACTCGCAGATACCCAGGCGGCGCTTCTGCTGGGGCTCCACCACGCGGTAGCGCAGGTAGCGGGCAGTGATGGGGGACTGGCTCAGGTCGAGCAGCAGAGAAGCACGCTTGTTTTCCTCGCCTATGGCGGTCCAGGTCTGGCCATCGGTGGAATATTCCATCTGGCCGCGCACCGGGTAGTGCCTGGGGCGCACACGGTCAGCCAGCAGCATCTTCACCGTCTTCACCGGCATGGGGCGGCCGAAATCCAGGCAGAACCAGTCGCCTTCCTCCTGGTTGCGGGCAGAGAGCCAATAGGTGTTGAAATCATTGTCGCTGATATTGGCGATATTCTCATTTTCATTACCCATATTCGTGCTGAAGGTGGGCATGAGTGCGCGGAAATCACCACCGGATATATCAGAGTAAATGCTGGCGTTCAGGTAATTGTAGGTAGCCAGCACCGTGGGGGTGATGGCGTAGGCACCCACCTGTATGTCTTCTACCTGTTCCACCTTGCCGTTTACCCAGGCATCGCGGCGCAGCTTCTTGATGGAAGCAAGCTTTTCCACCATGCGGAAGAAGATATCCATGCGTTCCTGCAGGCTGTCAGAAAGCAGGGCGCGCACGCCGTCAATACCGGCCATGCCCGTGGTGTAGAAAGCATTAATCCATGGGGAGATTTCGCGCTGCAGCAGGCTGAGATTGGCGCTGTCGCGCAGCTTTTCGCCAGCGCTGGCCACGCTGCTGTAAAGCACCAGCATCTCATTGCAGAGACTGGTATCGGGGGTGCCGTTTACCACGCTTTCGCGGAATCGGGAGGGCAGGTCGCCCAGAACCACGGATTCCTCGCGGTAATAGCCGTGGTTATTCGGCAGCAGGTAGGAATTGTGGTGGCAGAAAGTCTGCATGGCTGAAGCGCAGCAGGGGTACATGCGCGCAATGCCTTCCTTCCAGGTCTTGTCGGAGTCGAATTTCTGGATATTCCAGGTGTAGTTGGCTACGCCGAAGAGACCCACCTTGCTGGCTTCGCTGCGTTCCATAGGGTTGGCCACAAAGCCGCTCATCTGGTTCTTCATGTCGGGGTGCTGGTCCAGGCCGTAGGTGCGACCCATGGAGAGGCGGGAGGGCTTGAAATCGTTGCAGGGCCAGTTCCACCAGATGAAGGTAGGACGCTTCACCAGCGGGTTCACCCACTGCTGACCCTTCATGGTGATATCATGCACCACGGTGTCACCCGTCCACATCACGTGGATATCCTTGTGCAACCCTTCGCCGATGGTGGTGAGGAACTGTTCATTGGTCCAGCTCTTGTTGTAACCCGTGGGACACATGATAAGCTCCTGGTTCACATCCGGGTGCTTGTGGATGAAGTTCTCCAGAATATAGTTGCAGAGCTGCACCTGGCGCTCGGCCTTGCCTATTTCGCCGAAGGAGTCGTCCACCAGCACACCGAAATCGCGGATACCGATATCGTACATCCACTGCAGTTTCTGGCACAGGCCGTCCAGCTGTTTGCGGCCGCCTTCGTCATCCCAGTTCACGGTGTTGGCGGGGTGAATAGCCCATACAAAGCGCACGCGGTTCTCCTGGGCGCAGCGCACCAGGGCCGCCAGCTCATAGGCCTTGCCCTTGGGGTAGGGCTGGTAGCAGCCTTCGCCGTGGTGCAGGGGGTCATCCTTCGGGGCGTAGATGTACAGGTTCATCTTGTTGCGCCCATAGAAGCGGAACTGGCTCATGCGGCCTTCGAAGCTCCAGGGAATACCGTAGTAGCCCTCCACGGCACCGCGGTATTTCAAGTCGGGCCAGTCCACCACCGTTCCCACGGTGATATCACCCAGCTCCAGCATGCTGCGGATATTCAGGTGGGGGAAGGGGTCTTTATGCGCATCCTGAGAGCCGGCCACATTTACCATCATCTGGCTCAGAGTCTGCTTGGCGTAGAACCAGCCGGCATCATCGTTGTGCAGCACAGTCACGTAGCCTTCAGGCGTCACCTCGATGGCATAGCCGCCGGATACATTCGGCAGCTGGTCCCACAGCCCTCCCTTACTCTGCGGGGTGCGGTGCTCCACGGTGAGCTTGTTTACCGGGGTAGACTGCTCATGCAGGCTTGTCTTCTGCGGTGTGGGGTATATGGTGCACATGTCGGAAGCGGCAGCAGCGGGGCCTACCAACGCACAGAGTGCGATCAGGACGGTCAATAGTTGCTTTTTCATAAATTCAGTATCAGGGGGAGAAGTTCGTTGAAATCGGTCAGGCGGTATTCGGGGTTCAGTGCCAGGCATGCCTCGGCATCTCCCTGGGTGGTGCCTGCCCAGGCGGCGTTGATGATGCGTACCCCCACGCGGTGGCAGAGCTCGATATCGCTGGGAGCATCACCCACGTAGATGATTTCATCTGCGGTGAGTCCCCAGAGCTGCATGACCTGCTGCAGGCGCTCGGCCTTGCAATTGTGCGTGGGCAGTCCCAGGCCGAACCATTCAAAAATACCTTCCATGCCGTAGTAGCTGATGGTGGGCATGGCGGTGTAGTGCTCCTTGCCGGAGATGAGACCCACGCGTAATCCGGCTTCTTTCACAGTCTGCAGCATTTTCACCGCGCCAGGGAAGGGGGTGGGTGCCAGCTGCGGGTGCAGCCGCTCATAGGCTGCCACAAAACGGTCAACCGGCAGCGCCGGGTTATCCGGGCTCATGCTCAGCAGCGCCCCTAGTACTCCACGGTCGCTCAGACCGAAGTGCGAGACCACTTCCTCCTTATCCGGTGTGCGCCCGGTGAGCTCAGCCACACACTGGCGATACGCCTCCACGCAGAGCGGAAGCGTGTCCCCCAGTGTGCCATCCATGTCGAATAATACGGCCTTGAGCATGATTTTTACCTATTGGAACTTGGTGCGTAAATTGGGCTTTGCAGGTTGAAAAGATAATATATTACTTTTCTGGCCTGGTGTGGGTAACCCATGAGCCACGTGTTCCGCCTACGCGGGTTATTAACTGGTACCTATCTCTTAATGTTTTAAGATGTTTCCGGATGCTTTCCCTGCTTATATGCA
>JAZRBC010000003.1:0-3728 GCA_045634905.1 Akkermansia sp.
GAGGATGCTGTGCTGCGCATCCCGAGCCACAAAAGCGCGGCGGATGAGTTTGCCGGCATCCGAACGCACGGGGATGTTCTGAAGGTTCGGGTTCTGGGAAGCGAGTCGGCCGGTGGCGGTCACCATCTGCAGCAGGGTGGAGTGGATGCGGCCGTCCTTCGGGGAAATGTAGCGGGGCAGGGCATCCAGGTAGGTGCCCTTCAGTTTGCTCATTTCGCGGTATTCCAGAATATCTGCCACCAGCGGGGAAATGGGCACCAGTTTGCGGAGCGTCTCCTCATCGGTCACGTACTGCCCGGTCTTGGTCTTCTTCGGCTTGGCGAGCAGCTTCATCTCATCGAAGAGGAGCTCGCCGAGCTGCTTGGGAGAGTTCAGGTTGATGGGGCGGCCCACCTGCTCGTCGATGCGGGCGCGGATGGCCTCAATCTGCGCGCCGAGTTCATCGGAGCTTTTCTGCAGCAGGTCGGGTTCCACGCGCATGCCTTCCTCCTCGATTCCGGCCAGCACAGGCACCAGCGGGAACTCAATGCTGCGCATGAGCTCATCCTGCCCGGCTTCCACCAGCTGCGGCTGCAGCACGTGGTAAAGACGCAGGGTCACATCTGCATCTTCCGCAGCATATTCGGCCATGGTTTCCACGGGCACGGCGGCGGTGTTCATGTCCTTGCCCTTGCCGGCAATGTCTTCCAGATGAATGGTCTTGTACTGCAGCAGGGCCTCGGCCATTTCATCCATGCCGTGGCGCAGCTCGGGGTACAGCGCACTGTGTGCCAGCATGCAGTCGAAGAAGGGGGCGTTCACCACCAGCCCGGCCTGGTGCAGCACCTGGATATCGAACTTGGCGTTCAGACCGATTTTCTCGGCATTGCAGGCAAAGGCGGCGCGGAAGCAATCCAGCCAGCCGTCCTCCGCCGCGGGAATGTAGTAGGCCTCGTGCTCATCGATGGCCACGGAGAAGCCCAGCAGCTTGTCGGTGAGCGGGTCGAGTCCCGTGGTTTCGGTGTCGAATGCCCAGCGTTCGGCCTGCTCCATGCGGGCGGCCAGTGCGGCGCGGGCCTCGGGGGTGTTCACCAGGTGGTACTGGTGCGGGGTGGAGTTGATATCGGTGAGCTGGGGCAGGGCAAAGAGGTCGAGCTGTACCTCGCTCTCGCCAGCGGGGGCATCGGCAGGGGCTGCCGCGGCGGCAAACAGCTCGCCCAGGTCAGCATCGCTCGGCTGGGTACCGCAGAGCTTCCTGGAAAGCTCCTTGAACTCCAGCTTCTTGAGAATTTCGGCCAGCGCCTTGGTATCGAACTCCTGAATCTTGCAATCGGCCAGCTTGATTTCCACCGGCACATCGCGGCGGATGGTGACCAGCTCGTAGGAAAGACGGGCGGCTTCTGCATTCTGCTCGATTTTCTCGCGCATCTTGCCTTTGATTTCGGCGCTGCGGGTCAGCATCTGCTCGATGCTGCCGAACTGCGTGATGAGCTTTCTGGCCGACACCGCACCCACCCCGGGCACGCCGGGAATATTATCGGACGCATCGCCCATGAGCGCGAGAATATCGATAATCTGGCGCGGGTTTTCAATGCCCCATTCCTCCAGGAACTCGGTCACGCCTACGGTCTCGAACTCGCTGCCCTTTTTGCCCGGTCGCCAGAAGGAACAGGTGGGCGAGAGCAGCTGGCCCAGGTCCTTGTCCTTGGATACCATGTAGGCGTGCATGTCGCCCGCTTCATCGCTCATGCGGGTGATGGTGCCGATGAGGTCGTCGGCCTCGTAGCCGGGCATGCGCAGCGTCTTGATGCGCATGGCGGCCAGAATATCCACAATCCAGGGAATGGAATCGCGCAGCTCCTGCGGCATGGCCTGGCGGTTCGCCTTGTATTCCGGGAACCGCTCGTGGCGGAAGGTGGGACCGCTGGGGTCCAGACAGGCCACGATGTGGGTGGGCTTCTCCTTGTCGATGAGGTGCACCACGGTGTTGATGAACCCGAACATGGCAGAGGTGTTGAGCCCCGTGGAGTTGCGCATGGGGTTGTTGATAAAGGCGTAGAAGGCGCGGTAGATGAGCGCCATGCCGTCCAGAATGCAGAGTTTGGCCATCAGACCAACAGATTACCATACCCTGCCTGCTTCGACAAGGGAAATGCGGGGCAGCAGGCAGATTTCATACGAAAGCCTGCAGCGCATCGCACTGCAGGCTTGAAAACAGCGGTAAAACCGGGATGAACGCGGGCTTTGTCAGATTCCCGATTTATCGTATTTGGCATCTTCCTTATCGGCAAAATCCTCCTGGTGCAGGCGGATGAAGCTCTTGATTTTGTCGATATTGTCCATATTGATGCTGGGACCGGCATCTTCGTCCTTGGCCATGCCCATGGCGGAGTTGTTCTTGGCATCCCGGCGCTGGGTGGCAACCAGGATATCCTTGTACATCTTGCGGCGCTGGGAACCCAGCTTGATGTGAGCCTTTTCCAGCTCATCCGTTGTGAGGGTAAAACCGTTGACCTTGACCGTGCCGCCACCGTACAGGCCGGAGTATTTCTTGACCACCTCGGCAGACATCTTGTTGAGTCTTTCGATGTCGCGCTCGGATTTGGCTTTCTTGTACAGGTTGACCACGGCCTTGAAATCCTTGAACTCCTGGCCGGTGTGCTTCTGGACGGCCACATTGCGCTTCTGCTTCCATTCCTTGGTGCCTTCTTCCGGCAGGGCGGAGGCTTCTTCGGTGGCGGCTTTATCCTTCTTGTCGTCGGCGGCGTAGCAGAGCGGCTGGCAGAGGATGGCTGCGGCAAGCAGCAGCAGACTATAGTGGTGCAGATGGAGACGTTTCATAATCAGTAGAAGAGTTGAGTCTGATAAGACGGAGGAGATTCATAGAATAAGCTGAAAATGAATCCGCGTCAAGCGAAAATAAATCGACTTTTCCTTGATATCCCGTGCGTTTGTGCTAGAATGCCACTATGCCCACTCTTAAACAGCTGGCAGTCGAGACCCTCACCCACATGGCCGAGGGCGGGCAGCAGCGTGTGGCGGTGGATGATGAAGCCCGCGGAATCCTCCGCCAGTGGATGATTGATGCGAAACGCGGCGTGGCACCCGCACCCGCTCCGGTTCCGGCGCCCGAGCCCGCTGCGCCCGCTGCACCTGCAGCATCGTCCGAGCCGGAAATGAGTGTGGAAGAAAAGCTGGATTACCTGCGCCGCCGTGCTGCGGATTGGAAACCGGCGCGGCAGCTCGGCACCCTGAGGGAGACTATGGTTTTTGCCGTGGGCAATCCCCGCGCGCGCATCATGCTGGTGGGAGAAGCCCCCGGGTATGAGGAAGAACGGCAGGGAGAGCCCTTTGTGGGACCGGCGGGGCAGTTGCTTACCAGGATTCTGGGTGCCATGGGGCTGCAGCGCAGCGATGTGTATATTTCCAACGTGTGCAAGTTCCGCCCGTCCATGGGCCAGAACCAGGGCACGGCGAACCGCGCCCCGAGTCCCGAAGAGCTGGCCGCCTGCAAACCGCTTATCATGGCTGAAATCCGCGCCATTGCTCCTGCCTGCATCGTGTGCCTGGGTGGCAGCTCGGCCAAGGGGCTGCTGGGCGTGCAGCAGGGGGTGAACGCCCTGCGCGGCCGCTGGATGGAGTGCCAGGGTGTTCCCGTGCGCGTGACCTACCACCCCAGTTACCTGCTGCGCAACGAGGCGCTTTCCGCCCGTCGCGCGCTGTGGGAGGACATGCTGGCTGTTATGGAG
>JAZRBC010000004.1:0-18095 GCA_045634905.1 Akkermansia sp.
AAAATGGCATAAAGTGCTGTCGGCGTGTTTTCCTGGCTTGCAATCATGGAAGAATTGTGTATAATCTCCGCGATTTATCGTTATTAACGCATCGTAAAAGAATCATGAACACACTGCGTACCTTTACCACAGGCAGCGGAAGCGCCGGGCAGTATCACTCCCTTCCGGCACTGGCCGAACAGGGCTTCCCCGGCATTTCGCGCATGCCTGTTTCGCTGCGAATTGTGCTGGAAAGCCTGCTGCGCAACTGCGATGGCCTGAAAGTGAGCGAGGAAGATGTGAAGAATCTGGCGGGCTGGAATGCCAGGGAACCCGGCAGCTATGAGATTCCCTTTACCGTGGCCCGCATAATTCTGCAGGACCTCACGGGTGTACCCCTGCTGGTGGATCTGGCAGCCATGCGTGCCGCTGTGCAGGACCTGGGCAGGAACCCGGCTGATATGGAGCCGCTGGTGCCCGTGGATCTGGTGGTGGACCACAGTGTGCAGGTGGACTGGGCCGGTTTCCCCGCCGCCTACCAGAAGAACCTGACCCGCGAGTTCGAGCGCAACACTGAGCGTTACGAGTTCCTGAAGTGGGGGCAGCAGGCATTCAAGACTTTCTCTGTGGTGCCGCCGAGCACCGGTATCGTGCACCAGGTGAATCTGGAGTATCTGGCACGCGGCGTGATGGAACAGGACGGCATGTACTACCCCGATACGCTGGTGGGTACCGACTCCCATACCACTATGATTAACGGTCTGGGCATTGTGGCCTGGGGTGTGGGTGGTATCGAGGCCGAAGCCGGTATGTTGGGCCAGCCGGTCACTTTCCTGGTGCCCGAGGTGGTGGGTGTGCACCTGAGCGGCAAGCTGCGCGAGGGTGTGACGGCTACCGACCTGGCGCTGCACGTGACCCAGATGCTGCGTGCTCACGGTGTGGTGGGCAAGTTTGTGGAATTCTTCGGCGAGGGCGCAGCCAGCCTTTCCCTGCCGGACCGCGCCACGGTGGCTAACATGGCTCCGGAATACGGTGCCACCATGGGCTTCTTCCCCTTCGACGAGGTATCTGCCGCTTACCTGCGCACCACCGGTCGCAGCGAGGAGCAGGTGGCCACCTGCGAGAACTACTTCCGCGCACAGGGCCTCTTCGGCATGCCCCGCAAGGGCGAGCTGGATTACACCGTGGAGCTGGAGCTGGACCTGTCTACCATCGTGCCCGCTGTGGCTGGCCCGAAGCGCCCGCAGGACCGCATTCCTCTGAGCACGTTCAAGGGGCAGTTTGCTGAAATCTGCCGCGGTACCTATGGCCAGGAGCAGCGCACCACCCCCGTGGCTGTGACTATGACGGGCGACGCCGGTAACCCCGATGCCGCCACCACGCATGATGTGGAGCTGACGGATGGTTCCATCCTGGTGGCGGCCATTACCAGCTGCACCAACACCAGCAACGATGGCCTCATGCTGGCTGCCGGCCTGCTGGCTAAGAAGGCTGCCGCGCTGGGGCTGAAGGTGCCTGCCTATGTGAAGACCAGTATTGCCCCCGGCTCCCGCATTGCTGCCCGTTACTTTGCCAACAATGACCTGACCGCCGCTCTCGACAGCATCGGCTTCTCCATCGTGGGCTACGGCTGCACCACCTGCATCGGTAACAGCGGTCCGCTGAACACCGCGCTGGAGCAGGCCGTGGTGGATAACAACCTGGTTTCCTGCTCCGTGCTTTCCGGCAACCGCAATTTCGAGGCCCGTATCCATTCCCATGTGAAGGCCAACTTCCTCATGTCGCCCCCGCTGGTCATTGCCTTTGCGCTGGCCGGCCGCGTGGATATTGACATGGAGACCGAGCCGCTGGGCACCGCTGCCGATGGCAGCCCCGTGTACCTGCGTGACATCTGGCCCACGGGCGAGGAGATTGCCACCGCTCAGGCCAGGGCCGCCAGCCCCGAGGATTACGCCGCCTGCTATGCCGGTCACGTGCCGGAGTGGGATGGTGTGAGCGCCCCCACCGGTGCCACCTTCGCCTGGAATGCGGATTCCACCTATATTCACCGCCCGCCGTTCTTCGATGGTTTCGATGGCCGCAAGGGCGATATCACCGATATCGTGAACGCCCGCCCGCTGGGTATTTTCGGCGACTGCGTGACCACCGACCACATTTCCCCGGCCGGTGCCATCAAGCCCACGGCTCCTGCCGGTCAGTTCCTGAGCTCGCTGGGCGTGGAGCGTCGCGATTTCAACACCTACGGCTCCCGCCGTGGCAATGACCTGGTGATGGCCCGCGGCACCTTTGCCAATGTGCGCATCAAGAACCTGCTCACCGCCGGACTGGAAGGCGGCTACACGCTCTACTTCGGCAATAGCCCGGTGAGCGAACCTGATACGCAGATTGATGCCCCCTGCGGCACCCCCACCTTCATTTACGATGCCGGCATGGCCTACATGAAGGATGGTGTACAGACCATCATCATCGGTGGCGAGGACTACGGCATGGGCTCCAGCCGCGACTGGGCCGCCAAGGGTACCAACCTGCTGGGCGTGAAGGCGGTGATTACCAAGAGCTTCGAGCGTATTCACCGCAGCAACCTCATCGGCATGGGCGTACTGCCCCTGAACTTCGCCAACCCGGCCGACTACGACCGCGTGAAGGATCTGAAGGATGTGCGTTTCTCCATCATCGGCCTGAACAACGATATGGCTCCGCGCAGCGCTGCCACCCTGCTGGTGCAGCCCACGGGCGGCGAGGCTTTCGAGCTGCCGCTGGTGGTGCGCCTGGATACGCCCATAGAGAAGGAATACTTCCGCGCCGGCGGTATTCTGCAGTACGTGCTCACGCAGTATTGCTGATAAGCCTGCAAGCAATTGACAAACAAGCCCTGCACCGGATAGGTGCAGGGCTTGTTGCGTAAAAATGTCGGAGTGCGGGACTTTAGTCCCGCAAATATAAACGGGACTAAAGTCCCGTGCTCCGAATAGAATCAGCGGCCATGTAATCAGGCGGAAAGTTATTCATTCCACAGCTCGATGAGGCCTTGGGGGAGAGTGGTGAGGAAGCGGGAGGGCGGGGAGAACTGGGCATCGTAGCTGCGGCCGTTGTAGCGGGGGAAGGAGAGGTAGAGCTGGTCCTGAGCGCGGGTGACGGCTACGTAGAACAGGCGGGTTTCTTCCTCGATATCGGCGGTGCTGCCGCTTTCGATGACGCGGCGGTGGGGGAAGAGCCCCTCGCCCAGGAAGATGATGAAGACAATCTTCCACTCCAGTCCCTTGGCCTGGTGAATGGTGCTGAGGGTGACACAGTCGTCATCTGCGGTGGTGGGGTTATCCACCTCGCTCAGCAGGGCAATCTGCGCGAGGAATTCCTCCAGATTTTCCTCCTGTCCCACGTTGCGGGCGAGCTGGGCCAGGTCTTCGGCGCGCTCGTCGTAGTTGTCGTAGGCGTGGGTGAGGTAGGGCATGAGGTAGGTATGCACGGCGTGCACCAGCTCGGCGGGCATGGGGGTGTGCTCTGCCGGGTGCAGGGAATCCATGAGCGCGAGGAAGGCAGCCCATTGCGGACGCACGGCGGGGGTGACTTTCACGGCGGGCTCAAATACCTTGGTGTGCGGGTCGGTGAGAGCCACGGTGTCCGGGTGGGTGGCGGCCCATTTCTCATAGGCGGCAAGCCACTGGGCCCACATGCGGCCGGCGGTGGCATCGCCCACGCGGGGGAAGGTGCCCACGATGCGGCGGAAGGCAATTTCATCGCGCGGGTTGCAGAGCAGGCGCAGGAAGGCGACCACGTCTTTCACATGGGCTTGCTCGAAGAAGCGCAGACCGCTGGTGATGCGGAAGGGAATGTGGCGGCGGGTGAGTTCCATCTGCACGTCCATGCTGTGGAAGTGGGCGCGGTAGAGGATGGCAATATCCTTGCCGGGGATACCGCCGTCCATGAGCTCATCGATGCGGCGGGCCACCCAGGCGGCTTCGGTGCGGTTATCCGGGGCAGGGAGCACGGCAGGTTTGAAGTTGCTGCCGGAGCGTGCGGCCTGCAATTCCTTGAGAATCTGGTTCTCATTCTGCGCGATGGCGGCGTTGGAGAGCTCCAGAATGGGGGGCAGGCTGCGGTAGTTGGTGGTGATGCGGTAGACCTCTGCCTGGGGGTAGCGCTCGCGGAAGCGGAGAATGTGCTCCACATTGGCACCGCGCCAGGAGTAGATGCTCTGCGCGTCGTCGCCCACGGCCATGAGGCTGCTGCCCTCGCCCGCAGCGAGGAGGCGCACGATTTCGTCCTGCGGGGTGTTGGTGTCCTGGTACTCATCCACCAGCACGTGGCGGAAGCGTTCCTGCAGGGCGCTGCGGATATCGGCGTGCTCCTGCAGCAGGCGCAGGAGGTTGGTGAGCAGGTCGTCGAAATCCATGGCATTGAGCGCGCGTTTGCGGGCAGCGTATTCGGTGTAGATTCTGCCGATGGTGTCCTCGTGCTGCTCCAGGTAGGGGTATTCATCGCTGAGCACGCGGTGCCAGTCGGTGGCAGTGTTCACGGCGAGGCTGTGTAGCGAGATGAGCAGCTCCGGTTTCGGGAAGCGGTCGGCCTTGGTCATTTTGCCGGCGAACTGCTTGACCAGATTTTTCATGAGGGCGCGCTGGTCGTCGGAATCGAAGATGGTGAAGCCGGGCAGGTAGCCCAGGCGGGTGGCGTGCTGGCGCAGCAGGCGGTTTGCAATGGAATGGAAGGTGCCGCTCCAGAGCATGCCGGCATTGGCTCCGGTGAGGTCGGTGACACGCTCCAGCATTTCGCGCGCGGCTTTGTTGGTGAAGGTGAGCAGCAGAATGCGCCAGGGAGCCACGCCTTGTTCCAGCAGCCAGGCTACGCGGTAGGTCAGAGTGCGGGTCTTGCCGCTGCCGGCACCGGCGATGACCAGGGACTGCGGTGCGAGGGTGGTGACGGCGGCGTATTGCTCGGCGTTCAGTTCTGCAGAAAAATCACGCATGGGTATGGGATAATAGAAAGGAACCGGGGATGTTACCCGGTTCCTTCTGGTGAAGTGGGGTTATTCCTTGAGCATCAGGATTCGAAATCGAGATAGATTTCAGCGCGGCGGTTCTCACCGCGGATGTAGTCAATCTGCTCGGTGGAGTCTTCGGTGGTGTAGAAGCGGCGGGGCTGGCTCTTGCCCATGCCTTCGGTGGAAATCTGCTTCTCATCCACACCGAAGGAAACGAGAGCCGCCTTCACCGCCTCTGCACGGCGGATGGAGAGCTGCAGGTTGTATTTCTCGGAACCCACGTCGTCGGTATGGCCGCTGATTTCGAGGATACCCTTGCTGGCCTTGAGGAGTTCGGCTACAATCTCCAGCTGACGCATGGAGCGCGGAGTGAGTTCGAACTCATTGAAGGCGAAGAAGAGAGCCAGGGAGTCACCGCCCTTCGGGTTCTTCACGATGGGGAAGTAGTGCCCGCCTTCCTCGGTGGCAATGCTTTCGTAGCTGCTCAGCAGGGCATCGAGCGCAACGGCTTTGACACGCCAGTCCTGGTTTTCGATGCGGGTGAGCTCAATGCCCACATTGGCCGGACGGGTGCTGATGGGGGAGAGCACGTAGACGAGGTAGCCTGCGTTGTTTTCGGTGGCAAAGGTATTGCGGATGGGAGCCTGCGGGCGGAGCTTGAATTCGCCTTCCTCAAAAATCATGCAGAGACCGGCCACAGTGGCATCAGATACCTCGCTGCCTGTTACCATGCCGCGGGCTTTATTCATATCGCCGCGGCGTACGGCCTCCACAAAGCCTTCTGCCACGGTGATGGAGTCGGCACCAGGGATCAGGCTGGTCTTATCTGCAGGGGAGAATTTGGCTGCTTCGATGAAGGTCTTGCCTCCCTTCTGGGTTACTACGTCGATGAGGAGGTCATCTCCACCGTCCTCGGAAACGAGACGGTAGCGGGTTACGCGGTCGCCATTCGGGCGGCGGCTGTTCCCCACTTCTTCCACGGCCTTGATTTTGTGCTTGGTACCCCAGGCGGCCAGCATTTCGGCAGCTTCTCTGGTAATCTGTCCGCTGTTCACCAGGTCGGTGAGGGCGGCGGCGGGGTCTTTGGCATCCAGCACAGCGGCAGCGGTGAGCGCAGCCTTGTGCTCGGCGTTGCGGGGAGTTTCGGCCAGTTTCAGCGGCTCCGGTTCAGGCTGGGGCTCCGGCTCGGGCTGTGCCGGGGCGGGCTCGGGTGTCGGTTCCGGAGTGGGTTCCGGCTGGGGTTCTGCCGGTGCAGGCTCTGCGGGTGCGGGCTCTGCCGGGGTGGGTTCAGCGGGTTCTCCCTGCGGTGTATCAGTGGGGGTGGGAGCCGGTACCGGTTCTGGGGCCGGGGTGGTGGTGGTGATAGCGGCCTGGGCAGCGGCCTCATCGGCTTCCACGTTGGCCTGGTGCTTCAGGAGCATGAACACACCGGCGCACACACCGATGGTGGCCAGGAATGCGCAGAGGAAAAGGAGGATATTGCGTTTCATATAATGCGAATTAAAGGAATTGTGTGGGATTGACAGGGACGGCGCCTTCAGGCATATCGGCGGTGGGAGCGGCAGGCTGCTGCATGGCCGCTTCGCGCACACGCAGGCGGCGCACGGTATCGTAGGGGTCCGGCACAGCGGGTGCCGGGTGGGTGCTGAGAAGTTTCTGTGGATCCAGGCGGTTCATGGTGCCGCCGGCAGAGTAGGCAGGCTGGCCTGCCTCAGTGCACATGGAGGCAATGGCTTCGAAATGCAAGTGGGCTTTGTAGTGGCCGTTGGCGGTGCCGATGGTGCCGATGGGTTCGCCGCGGCCGACAAACTGCCCCAGGGTCACGATGCTCTTGTCGAGGTGGGCGTACAGAGTCTGGATGATGCGAGAATCACCGGGAAGGCGGTGCGCCAGCACGACGACCTTTCCCCAGGCGGGCGAGGGTTCTCCGCAGTAGACGACCAGCCCGCGGGCAGCGGCGTGGACGGCCAGGCCCAGGTCGGTATCCTCTCCTCCGATTCCGTTGATATCACTGCCGGTGTGGTGGCCCCCGCGGGTTTCATTCGGGCTGTTGAAAGGCTGCGCATCGTAGACAAAGCCACCTCTGGCTGTGCCGCAGGGCGATTGGAAACCATCCACCAGCGGGATGAGTGCCAGCTGATGCGGGGTGAGCAGCACCAGCCCGGGGAGAAGCTGCTCCGGCAGGGAGGACGGCGGAACATCCTGGCCGTAAATTCCTGCAATGGCCGGTGTGGTGGTCTCGTCGCTACCGTCGTCGTTCAGGTACGCAATGACCCCCACCGCCACGACTCCTATGAGCAGGAGCCCCAGTGTAAACCAACGCAGGGGAGTGAGGAAGCGCTTTCCTGACATGCTGTGGCTATTATAGTGCCTGTGAGGGGGTATGACAAGCAAAATAAACGGGGCGGCAGGGTGCGGGGTGGTTCTGCGGGGGATGTTGACACAGAAAAAGCCGCACCGTCTGATTGCCAGACGGTGAGGCCCGATGGTATGAAATGTCTGCTGTGTTACAGAGCCTTGGCGTGGGCGATGATGTTTTCCACGTTCATGCCGAGGTCGTGCAGCACCACATCTCCGGGGGCGGAGAAGCCGAAGGAGTCAATGCCGATGATGCAGCCCTGCGGACCTACGTAGCGGTACCAGAGGTCGGTCTTGCCGGCTTCGATAGCGAGACGGCGTGTGCAGGCTGCGGGCAGAATGGCCTCGCGGTAGGCGGCATCCTGCTTGTTGAAACGGAACATGGAGGGCATGGAAACCACACGGACATCCGGACCCAGCTCCTTGGCGGCCTGCAGGGCAAGGATGAGCTCGGAACCGGAGGAGATGATGATGGTGCCGGGCTGCTCGGTCTGTTCCTTGAGGGCGATGTATGCACCCTTCATGGTGCCCATGCGGCGGGCCTCGGCGCTGATGTCAACCACGCTGGTGAGGCTGGGGATGTTCTGGCGGGTGAGGATGAGGGCGGTGGGGCCGTCGTTGCGCTCCATGGCGCACATCCAGGCACCTGCGGCTTCTTCCTCATCGGCCGGGCGTACGACATCCAGATTCGGGATGACGCGCAGACCGGTGACGGTTTCCACCGGCTGGTGGGTCGGGCCGTCTTCGCCCACGGCCACGGAGTCGTGGGTGAGCACGTAGGTGACGGGAAGCTCGGAGAGTGCGGCCACGCGGATGCTGGCGCGCATGTAGTCCACAAACACGCAGAAGGTGCCGGCGGACACGCGGAAGATGCCGTCGTAGGCCATGCCGTTGCAGATGGCGGCCATGGCGTGCTCACGGATGCCGAACCAGAAGTTGCGGCCGGTGTAGTCGGTGGCGGAGAAGTCGCCGGCACCCTTGAGGTAGTTCTTGTTCGAGGAGAACAGGTCGGCGCTGGTGGAGAGCAGGCCGGTGCAGGCGGCAGCAATGGCGTTCTGAGCCACAGCGCCGGAGGAGCGGGTGGCTTCCTTGGCTCCGGGAGCCCAGGTGGGAATGAGCTCGTTGCTGGCATCGGCGCTCAGGCCATTGGTGGCCAGGTCCATGCTCACGGCCAGTTCAGCTGCCTTCTCGGGGTTGGCGTCGCACCAGGCGTTGAAAGTGGCTTCCCACTCGGCATAAGCGGCTTCGCGCTGGGACTTGAGTTCGGCCATGTAGGCGCGCACGTCGTCAGACACGTAGTACTGCTGGTCGGTAGGCAGCCCCCAGTTGGCATGGGCTTCAGCCCAGAGCTTGGCTCCGCCTTCGCCGTGGCCCTTGGTGGTGCCTTCGAAACCGGGAACGCCCTTGGCAATGACCGTCTTGGCGATGATGAGCTTGGGGCGGCCGTTCTTTTCCAGACGGCACACGCGCAGAGTGTTCTCCACTTCGGTCATGTTGTGGCCGTCGATGGTGAATGTATCCCAGCCCTGAGCGGTGAAACAGGCTGCAATGTCGTCAATCTGAGTTACTTCGATGGGGGCATCGAGCGTGATGCCGTTGGCATCGTAAATGAGAACAAGGTTATCCAGCTTGAGGGTGCCGGCGATGGCGGCGGCTTCGCGGGAAATGCCTTCCTCGATGCAGCCGTCACCGGCAAGGCAGTAGATGTTCTGGTTGAAAATCTCGTGCTCCGGGGTGTTGAATCGGGCCGCCGCGTGCTTGGCGGAGATGGCGAAGCCTACGGCGTTGGCAATACCCTGGCCGAGCGGGCCGGTGGTGCATTCCACGCCGGGGCAGCAGCGGAATTCGGGGTGGCCGGGGGTGTTGGAGCCCTTGGAGCGGAAAGCCTTGATGTCATCCATGCTGACATCGAAGCCGCTGAGGTGCAGCCAGCTGTAAAGGAACATGGAGCCATGGCCGCCGGAGAGAATGAAGCGGTCGCGGTTGAGCCAGCGGGGATCGGAGGGGTTCACATTGAGCAGGTTGCCGTACAGAACGGCACCAATTTCTGCGCAGCCCAGGGGCAGACCCATGTGGCCGGATGCTTTGTCGAAAATGGCATCGATAGCAAGACCTCTGGCCTGGTTAGCGGCCTTCTGAAGGATTTCCGTATTCATGCGAATTCGAGTATAACAGATGCAGAATTATTGTAAAGACAAAATGCGCAATAAGCGCTTGTCTGAGCGGAATTCCGGGTGTGAATCAGCTTAATTTGATATTAAGCATACGGCATGCTCCCTGGAAGCAGGTATCATAATCCAGTTTGCCGTTAGGCAGGGTGGGGATGAATTTCACGGGGATGATATGTCTGGGGGCCCAGCTGCTCGGCAGGTGCATGTTGGTGACCCCGTAGCGCAGGGTGAGGTAGTCGGAGGGGATGACTTCCTTGTGCAGCGTGGAGAGCATGACGAGTTCCTCTCCGCCGGTGCGGCTCGGCACGCTTACTACCGCAAGCTTCCGTTCGTTTTCTTCCGGTGTGACGTTGAAAATCCTGTAGAGCAGTTCCTCCAGTTGCACGTGCGGAATCATTTCATCTCCCATCTGGGTGAAACGGACTTTGCGTCCCAGAATGCTCAGCATGCCATCCGGCGACATGAATCCTACATCTCCAGTGCAGAACCAGTTGCCGTGCATGCGCGGGGTATCCGCCTTTTCCACCCCCAGGTATCGGGTAGCAACCGCCGGGCCGCGCAGCCAGACCAGACCGGGATTCGAGGGATGGGCCGAGGCTTCGGGGGTGTAAAGTCCGGTAATGCGGACAGAGACACCGGGCAGGGGCGCGCCGATGCATCCTTTGCGGCTGGTGGGCAGTGCCGGCTGGCTGGTTTCTGAATCGCGGAGCGGTGCCGGCATGGCCGCCGCCGCGAAAGGCAGAACCTCCGCGGAGGTGTAGCATTCGAGCAGTTCCAGCCCGAATTGCTGCCGGGCGGTTTCGGCCAGACTGGCGGGCAGTTTGGAGCCGGCGCTCAGGCAGTAGCGCAGGGTGGTGAATGCCGTTGGTTCCTTGGCTGCCTTGAGCATGGCCCGCAGTCCGGCCGGTGTGTTGGCGGTGAAAGCGATGGTATGCTCGCGGATGAGGGTGCAGAGGCGTTTCCCGGAGGTGGGGGTGGGGTAGGTCGCGACATCGAATCCGCCCAGCAGGGGAAGCAGCAGTCCGGTAATCAGTCCGGTGGGGGTGTAGGCCGGCAGGGTGTTCAGCAGGGCATCGTGGCCGGGGCTGAGTTCCAGCCGGCTGCGCAGGCTCATGGTGGCAGCCAGCAGCATGCGCTGTGTCAGCGGTACGCCGAGCGGTTTATCCTCGGTGCCGCCTGTGAAGATGATGGCTGCTTCATGCTCCGGGGAGGGGGTGGCTATGCGGGCATGCTGCATGAGCTGCTGTGGTGTGCGCAGTCTGGCCAGCGTGGTCCAGGCTTTCAGTTTCCACGGCCCCTGGGTGGCCAGTTCCTCGTCCAGGTAGATGAGGTCACGAGTGAGAGGCCAGGAGAACTGGCGCTGCTTGTTGGTGAAACGGCTTTCGGTGATGAAGCGGGTGAGGCCGGCTTGCTTCACCATGTGTTCGAACTGTTCCGGGGTGGCGGTGTAGTTGATGTTCACCGCGGTGATACCGGCCAGGATACAGGCCAGGTTCGCGATGGTGCCCAGTTTCCCCGGCGGCAGGATGATGCCCATTCGCTTGTTGGAAGAGTGCTTTTCGAGTACGCTGGTGGCCATTACCGCAGCAGAGAGCAGGTCGCGGTAGAGCAGGGTGGAATCATCCACGCCATCCAGCAGGCGCCCCTGCGGGTTGCGCAGCAGCGCCTCCACCAGCAGCTGGGGCAGGCTGGCATGTTGCAGCATGGGGTGCTGCTCCAGCTGGGCTGCCTGTGCGTTCATCCAGGCGGCCTGTGTTCTGGCTCCCAGCTGGTTGCCGGCGCGGAGCGGGGAACAGAAGCTGATATGCAGGCGGTCGTACGGTTCGCGGGTGGTGATGGCGGCATCCAGGTAGTTGTTGTACATGCCGGCGTATATGGGCATGGCGTGAATCGGGCTGCCATCGAACAGGGAAAGAAGCTGAGCCGGTATATCCGAGAGTGTGGCCGGTGCCTGAAGCGGACGCCCCGGCAGCAACACAACGTGCCGCCCCAGCTCCAGCTGCTGGCGCGCTTTGCTCAGGATGAAATCCCGCCCCTGCTGATTCACGGCGCACACAAAACCGGGTGAGCGCGTTTCGCGCAGGCGGTTCATGATGGCTTCGCCGGGCATCAGCGAGCTTTCCACCATCCAGGCTACGTGGCCGGGGCCGCCCAGCGCTTTTTCCAGCTCCTGCATGGTGGGCAGATTCACGCGGTTCGGCAGCACCAGCATGGGTTGTGCCGGTACGCTGTCTGCTCCTTCTATCCGAATCTCGCTCATGGGTTATGCTGCGTGCGCGCTGAGTCTAGCATAAATTGCAGCGCGATGCCAACAGCAAAAAACTGCATCATGCAAAAATCCCCCGCGCCGGATGACCCGGGCGGGGGATGCGGGGAAGCGGAATGCTCAGATTTACTTGATGAGACCAAGCTCCTGGCCGGCCTGGGCGAAGGCGGCAATGGCGCGGTCGAGCTGCTCGGTGGTGTGAGCGGCGGAAATCTGGGTGCGGATGCGGGCCTGTTCCTTGGGTACCACCGGGTAGAAGAAGCCCATGGCGTACACGCCGAGCTCCAGCAGACGGTTACTCATGCGCTGGGAGAGCGCGGCATCGCCGATCATCACGGGTACGATGGCGTGGCCGGCACCGGCGAGGGTGAAGCCGCACTGCTCCATGCCCTTGCGGAAGTAGGCGGCGTTGCTCTGGACGCGTTCCACCAGCTCGGTGGATTCCTCGAGAATGTCCAGCACCTTGATGGTGGTGGCGGCGATGGCGGGCATCACGCTGTTGGAGAACAGGTACGGACGGGCCTTCTGGCGCAGCATGTCCACGATTTCCTTCTTGGCGGAGATGTAACCACCGGAAGCACCACCCAGAGCCTTGCCGAAGGTGCCGGAGGTGATGTCAATCTTCCCGAAGAGACCGCAGTGCTCGTGCGTGCCGCGACCGCGCTTGCCCAGCACGCCCGTGGCGTGGGATTCGTCGAAGTGCACCAGAGCGCCGTACTTCTCAGCCAGTTCGTGAATCTTGTCGAGACTGGCCACAATGCCGTCCATGGAGAACACACCGTCGGTGGAGATGAGGATGGTGCGGGCGCCGGCAGCCTTGGCTTCCTGAAGCTTGGCTTCGAGGTCGGCCATGTCGTTGTTGGCGTAGCGGTAGCGGGCAGCCTTGCAGAGGCGCACGCCGTCGATGATGGAGGCGTGGTTCAGGGAGTCGGAGATGATGGCGTCTTCCTTGGAGAGAAGGCCTTCGAAGAGACCGCCGTTGGCATCGAAGCAGGAACCGAAGAGGATGGTGTCCTCCGTGCCGAGGAAGGCGCTCAGACGCTCCTCAAGCTGCTGGTGCAGAGTCTGGGTGCCGCAGATGAAGCGCACAGAAGCCATGCCGTAGCCCCAGCGGTCGATGGCGTCTTTGGCGGCCTGCATGAGCACCGGGCTGTTGGCCAGACCCAGATAGTTGTTGGCGCACATGTTGATAACCTGGCTGCCATCCTTCAGACCCACTTCGGAGTACTGCATGGTGTCGATATAACGCTCCTGCTTGAACAGACCGGCGGCCTTCAGGCCTTCCAGGTCGCTCACCAGACGGTTCTTGAATTCGGGATTGTACATGGAGATTCGGGGGTGAAAATGAAATATCCGCGCGATTCTACTCCCCGGTGCCTGTATTGTCAATGCCGTATTCCGGCCTCCGCCGGTGGAATGTCAGAAAATCTGCGCTTTTTTTTGAACAGGATGCGGCTGCGGGGTATCTAGACTACATCAGCTGTATGTACCTGACTCTGCAGGAAGGAGAGAGCCTGCACAGTCTTTGAAGGAGAAGCTGAGTTTCAATAAGGTAGTAAGTAGAATCGCCCGCATGATGCCCCTCGTGGCTCATGCGGGCGGTTTTGTATCGGGTGGCTGCGGTAGCTTTTACTGAGTCCGGCGAGCCATTCGCGCCAGGCTGAATCGGATGTGATGAAGGGAGTTTTTACTCAATCACGCTCCAGAGGCGGCCGTTCCGGGCTCGGATGAGGCGGATATCGAGGTCGAAGGCGGCGCGGAGGTTGGCTTCGGTGAGCACTTCATCGCGGGAACCGTAGGCCTGGATTTCGCCCTGGCGGAGAATCATGCCGCGGTCGAATTCGGGCAGGATATCCTCAATGCGCTGGGTGATGAAGATGATGGTGAGCTCCGGGTGGGAGCTGGCCAGTTCAGCAATGGTGTTGAGCAGGAACTCGCGGCCGGCGATATCGAGGTAGACACTCGGTTCGTCCAGAATCATGAGCTCCGGGTTGGTCATGAGCGCGCGCGCGATGAGTACTTTCACCTGCTCACCGCTGCTCATGGTCGCCACGGTGCGGTCCATGAGGTGCTCTGCGCGGAGCTTGCGCATGAGTCCGGCGGCCTGTTCTTCCTCTGCCGGGGTGGGGTCGCGGTAGAGCCCGATGGTGGCATCCGGACCGCTGAGTACCATTTCGCGGCCGGTCCAGTCACGGTCGCCCATCCACTGGTGCATGAGCGGGCTCACCCAGGCAATGCGTTTGCGGAGCTCCTGCAGGTTTACGGTGCCGAAGCGGCGGCCCAGCACCTCTACCGTGGCGCCGAAGAGCGGCCAGGCATAACCCATGAGCATGCGCACAAGGGTGGTTTTGCCGGCACCATTGGCACCCAGAATGAAGCAGCGTTCGCCCTTGGCGACCTGCCAGTTGATGCCGTGCAGGATTTCGCGGCCGGTGAGGTAGACCGTGGCGTTTTCGACCTTGATGACGTGTTCCATGGCGGGGTAAAACAGATTCGGCGGGTTTTGCAACCCGCCGAATCGCGATTCTGAAGTGTGATTAGTTGCGTTCGAACAGGGCGCGAATCTTGCTGCCCACGATTTCGACGGGGTGCTCGGCCAGAGCAGCGCGCTTGGCCAGCAGGTTGGGGGCGCCGGCAGCGGCTTCGGCCAGCCACACGCGGGCGAACTCGCCGGTTTCGATGCGCTTGAGGCTTTCCTTCATCTTCTCCTTCACCTCCGGACCCAGAATCTGCGGGCCGTTGTAGTACTCACCGAACTCAGCGGTGTTGGAGATGACGCCGTTCATGGCCTGGATGCCCTTGTTGTAGATGATGTCCACGATGAGCTTGGCTTCGTGCACGCATTCGAAATAAGCCATCTCGGCGGGGTAACCGGCCTCGATGAGGGTTTCGAAACCGTACTTCATGAGGTCTACCAGGCCGCCGCAGGGTACGTTCTGCTCACCGAAGAGGTCTTCGTAGGTCTCCTGCTGCATGGTGCATTCCAGCACGCCGCCACGGGTCAGACCCTCGGCCTTGGCCATGGCCAGGGCGGTCTGCTGGGCGTTGCCGGAGGGGTTCTGCCACACGGCGATGAGACCGGGGCAGCCGAAGCCTTCCTCGAACACGCGGCGCACCTCGGTGCCCGGGCCCTTGGGAGCCACCATGATCACGTCCACATCAGCCGGGGGAACGATGGTTTTGAACACGTAGGCAAAACCGTGGGAGCAGCAGAGGGTCTTGCCGGCGGTCAGGTTCGGCTTGATCTGAGTCTCGTACACCTCGCCGTGGTGCTCGTCGGGCAGGAGGATGTGGATGATGTCAGCCTTGGCGGAAGCCTCAGCCACGGGCATCACCTCAAAACCGTCCTGAGCGGCGGCGTCCCAGCTCTTGCCGGGGCGGATACCGATAATCACGTGCACGCCGCTGTCGCGCATGCAGAGAGCCTGGGCGCGGCCCTGGGCACCGTAGCCGATGACGGCCACCGTCTTGCCATTGAGAACGCTCACATCGGCGTCCTTATCGTGGAGAATGTTCATGATTTAGTGTCTTGATTTGTGAATTCAAACAAGGTGGGCTTGTGAAAAAGCCGGGGTGATTTTAACAGCGGCGGCCTGCATTGCAAGCTAAAATTGTGTATTCAGCGCTTATGCTCGCTATTTTTTCTTGCGGTGGTGGTGAAATATGATAGAGTAAGGGGCGTATGAAGCTTCGCAACTCTCTCCGGCGCGCTGCCGGTTTCACTTTGATTGAACTTATGGTGGTAATCGCCATCATGGTGACTCTGGCTGCCATCGGCGGTGTAGCGGTAACTGCCCACATGGGGGCTGGAGATGAGGCCAAGTGCCGCGCCCAGCTTGAGCAGCTTCTGCAGCTGGGAACCAAGTATGGCCAGGATATTGCGCACCCCGCGCTGCTGCCCACCAGCGGTATGGAGGATGATGAGGATACCGAGACGGTGGACGAGAGCGAGGGCTGGTGGCTTTCCATTGCCCCTGAGCTGGATGCCGTGGTATTCCCCAGCACCCCCAGTGGCAAGATGAAGGTTTCTGCCATTTTCCACTGCCCGGCAGATACGCGTGTCACCATCGGCAATGACAGCACCTTTGCTGCCGATGTGAAGAGTGTTTCCTATGTTTCCTGGACAGATGCTTCCGATGACCCTGAAAACCCGAACTCCTGCATCCGCACCACGGCCAAGCAGCGTCTGGATGCGCTGCCCTGGCTTTCCGACGGTAACCCGGTGAAGGGTGAAAGCGTGACTGATCTGGATTCCTTCAAGAAGCAGGTGCTTCCCGCGGCTGAGCGCCACGGCGGCAAGGTGCTGGTGGGTTATGCCAGTGGTGTGGTGAAGGCTGTCGAGATTGAAGAGGACGCCAATCCCGACAAGGTGTTCAAAAAGATTGCTCCCGAACTCGCCAGGAAGGCGGGTAAGGCAAAGGCTGGCAAGAAGGGTAAGAGAACCCGTGTTGCTGATGACGAAGAAGAGTGATACCTCCCGGCCATTGCCGCTTTCCCTGGAGTCCGCGTGCCTGCCTTTTCTGCAGAAACCCGTGGTGCTGGGGCTGAGCGGCGGGCGTGATTCTGTGGCCCTGTTGCGCCTGCTGGTGCAGCAGGGTTGCGCTGTGCACGCGCTGCATGTGCACCACGGTATCCGCGCTGCAGCGGCCGATGCCGATGCCGATTTCTGCGCCCGTCTTTGCGATAAGCTGGAGGTGCCCTTTGAAATCAAGCGCGTGGATGTGCCCGGTATGGCGGCAGAGCAGGGTGTTTCGCTGGAAACGGCAGGCCGCCAGGCCCGCCGGTGGCTGCTGGCTGCTGCCGCCCACCGCTGCGGCGGCAATACGGTGGCGCTGGCTCACCACGCCGATGACCAGGCAGAGACGGTGCTGTTCCGTCTGGCCCGTGGAGCGGCCGGGCTGCGTGGTATGCAGCCGGTGCATGTGGCGGCCGGTATCACCTGGGTGCGCCCGCTGCTGGGATTGCGGCGCGCGGAAATCACCGCCTGGTTGCAGCAGATAGGACAGCCCTGGCGAGATGATGCCACCAATGATGTGCCGGATGTGGCGCGCAATGCGCTGCGGCTGGAGGTGCTTCCCGCGCTGAATAAGGCGCTGGGGCGGGATGTAACCCCCATTCTGGGGCGCAGCGCCCGCCTGCAGGCGGAAACGCTGGATGCGCTGGATGCTGCCCTGACTGCGCTGCCTTCGCGCGACCCGCAGGGGCGGCTTTATCTCCCCTTTGTGTGGCAGCAGCCCGTGGCGCTGCAGAAGTCCATTGTGCGCCACTATCTGCAGCTGAAGGCGGTCAGTGATATCAGCGAGGAACTGGTGCTGGCAGTAGTGGAAATTCTGCCTGCTACAGCCGCGGTATCCCGGGTGAATCTGCCCGGCAACCGCTACGCCTGCCGCCGCGAGCGGCGCTTGGTGATTGAATAATAAGAATTGAACTTTTGGATTAAGGAATGATTAGGAAATGGATGTGTTTCGCCGCGGCCGCACTGGCATGTGTGATGCCTGCTTCGGCTGCAGAGTGGATGACTGATTTTGAGGCAGCCAAGACTAAGGCTGCGAGCGAGAAGAAGGCGATACTGGTGGATTTTACCGGGTCGGACTGGTGCCATTTCTGCATTGTGCTGCGGCGCCGGGTTCTGGATACCCCCGCCTTTGCTCAGTATGGGGATGATAAGTTCGTGTATCTTGAGGTGGATCTGCCGCGGACCAAGCCTTTGCCAAAGGAATTGATGGCGCAGAATAATGCCTTGGTGAAGCGTTATGGTGTGGGTGGCTTCCCCACTATCATGGTGCTGGATGAAAAGGGGCATGCCCTGGGTGGCTTTACCGGAGGGATGACCCGCCTGCCCGATGTCGTCAAGTCCCTGGAGCCGGCCTGGCAGGTGTTCCGGAACCTGAAAGCGGCAGAGACTGATTCTGTCGGCCGCGCGGAGTATCTGGCTGCGGCTTATGCGCTGTATCCGGATTCCTACCGCAAGCACAATGCCTGGTTGCAGGAGCTGCTGGAAGCTGCCGATCCCGAAGATAAGACCGGCTGGAAGACCACCCGCGCCGCCGAGCAGCAGATGAAGCAGCTGCAGGAGGAATTGCCGCGCTACATTATGTCCCGGCAGGCCATGCTGGATTGCTATGACCGCTATCTTGCCGAGGCCTTGCCCGGAAACCGGAGCCGCATACTGGTGCTGAAGAGCCGCTATCTCAACGGGGCTGCGGTGCAGGTGCTGCGCCGTGCCCGCACGGTGAACGATGTGCTCACGGCTAGGGATCTCCAGCTTCAGGCCGCGGATTGTGAGGAAAATCCCGCAGAGCGCCAGGAAATCATACGCCGGGTCCACGCAGCTTATGCC
>JAZRBC010000005.1:0-17231 GCA_045634905.1 Akkermansia sp.
GTCGTCCTTCCATCCGCAATCTCCACAATCCGCCCCTCGTTGTAATAAGGCGCATCGTGGCGAATGGTGATATCATTCAGCTCCACATCCTTGCTGTCCATAATCAGCACCGGCTGCATCGCCCCGTGGAACACGAAAGTAGAGCCATTGCCATTAATCTTCAGCCCCCGCTGCCCCACAATAGGCAGCCCCACCGGCTGCATATCCTGCTGGTCGTGGTTCGAGATATAATAACTCATGCGCTGCGCACCCTCGGGGTAGAAATGGTACTCGCCCTTCGGCAGCTCAATCGTCGTCGAGCTGCCGCTCACGCCGAACCACACCGCGCCGCCCACCAGCTCGCGCATGGCGGGGCCGGCATCCACGCCCTCACCCTTGGGCCTCTTTCCCCGAAGCACATGGTGCTTCCCTTTCTTGGCGAGGTGCTTCACCTTCGGCTTCCAGCCCAGCGAACTCCAGCTCACATTATCATCATTCTCGCTCACCAGATACACCTGCGGAGCATACGGCACCACCTCAAACGACTCACCCTCTGCCCCTTCCCAGAGCACGGAGTTACCATCCAGAATCCGGTACGGCCCCCCTGCCCCCACCGGCGCGCAACCCACCAGCGCCCGGTCACTGGGCACCCGCAGCTGCACCATCCGCCGCCCCGTGCGCACCACATCCGCCGAATCCACCGGCTCCGTAGTATCCCCCACCACACCTTCAGCCATCACAGGCAACATTAGAGGCACCATCATCAGCATCTTGAAAAATTTAAACATTGCAGAAAAAAATCACCTTTTGTTCCTACCTAATTTATATTCTTTCCCTTCCCCTGTCAAGGAGAAAAAACGCGACTGACCGCTGCTCAGGACATAGCAGGCATGCGGTATTTACCAGCCATTCGTCCATCCGCCTGCGCACAATAAAAAGCGCCCCTGTCCCGGTTGCGGGCAGGGGCGCTTCTCTGCATTAATATCACTTATTCAGCAGCTTCTCAAGCAGAGCCTGGGAATTGTCTGCCAGCTTGGCGGGGTCATCGAGCATACCGGCGCGGAGAAGCGCGGTGTTGATGAGCTGGTCGGCCAGAAGCGTGGCCAGGGTCTCATCCTTGCCGCGAAGCTCAGCAAGCTTCATGACAATGGGATTGTGCGGGTTAAAGGCAATCTCCGGATGCGTTTCCGGCACTTCCTGCCCCATGGCGCGGAGATAGGCCTTGATTTCGGGGGAAATATCCCCCTCGCCCTGCAGAGCAATGGCGGGAGCCGTGGTCACGCGGTCACTGGTAGTCACCTTGCTGAAACGGTCCTTGAAGGTATCGGCCACCCAGGAGGTGAGCCCTTCGGCCTCCTGATCATCCAGACCGGGCTGGTCAGGCTGAGCTTCCAGCGGGGGCAGGTCCAGACCGGCGCGGTCGATGGACTTGATTTCCTTCTCGCCGAACTTCATGAGGCTTTCCACCACAAACTGGTCACCGCCCTCTGTAAAGAAGCCCACTTCAAAGCCGCGGGCCTTGAGTGCATCGAGATACGGAGAGTTCTCCAGCTGGCTGCGGCTGGCGCCGTAGAGCACGTAGATGTCCTTCTGGTTCTCCTTCATGCGGGAAACATAGTCCTCGAAGCTGGTGAGCTTGCCGGGCTCAGTGAAGGTGGATTCAAAGCGGATAAGCTTGCCGAGGGCATCCTTGTGCTCCCAGCTGGTGACCACGCCTTCCTTGATGTAGCGGGAGAAGGTGCGCCAGAATTTCTCGTAGGTCTCCGTCTCGTTCTTAGCCACACCTTCCAGGTGCTTGATAAAGCGCTTGGTGATGATACCGGCCACCTTGCGCAGCAGGGAATTGTCCTGCAGCATTTCGCGGGAAATGTTGAGGGGCAGGTCTTCGCTGTCCACCACACCGGCCAGGAAACGCAACCACTCGGGCAGGAGCTTCTCGGGTTTGCTGTCGATAAGCACCTTGTGGCAGTAGAGCGATACCATGGGCTCGCAGCGCCCGAAGCCCATGGCCTCCGGGTTTTCCTCCGGCACAAAGAGCACGGAATTGAGCACGATGGGGGCATCTGCGCTGAAGTGCATGTAACTCAGCGGCTTGCTTTCGGTGTGCGCAATGAACTGGTAGAAGCCCTCGTATTCCTCCGGCTTCACGTCCTTCTTGCTCTTCATCCAGATAGCCTGCACGGTGTTCAGGTGCTCGCCGTTGAAATCGATGGGGAAGCCCACGAAGTTGCTGTATTTGGAGAGGATGTAGCGGGTGTGGTCACCCTTGGCAAAGTTCTTTGCGTCTTCCTTCAGATGAATGAGGATGCTGGTGCCGCGGGGAGTATCGGCCGGAGCCTCGCTGAGTTCATAGCCCTCCTGACCATCGCTCACCCACTTCACGGGGGCGGCATCGGGCTGCCAGGAGCGGGTGGTCACCTCCACCTTATCCGCAGCCATGAACACGCTGTAGAAGCCCACACCGAACTGGCCGATGAGGTCCTGGGTGCCGCCCTTGCTCTCCTTCATGGCTTCCAGGAACTTTTTGGTGCCGGAGTGGGCGATGGTGCCCAGGAACTCCACCACCTCATCCTGAGTCATACCGATACCGCTGTCAGCGATAGTGAGGGTACCGGCTTCCTCATCCGTGGTAATGGCGATGCGCAGCTCGCGCTCGGGCTCGTAGACCGCCGTCTGGGTGAGCTGCTTGAGTCGCAGTTTCTCCAGCGCATCGGAAGCGTTGGAAACGAGCTCGCGCACAAACACCTCGCGATCGCTGTAGAATGCGTGAATCACAATGTCCAGCAGCTGCCGGACCTCCGTCTGGAACTGATGCGTATTTGCCATAGTTACGTAGTTAATTCAAGTTTGCCCCTATTCTACTGCCCGCAGACGAAAGGTCAAGCGGGTAGTGTGTAATGAAAGAAAGAAGCAGCGGTTCCGGGGTGGAACCGCTGCCAGTATCAATATAAAGCAGATAGCAGACGAAATTAGTCCTTGGAAACCTTCTTGGCCATCTGAACAGGCGTGGTGTTCTTGCTGTTCTTGGCGATTTCCTTCTGGCGCTTGATGTAGGCAGTGCGGCGGCGACGCTTCGTCTCCTTACGATGTTGTTGACCCATGGTGGTTCTGTATTAGGTTTGTAGGGCAGGCATACAGGCCCGCCCGGGTTGATATAAGTGGGTTCTAAATACCGTTTTTAGTAACGGATTGCAAGGCAAAAGTGTGTGCACAGGCTTTTTTATTGCCAAAACCGGGGGCAGATGCTAGTCTAGGGGCATGAAAGTTGCCATTTTAGGAGCCGGAGCGCTGGGCTGTTATTACGGAGCGCGCCTGGCTGAAGCCGGGGAAGAAGTCTGCTTCATCGGCCGCTCGGTATATGAACCGTTGCGTACGGAGGGCTTGCATGTGGAAAGTGTGCATGGCGATATTCACCTGCCGCAGGTGCAGGTCTGCCGCCGGGCAGAGGAATGCGGCCCGGTGGATCTGGTCATCGTGTGCTGGAAAACCACTTGCAACGACCAGCTCGGCAACTACCTGCCTGCCCTGCTCCACCCCGGCACCGAGGTGCTCAGCTTCCAGAACGGCATGGGCAATGCCGAGGCCATAGCCGCCTATGCGCCGGCGGAGCGTGTCTACATAGGGCTCTGCTTCGTGTGCTGCATGATGGATGAGCCCGGCAGAATCCGCCACCTGGAGGGTGGCGACATCCAGTTTGCCCCCTTTGTGAGCACCCCTGCCGGCGCTGCCCGGGCGAGGGATTTTGCCGCGCTGTTTGCCCGCGCCCGCATCGTCACCTCTGCCTTTGAGCACGCGGAGCAGATTCAGTGGTGCAAGCTCTCGTGGAACATCCCCTTCAACGGTCTCTGCGTTGCCCACGGGGGTATCAGCGTCAAAAAACTCTTCACGCTGCCCGGGCAGGCTGAACGCGCCCAGGCCATCATGGAGGAAGTCTGCCTGGCGGCGGAAAAGCGTGGTTTCCCGCTGCCCCTGGACATCGTCCACCGCCAGATGGAGCGCACCCGTATCATGGGTGAATTCATTCCCAGCAGCGCGGTGGACTACCTGCGGGGCCGCCCGGTGGAGTACGATGCCATCTGGGGACGCACCCTGGAGCGGGCCCACAGCGCCGGAGCCAGCGTGCCGCACTGGGAACAGCTGGCAGCAGATATCCGAAACCGCCTGCACACCAGAGCATGAACATACTACACCCGGCCAGCCCTCTGCGGAAGACACTGCGCTGCACCGGCGCCGTGCTGCTGCTTGCGCTGGCCGGCTGGGGGCTGCAGCCGCTGCGTCACCTGCTCCAGCAGCAGGAAAGCGCAGCCCGGCTCCGGCTCCCCCCGCCCGACTACAGCCAGACGGATGCGCTCTCCCAGCAGCTTGCAGTTTTTGCACTGGGCGGGCTGCGGACCTTTGCGGCAGAGATGCTCTGCGTGGATACCACCAACGCCTGGCTGCAGCAGGACTGGCCGAGGGCCCGCCACCGCTGGCAGCAGATTACCACCCTCTGCCCCCGGCGTGCCAACTACTGGGCACGAGCCGCGCGCGATATGGCCAAGAACGCCGTGGCCTGGGTCAACAGCGATGAACGCCTCAGCGAACATGAACGCGCCGTACTCAGCCGGGATTATCTCGACTCCGCAGAGGCATTTCTCCGCGAAGGTATAGCCAATAATCCACAGAGTGCCATGCTCTGGCTCCAGCAGGGAGCCTTTGATGAAGACCTGGCCCGCCGCACCAACTTCACCCGCGCTGCACAGGCCTACCAGCGGGCGGTTGAACTGGGGGCCTCGCCCATGTACCTGCGTTGGGTATTCTACAATCTCTGCCGCATCCGCGGGCGCGAGCAGGAAGCATGGGAACTGGGGCGCAGGCTTTTCAACGAGGAACGCCACCTCACCCCCTCGCTGCGCAATCTGCTTTTTGTGCTGCAGCACAAAATTCAGGTACCGGCCGACCAGCAGCTCAGCCCGGAGCAGCTCTACGGTTCCCGGGAACGGGCGCGCAAATACCTGCGGACCTTTGTGCACAACGACCTCCGCTTCCCCACCACGGGCATCAGGGAGTTCCTGAGCGAATAGAGGCCGCTTTACTCCTCATCCCAGCCGGCGCGCGGGTGGGTCTGGCGGTAGACCTGCTGCATGCGGGTCCGGGTCACGTGCGTATATATCTGCGTGGTCGCCAGAGAACTGTGCCCCAACAGCTCCTGCACCGCGCGCAAATCGGCACCGGCATCCAGCAGATGCGTGGCAAAGGTGTGGCGCAGCTTGTGCGGGGATATATGGAAAGGCAGGTCTGAGCAGCGCAGATACTTATCCAGCATGAGCTGCACACTCCGGCAGCTCATGCGCCGCCCCAGGCGGCTGATGAAGAGCGGGTCGCGCCCGCTGACCCCGGCCATCTCGCGGTAGCGTTCCACCGCCTCCCGGGCGTAATCACCCACCGGCACCAGGCGCAGCTTACGCCCCTTGCCCAGCACGCGGATGCAGTTCTCCCCCGGTCGCAGGGAATCGGCATCCAGTCCCACCAGCTCACTCAGGCGCATACCGCAGGAATAGAACAGCTCCAGAATCGCCACATCGCGCAGCGGAAGCCAGGCCGGGCTCTTCTTATCCGGTGGAATCCGCAACGGCAGCGCCAGCAGCTCCTCCATCTGGTGCAGGGAAAGGTGCACCGGCAGACTCTGCGCTGCTCTGGGCAGGCTCACTTCAGCCAGCGGACTGGCCTGCAGCCCTTCACGGCGCATCAGATACTCGTAAAATGAACGCAGCGCCGCAAAGCGCAGGCGGATGGTGGAGGGCTTCAGTTCCTCATTCATCGCCTCATACAGCCAGGAGCGGAACACCTCTGCCCCGCAGGCCTCCCAGCCGCAGAAATCCGCTCCTGCCCAGCGCCGGAACAGGTGCAGCGACCGGTGGTAGGCCTCCACCGTGCGCGGCGAGGCATTGCGCTCCGCTTCCAGATACTCCAGAAAACGAAACACCAACGGACCTAGCTCTGCACCGGCGGGATTCACAAGGTCAGTTTTACCACAACTCCCGCACCGTTACAAGCGCAGAATTGCGTTGACATACCCTGCACTGCGTGGCAGTATGGGGTGGTCCTCCGTCATGAAACTGCTCACCCTCACCACGCTTTCCGCGCTCATTGCACTATGCCCGGTCCGGGCAGATGACGGATTGCCCACACTGCAGCGTGCTCTGCTGCCCGACGAGCAGCTCTGGCAGCTGGAAACCGAACTCACCGGCCACCGCGAGCGCAACGGAGCCGTGCTGGAATGCACCGCGGCCACCCTGAGCGAGCTGCTGCAGCAGGCGGGACGCGCCGCCACCGTAGAGGAACTGGTGCAGGTACTTACCACCCCCAGCACAGCAGGCACCCCTGAATCCACTATCAAAGAGCTGCTTCTCCCCCGGGCAGACTGCATTCACGTGAGTATGGATGCCACCTTTGCCATCATCATCACCCCCACGCGCCGCGGCAGAATCATTGATATCTACCGCGACACCGCCTACGGGCTCAGCGTTCACCGGCTGAAACACTGAGCGGGTGCATCTGATACAGACTGCAGACTTCCGTTCTGACCGGAAATCCACCCAACAATTACCGAACCTGCGGCGGGGTGTGGTGTCCATACCCGTATTATGATATTTCCCGGCTCTACTGAAATCTGGTTTGTTCTCCTGTACTGCCTGCTTACCTGGCTGGGGTTCACCCTGTCCATGCTGCTGGCCGACCCGTTCCAGCGTCTGCGTGCAGCCTGCGTAGGGGGGCTGCTGGTGCTCATCCTCGCCTCGGTGCTCTCCATGCTGGCGGGATTTGCCAGCGGGCAGCTGCAGACAGGGCTGGGAATGACCGCCACTTTTCAGCTGCTCGGAGTAGGTGCCTGCCTCATGGCCGTCTCCCGCGTCACCCAGATGCTCAACTGGCCCCGCACCTGGCTGGTGGCGGCCTATGGTCTTATCTCCTACATCTGCGCGGCACTCATTTTATCGTGGATTGTGACCCGGACCGCGCTGTAACTGCCGCAACGAGCGCATACTGCCGCACTTTCGGCTCGCCAAACGCACGGAAAGCAGGTAGAATGCGCGCGTGAGCAGAAAGATACAGGTATACACCGGTGGCTCAGTAGGGTGCAATGGTTACCTCATTGAAGCCGGAGATGGCTATATTGCCGTGGATGCGCCCATGGGCATGGACGAGTGGGTGGCACGCACCCTGCCCGCCGGTGCCAGGCTGAACCACCTGCTGCTCACGCACCAGCATTTTGACCATGTGGAAGGTGCCGCGCGCCTGCAGCAGCGCACCGGCTGCACCATTCACGCCGTGGCGCAGTACAGCCGGACTCTCACGCTCGAAGAAGCTGCCGGTGCCTGGGGTCTGCCCCCGGTGGAGCCCTACACGGTAGACGATGTGCTGGGCACCACCCCGCGCAAGGCCGACTGGGGCGGACTGGAGTGGGAGATATTCCCCATTGCCGGCCACGCTGCCGATGGCGCGGCCTACTATCTGCCGGCGGATGAGGAATTATTCGTGGGCGATATCCTGTTTGCCGGCAGCGTGGGGCGCACCGATTTTCCCGGTGGCAGCATGAGCACGCTCATCCGCGGTATCCGCGAGCACCTCATGCCCCTGCCCCCGCACACCACGGTGAACAGCGGCCACGGTCCCTCCACCACCATCGGTGAAGAGCAACTCAACAACCCCTATATCTGCTGATTCTGCGGCTATGGACGATTTTACACAACAAACGACAACGGAAACGAAGATGACATTCGAAGAGCTGGGGCTCTCCGCCCCCATTCTGGAAGCCGTGAAGGACTGCGGCTATGAGGCACCCACCCCCATTCAGGCTCAGGCCATCCCCCAGATTATGCAGGGCAAGGATGTGATTGGCGCCTCGCAGACCGGCACCGGCAAATCTGCCGCTTTCGCGCTGCCGCTGCTCAACAATATCACCCACACCGGCCAGCCCCAGGTGCTGGTGCTGGAGCCCACCCGCGAGCTCGCCGACCAGCTGGCCGAATCCTTCCGCACCTACGCCAGGCACACCGATATCAAGGTGGGCCTGCTTTACGGCGGCGTGGGCTACGGAGCCCAGACCGAGGAGCTCAAGAAGGGCGTGGACGTGGTCGTGGCCACCCCCGGCCGCCTTATTGACCATTTCTACCGCGGCAACATGAAGTTCAAGGCCGTGAAGACCCTGGTGCTCGACGAAGTGGACCGCATGACCGACATGGGCTTCCTGCCCATCGTGCGCAAGATTGTGAACCTCTGCCCCTGGGATGGCCGCCAGACTCTATTCTTCTCCGCCACCATGCCGCAGATTCTGCAGGGCTTTGCCAAGTGGTGCCTCACCGACCCCGTGGAAATCGCCATTGCCCGCCGCGAGGTGGCCAGCACCATCTCCCACGCGTTCTACCCGGTGGGGCTCGACCAGCGCGATGACCTGCTGCTCGCCCTCATCAAGGCTACAGATTTCCAGAACCTCATGATTTTCACCCGCACCCGCAAGGAGGCCGACTCCGTGGGCACCATGCTCGCCAACGCCGGGTGGAAAGACCAGGTCACCGTCATGCACTCCGATATCGCTCAGAAAGACCGCATGGCCGCGCTCAAGGGCTTCAAGGAGGATAAGTTCCGCATTCTCGTGGCTACGGATGTGGCCGCCCGCGGTATCGATATCAACGGTGTGACGCACGTCATCAACTACCGCGTGCCGGAAAACCCGGAGGACTATGTGCACCGCATCGGCCGCACCGGCCGCGCCGAATCCACCGGCGATGCCTTCACCCTGCTCACCGCCGATGAGGTGGATTTCGCCAAGAGCGTGGAAATCTTCATCAACCGCAAGATTGCCCGCCGCAAGCTCAACGGCTTCGACTACGCCTACACCGCCCTGCTCGAGGACGGCCCGGTGCGCCCGGTGCGCAAACCCCGCCCCGCGCCCAAGCGCCGCCGCCGCTAATCTATTCAGCAGATGCGCGTTGTCAGCATAGACCCCGCCATCCGCAACACGGGATTCGCCGTCATCGACGGCGATTTCCGCGCCCCGCGGGCGCTGGATTACGGCACCCTCTCCCTGCCTGCGCGGCTCAGCCAGAGCCAGTGCCTGCTCGCCATTCATGAGCACGTATGCGACCTCATCGAAAAATGGCAGCCGGATGAGCTGGCCATCGAGGGTATCATCTACGTGCAGAGCCACCGCACCGCCATCACCATGGGCTCCGCTCGCGCCGCCTCCGTGCTGGCCGCCGCCAAACACGGACTGCGCATCATGGAATACCCACCCAGCTGCGTGAAACTGGCCACCGTGGGCCGTGGCGGTGCCGGCAAGCAGCAGGTCGCCTTCATGATGCGCGCCCTGCTCTCCCTCACCGAAACACCGGCTCCCGATGCCGCCGATGCCCTCGCCATCGGCTACACCCACCTCGCCGCCGCTGATCCCATCCGCGCCCACCTCTTCAAAGAGCGCAAATATATCTGACTACGCGTTGGCATAATTAGGCGAAATTGTTGTTTTCAGAGCACGGGACTTTCTTGTCTCGGCGAAGCCCAAAGGGCGTAGACGGAAGTCCCGTAAATCACGGAGAGTTTAATCGGGACTGAAGTCCCGTGCTCCGATGAAGTTCATGCCGCCAAAGTCCAATTTGCCGATGATTTGTAATTATGCCAACGCGCCCGTATCTGACTCTCCCCACCACCACCGTCCGCCGCGCAGAGCGGCGGATATCGTTTTACCCCGACACTCTCCTTGTCCTCCGTAAAAAGCCAGAGCTTTTTCTATGCGATGACAAGCACAAATAACATAACTCATTCAAAAAAGTGCGGGTAGTTGCCAGATGTTAAACAAATGCGTGCAGTGGCGGCACAATAGGTTATTTCAAAACCGATTTTACTCCTGCATCGTCAATGCTAATGTCCACCACGCATAGAAAATCCGATAGAATAATGTCCAGAGGTCAGGCCAGGTCTCCGTCATTCCATTGCGCAAGGAAACGGTCACCAGGTTGCAGCCTCTGTCATTTCTAACACCACGACTTACAATGAAGAAAACATTTATTTCACTTCTTGCTCTGGCAGGTATGGCGTCTGCCGCCGTTGAAGGCAACTGGACTGCCAATTTCACCACGAGCGACCAGACCAAGGACCAGACCTATACGGACTATACTGCCATCTTCCCTGCAGAAGGATGTCCGCTGACAATTACATTTACCGGTATGACCCCCAACACTACTGGGACTAATCAAGCCAATGGCGAATACCCAAAGGCCGGAACGGACCAAGCCTACGACACAGCAATCCGACCGAACGTCAACGTTGGTAACGGTGGTTCATATATTCTGAATTTCACTTTAACCAACGGGAGCGATGAAACCGTTAACATTAACGCCATCACTCTGAATACTTTCGCCTACAACTCTGGAGGAGGGAAACAGAGCGACACAACAAACAGCCGAGCAATCACCTTCACCCTCAGTTCAGGAACTACTCAAATTGCTACGGCCGACGTAACATTTACCCAAGCAAAAACGGAAAACGCTGAAGCATGGGAAAACTGGGACAACGACACCTCCTTCCAACTTGGTAGTGAACATCTCACATTAGGAGCAAAACAGCACGTTACCCTTTCTATTCAAGTCGAAAAGGCCCAATCCGCTGGCACCTTTGTTGGCATTTCCGGTGCCACTTTCTCCGTAATCCCCGAGCCTACCACGGCCACGCTGAGTCTGCTGGCTCTCTGCGGACTGGCCGCTCGTCGCCGCCGCAAGTAACGAAGTCGATTTCAACCTCTACCCGCAGTCTGCTGAATACCAGGCTGCGGGTATTTTTCTTTATACTTGAAGGCGGGCAGGATATCTGCTAGTATGAGTCAACGACCATTTTTCTCGACACAAATCATGAAATTACGAACACTTGCCTTGACAATGCTGACGGCGGCGGGCCTGAGTCTGGCAGCGGAGAAGCCTAACATTCTGCTGGTACTGGTGGATGACATGGGCTGGGGCGATTTGAATATCAATGTGCCCGCCACCTGTGCAGACGGCACGGTGCGCCCGCCGAGCATCAGCACGCCGAGCCTGGCACAAATGGCGAAACAGGGTGTGCAGATGCGCCGGCACTACACCGCCGCTCCGGTCTGCGCACCGGCGCGAGCCTCGCTTTTCAGCGGTACGCACCAGGGACACGCCGAAGTCATCCGCAACAACAGCTTTGACGCTGCGCTGGAAAACAGCCACACGCTGGCTACCGTGCTGCGCGAGGCGGGCTATGCCACCGCCCTCATCGGCAAGTGGGGTATAGGCGGCGGCAGGGAAAGCGGCGGCACCCCGACCACGGCAGCCGCCTGGCCCACCCTGCGCGGCTTCGACTACTTCTTCGGCTACAACAACCACCTGGCCGGGCACCGCCACTACGCCAAGGAGGAAAGCAACGCAGACCCCGAAACCCACATGAACGCCGTGTGGGATGGCGACACCATCATCACCCCCGACCTGGACACCTGCTACAGCACCGACCTGTATACTGCCCGGGGCAAGAAATGGATTACCGACCACGTGAAGGCCAACCCGGACAAACCCTTCTTCCTGGCGCTCACGCTCATTGCGCCGCATGCGCGTCTGGCCATACCGAGTGCCCCCTACCCCGCCGGCGGCGGCCTGAAGGGCGGCGTGCAGTGGCTCGGCAAACCCGGTCGGATGATTAACACCGCCACCGGCAAGTGGGATTCCTATATCTACCCGCAGTACCGCAACAACGCACAGTGGAAGCGCTATGCCGAGAAACGCTTCGGTGGTGGAGCGCAGAATGCGCTCAACGCCGCGCAGCGCCACGCCACCATGATTACCCGCGTGGATGATGCCATGGGCGACCTGATGCAGCTGCTCAAGGACCTGAACATTGACAAGAACACCTTTGTGGTATTTACCAGCGACAACGGCCCCCACAACGAGCCCGGAGCCGTGGGCGGGTTCAAGGACCACCCTGCACCGGCGCAGAACCCTGCGTTCTTCCGCAGCTACGGCCCCATGGACGGTATCAAGCGTGACCTGTGGGAAGGCGGTCTGCGCGTACCCTGCCTGGTATATGCTCCCGGCCTCATCAAGGAGAACCACAACAGTGATTTCCCCAGCCAGTTCCACGACTGGATGGCTACCTTTGCCGACCTGGCCGGAGTACCCAGCCCGATGCGCTGCGACGGCGTGAGCCTGCTGCCCACCCTGAGGGGCAAGGATGCCGAGCAGAAGGACGGCGTGGTGTACTCCGAATACAACTTCGGCGGCGGTATGGCTCAGTACCAGGACTATGCGGAAAACAAACGCGGCCGCCACCGCGGCGAGCAGCAGGCCATCGTGTTCCGCGCAGAGGATGGCCGCTATCTCAAGGCGATCCGCACGAATATCATGAGCGCTCAGGATGATTTCGAGGTCTATGACGTGGAGGCCGACAGCCACGAGACCACCAACATCGCAGACCAGCTGCCGGGCATCCAGGAGAAGCTGAAGGCGGCCGTGCTGTACACCCGCCGGGCCTACGACTACGCCCGCGACCCGCAGGCCGGCCACCGCAACAACGGCTGCGGCGGCTTCCGCAACTACGATATGGCTCTGGTGCCCGCCAATACCCCCGGCGCAACAAAGCCCGGTCTGGCGATGCGCCGCGTGAATGCCACCTGCCCCTGGGTGCCGGTATTTGATACCCTGCCCGGTGCCGCCCAGGCCACCACCGGCACCGCCACCCCCACCACGGATGAACTGCCCGCCGGCAGCATCACGGAATACACGGGCTATATCAACGTGCCGCAGGACGGCAACCACTGGCATTTCTACCTCACCCTCAGTGATGTACCCGGCACCAGGGCCTATATCAAGCTGCACAACTTCCAGCTGGTGGATGCCGACTTCAACTACACCCCCGGCAGCACGGTGAATGAATCCGCCGCTATCAATACTGATGAAGCCATCGCGGAAAAGACCGGCAGGAAGGGTATTCCCCTGAAGGCCGGCAAGCACGCCATCACCATCACCGTGGTGCAGGGTCCCTCCGCCCCCGGCTCCCTGCGCCTGCAGTGGAACCGCGGCCCGGTAGACGGCAGGCAGACCCCCGTGGCCGATGTTCCGGCAGAGGCATTCAGCCACTGATTCATACAGGCCGCCAGGCAAGCACTTCATCCCGTCTCACCTCAGGTTGAGACGGGATTTTTGTTCGGCAAGCAGAGCTCAGAGCCCCGTCTGTGCCATGATTATGCCGCCCTACGGGCTCTGATTTCCACTCGCTGGCGCTCGTCGAATCCATCATGCGCCCTCACCGGCAGTGCGGCGGGCTTCGCGGGAGAGGCGGTGCAGCCACTCGCTCTGCTCCAGCCGGGCGGCTTCTGCCGCGGTAAAGGGCATGCGGGGCCGCCAGTTGGTGCCGCCTTCGGTACCCGGGGTATTGAGCCGCACGGGAATATCAAACAACTCGGTCCACATGAGCGCGGCGTAGGCGGAATTGCACTGCAGCAGAGCGCGGATGAGGGCATCTTTGATACCCGGGTGCCACGATGACATGCACTCCCGGTGGTGCAGCCCGGCAAAATCCCCCAGCCAGCAGAGCACGCGGGCGCAGTCGCGACCTTTCTGATGAGCAGCGAGACGCACATCCGGCGAAACGGAGGGGTCGCACTGGGCACCGTAGGCATCCTGCACGGCATCCACCCAGGTATCCCAATCCGTGCAGAGGGGCGGAAAATCATGTGTGGCATAAGTGGCAAAGGAACAGGGGTTATAGGTCTCCCCCCTCACAATCTGCTGCTGCTCGTCAATTTCCCAATGCGGAATCTTGAACCCGGCAATACGCAGATAGGATAAATCCGGGCGCACATAATCAGGCACGCAGCCCAGGTCCTCGCCCACCACTCGTACCCCCGGCGCGGCCTTGATAAGCTGGCGCAGCAGATAATCGCCCTGCGCCAGATTTGCCCGGCGGTCAGTTTCCGACCAGTCACCCCGCGGGCGGAATCCGGGGCGGCGCCCCCCGCAACGCGCAGCGGCTTCATCCGGCGAGAGTGGCAGAAACTCGGGGTTTCGGTCGGGCATCCAGGGAAAAGCATAAATGCGGTAGAATCCCAGCACATGGTCAATGCGGTACATGGAAAACACCTCCGTGAGCTTGCGGACGCGGCGTCCCCACCAGGCAAAGCCGTCGCGTTCCATCACATCCCAGCGGTAAAGGGGAATTCCCCAGTTCTGCCCCCACTTTGCCGTGAAAGGGTCCTCGGCAAAGTTTCCTTCCGCAGGCGCCCCGCCGCTCCAGTCCATATCAAAGAGGTAGCGCTCGAAAAACACATCGGCACTCGCCACAGAAACGCCGATAGGCACATCCCCCATGAGCAGCACCCCCCTGGCATCCGCATGAGCGCGAACGCGAGCCCATTCCCGGGCACACAGCCACTGCAGCCACTGCTGGTGGCGCTTCTGCGCGCGGGATTCCGGGCAATCGTTCACGATGCGGCGTATCACATCAGTATTCTGCTCAGGCCAGAGCCACCAGGCTATGGTACCGAACCCGAAACTGGCCACCAGGAAAGTGCAGAAATCCTCCAGCCAGAGGCCCTGAGAACTCACCCAGGACTCAAACTCCGACCGCAGGGGTGCGAACTCCGGCTCCTGCTCAAAGCGTTTCCAGGCCTGGCGGAACCAGTATCGTTTGTACGTCCGCACCCGGGCATAATCCACCAGGTCACGCCCACCAGGCTGCTGCAGCGGGGGCAGGTCCTCCGGATAGGGCGGCAGCTGGCCCGGCATGCCGGGAATACGCTCCAGCGAGAGATAGAGGGGCTCCAGCGCCACAGAGCTGATGGCCGAATAAGGGGATGGTGCATCATCCTCGCCCAGGGCATTCACCGGCAGCAGCTGCAGGAACCCGACTCCATGCGCCGCAGCCCAGTCCACCCATTCCTCCAGGGCAGTCAGGTCGCCTATACCGGCATCACCTGTGCGCCGCAGTGAAAACAGCGGCATCAATACTCCCGTCTTGCGTTCCAGTACCATGGTTGCTCATCATAGCACCCCGGAAAGCCCGGCGCAATGAGAAAGCAAGCCCCGCCGCGTATTTTTTGGCAAGCTGTCACAAACAGGCAGATTTATGCTACCGGATAGCAGATTTTTCTTGAAATTCATCCGCACTTGTGGTAGTAGCAAACAATCATCCATGCCGCTGCTAACCAGCAGACGAACCATTCACTCCATTTACGCGAAAGAGAAGAGACCATGGCAACACCGAAGAAGACAAAGACCACCGCACCCAAGGCCGACAAGAAGGAAGCCGCTGCCAAGAAAGCACCGGTGCGTGAAACCCTCACCGCCGAAGAAAAGGCCCGGGTCAAGAAGCTGAAAGAGACTCTGGCCCTGCTGAAAGCCGACCCGGAGTGGCCCAAATTCCTGCAGGAGCAGAAGGAAGCGCTGCAGAAGCTGCGCGATGAAATGCTGCCGAACATGCAGAATGTGACCCGCGACCACCTGCGCAGCGGCGCATCCAATGTTTCTTCTTCCTCCGGCCAGCACATAGGCGATGCCGGCAGCGAAGCCGAGGTACGCGACCTGACCATCCGCCTGCTGGACAAGGACCGCGAGCAGCTCTTTGAAATTGATGCCGCCCTGGAACGCATCCGCCGCGGCACCTACGGCATCTGCGAAATCTCTCTCGACCCCATTCCCAAGAAGCGCCTTCAGGTGCGCCCGTTCTGCCGTCTCACGGTGAAATGCCAGGAGGAATACGAGAAAAAATATGGCTCTTATGCCAGCTACAGAGCCAGAAAACAAGACCATGTCGGGTACGCTGACCTACAAAATGACATGGAAAATGCGATTTCTCTTGACGATAGCGAAGAATAGTGTACAATGTGCGCCCGCAAGTCAACAATTCGCAATTATGCCTAGAGATATTATCATCCTGGAATGCACGGAGGCCAAGGCCGAGGGTAAGACCCCTTCCCGTTACGTGACCACCCGCAACAAGAAGAGCCAGCGTACGCCCGGCCGTCTGGAGAAGGTTAAGTTCAACCCCTACCTGAAGCGTCGCACTCTGCACCGCGAGATGCGCTAAACCTCCTAAGCACTTCTATACGATTATGATGACCGAATTCAAGAGCGTCGAACGCCGTATCCGTTTCCGCACCTGCAACAAGACCATGCCCCGTCGTCGCATCGACATCCCCGCGGGTGCCGTGGACATGTGCAACCCGGAATTCCTTTCCAAGTTCACGTCTGAGACCGGCAAGATCCTGCCCCGTCGCGTCACTGGCGTTTCCGCCAAGATGCACCGCAAGATCACGCGCGAAATCCGCCGCGCTCGTGCCGTGAACCTGCTCCCCTGATCCCTGTGATTGAGGAGTTCTCGACGGCAGGTTGTCGTTGATTACAAGGAGGCTTGTATGCTTCGGCCTGCAAGCCTCCTCGGTCTTTTCTATCACCCCACCCACATCGTCCACCATACCCATGCAGGAACTTAAAGACACTCAGAACGAACTTGATACACGCCAGATTTCCATCGACCGCGTGGGGGTTCGGGGAGTCCGCTTCCCCATCGTGGTGAGCGATAAGGAGCAGCGCACGCAATCCACCGTGGCAACTGTGGCGCTCATGGTGGATTTGCCCGAGAAATACAAGGGCACGCATATGAGCCGTTTTGTGGAGGCTCTGCACGAACACAAGCGCTACCTGGATGTGCGCACAGCCGTGCGCCTGCCCAACCGCCTGCTTGAGAAGCTGCACGCCCAGCGCGCCCATGTGGAGGTGGAGTTCCCCTTCTTCCGGCTCAAGAAAGCCCCGGTGAGTGGCATGGAGGGGATGATGGACTACGAGGTCCGCTTTGAAATTGATGCCGAAGTCGGCAAGCCCGGGCAGTTCACGCTCACCATCAAGGTGCCGGTCACAACTCTCTGCCCCTGCTCCAAGGCAATGAGTGAACACGGTGCGCACAACCAGCGCGGAATCGTGACCTACTCTGTGCGGTTTTCCGGCAAAGCGGTCTGGATTGAGGATCTGATTGACCTCATCGAAGGCTGCGCCAGCTGCCAGCTTTACAGTATCCTGAAACGCCCGGATGAAAAATACGTGACAGACCGGGCCTACGCGAATCCGGTCTTTGTGGAAGACCTGGTGCGCAACGTGGCCGTGGCCACAGAACACTACAACGCCTTCAGCTGGTACCGGGTGGAGGCAGAAAACTTTGAATCCATCCACAACCACAGCGCCTACGCCATGGTAGAGCGCAACCTCGGCTGATTT
>JAZRBC010000006.1:0-4614 GCA_045634905.1 Akkermansia sp.
TCGTAACTCGTAATTCGTAATTCAAAGTCCAATTTGCCGATGATTGGTAATTATGCCAACGCGTTGTGGAATTTGAGTTTTCATATCACGCCGTGACCACATTCAATTAACACTCTTAACCGGTAGTTTTGAAAGTTGTGATAGCCATAGGCGCGGCGTAAAGAATTCTGCCTTCTACCACCGAAACCTCACAGCCCACCCCGGCGGTGTGCGGGGGGGGGCTGGGAAAGTGGGGGGGAGGGCCGTGGGGTGGGTCAGGCCTCCAGCGCCTGCACAAGCTCCTCGCTCAGCGGGGGCTGGCCGGTAGCGGCGGCGCATTCCTCAAGCTGGGCGACGGTGCGGGCACCGATGAGCACGCTGGTCACGCTGTTGTGCTGCAGCAGCCAGCGCAGCGCCAGCTGGGTGAGCGGTATGCCCGCCTCGGTGGCAATGCTCTGCAGTCTCGCCACGCGGGCCGCATCGGCCGCCACTTTATCGGCGTCCAGGAAGATGGAGTCGCTGCGCTCGGCCCGGGAGCCGGTGGGCAGGGTGGGGGAGTTCAGGTATTTGCCCGTAAGCATGCCCTGCGCCAGCGGCGAGAACACGATGCTGCCGGTGCCCTGGCTCCTGGCGGCGGGAAGCATGCCGGCCTCGCAGGCGCGGTCCAGCAGGTTGTAGCGGAACTGGTGCAGCAGGCAGGGCACGTGCGCCTCTGCCAGCAGGGTGCAGGCGCGGTTGAAGGCGGCGGGCGGGTATTTCGAAAGGCCTATGTAGAGCGCCTTGCCGCTGCGCACTATCTGCACCAGCGCCTCCACCGTTTCCTCGATGGGGGTTTCCGGGTCCGGGCGGTGGTGGTAGAACACATCCACATAATCCAGCTGCAGGCGGCGCAGGCTCTGGTCAAGCCCGGAGATGAGGTGCTTGCGGCTGCCCCAGTCGCCATACGGCCCGGGCCACATGAGGTGCCCCGCCTTCGTGGCGATGAACATCTCATCCCGGTGCCCGGCGAACTCCTGCCGCAGCAGGCTGCCGAATCGCTCCTCGGCGCTGCCGGGGGGCGGGCCGTAATTATCTGCCAGGTCCATGTGGCAGATACCCAGCTCCAGCGCACGGCCGATGATGGCCGCGTTCTGTGCCCGGTCGTCGGCCTGGCCGAAATTGTGCCACAGCCCCAGTGAAATTTCCGGCAGCAGTACCCCGCTGCGTCCGCATCTTCTGTACTTCATACCCGGCAGTATACCCCGCGCCCCGCCCCGTGTAAAGCCTTCGCTGTGTTCTATGCTTTCAACATGCGATAGCAACAGATGAATCTCCGGGGAATCTCAAATGGGAACTCCAATAAATCAGCGTATCTCGATAAATTGGAAGTTGCAGATGTAGAATGTAGAAAGTAGGATTTTGAATGTGCAGGTTCCCGCCTTCGCGTCACGGCTGGCCCCGCGCCTTGGGCGCGGCAGTACGAATGCGCGCTCGCGCGCCTAACTACAATACTTCGTAATTCAAATTCCACTTTGTGTCTGGTGTGGAAGGGGGGGGTATCAGGCGCTCTGGGCGGCAGCGGTTTTGGCTTCGCGGCGGCGGCGGATGATGCTGCGGATTTTACGCAGGAAGAGGGCGATGAGGATGAGGAAGATTCCGACGCCAATGAGGGCGAGTACGGGGGCAAGGATGGCCAGCACGGAGCCGATGGCAGCGAGGATGTTTTCGATGGTGCTGACGATGGGGTTTGCAAGCCCGGCGGAGGTGCTGGTGCTGGCAGCGCGGGTGGCGGTGGTGCCGAGCTGCACGGTGCCGGCTACGCCCGCGCCGGCGATGATGCCGGTGCTCCACTGGAGCCAGTCGGGCAGGTCGCCGAGCATACCACCGGTGACAAAGGCGCCGGCTATGAGGGCGGCGGGGCCTGCGATGGCATCCAGCGCGTTATCGACCACGGGGATGTAGTAGGAGAGCACTTCTGCCAGGGTGGCGGCGCACAGGCAGCAGAGAGCGGCATTGGAGCCGACCCAGGCAAGGTTTTCATCGATGCTGAGGCCACCGAAGCGCACGCCGAGCGCCATGGCCAGCAGTGGGACAAAGACCCGGAAACCGCAGGCTGCAGAGAGGGAAACGCCCGCGCAGAGCGCAAGCCCAAGCTGGAGATAGTCGATATTCAATGCTCAGGAGGGGAGAGCAGATATGATTTCGCGGACGACAGCGTCCTCTGGCACGAGACGGCCTTTGCCGGAGGTGCCGCAGGCGAGCATGCCGTCTTCTGCGGGGCCGATGATGCGGTGGCCGGGGCGGGCAGCGAGGGTGGCGGCGTTGGCCTGGGTGGCGGGGTGGTCCCACATGAGGCTGTTCATGGCGGGGAAGATGAGGACGGGGCCGCGGTAGGCCAGGTAGAGGCTGGTGAGGGCGTTCGGGCACTGGCCGTGAGCCATGCAGGCCATGGTGTTGGCCGAGGCGGGGACGAGGGCCAGGAGGTCGGCGCGCTGGGCGAGGTCGATATGCACGGGGACCCAGCTGCCGGTTTCGTCATCGAAGGTGGTGATGACGGGGTTGCGGGAGAGCGTCATGAGTGTGAGCGGGGTGACAAAGTGCAGCGCGGCAGGGGTGCAGACGCAGTGAACCTCGTGGCCGAGTTTCACGAGCTGCGAGGCTACGCTGGCGGCTTTGTACGCGGCAATGGAGCCGCAGACTCCCAGAACGATGGTGGCCATGGCGCTCTCCCGGGGTTGGTGTTAAAATCAGCAGGCGGCGGGGTCGAACTCCACAATCATGTTGATTTCGACGGCTACACCGAGGGGCAGGCTGGGCACGCCCACGGCAGAGCGGGTGTGGGCGGCGGCGGGCCCGAAGAGCTCTACGAGGAGGTCGGAGGCGCCGTTGAGCACTTTGGCCTGGTCGGTGAAGTCGGGGGTGCAGTTCACAAAGCCGTTCACCGCCACAATCTTGCGCAGGGGTGCAAAGCTGTCGAGTTCTGCCTGGATGACGGCGAGGCGGTTGAGGATGGCGGCCTGGGCGGCGCGCTGGCCTTCCTCGATGCTGACTTCGGCGCCGAGCTTGCCGTAGATGGCTACATCGCCATTGATGGAGATGCCGCCGGAGAGGTGGAGGTAGTTGCCGGTGCGGATGCACTGCACGTAGGAGCCCACGGGGGCGGGGGCGGGGTTGAGCTTGAGGCCTTTCTTTTCAAGTGCGTCGAAGTTGAATTCCATATGCTTGTGGTGGTTGATTGACTGCTGCCAGCATACACCGTGTGCTATGGCTTGGCAAGTAAAAAACAGGTCAATATGGGTATACAGAAAAGCCTTGCAAGCAGGCTTGCAAGGCTTTTCTGACTCCGGCGGTTGGGATCGAACCAACGACCTAATGATTAACAGTCATCCGCTCTTCCGCTGAGCTACGCCGGATTTTGCTTTCCCCGTGGACGGGGTGCGGCGCAATATTACTACTTCTGCCGGTGGATTGCAAGTCTTTTTTTGTAAAAAATGTGATTTTTGTTGCAAAAAGGGTGTTGGACAGGGTAAAATGCGGGCATGAATGAACCGAATTCCCCCCGAGGTGTGCTGAAATTCCGTCTTTTTGGTATTCTGGTGAGTATTCACCCCTATGCCTGGCTGCTGCTGGCAGTGCTGGGTGGTGCTTTCGGTGTGAATGATGGCGATGATGTGTCCCGTGTGGCGGTATTTGTGGCGGCGGGTATGGTGTGCCTGCTGGTGCATGAGTTCGGCCACGCGCTGGTGGGGCGAGCTACAGGTGCGGTGGTGGAGGGGATTGAGGTGGCCGGCCTGGGTGGCACAACGAGTTTTGCGATGCTGCCGGCGGCCCGCTGGGGATTTGTGCTGACGCTGCTGGCCGGCCCGGTGGCTTCTCTGCTGCTGGGCGGGGTGCTGGGGCTGGCTTTCGGGGCGCAGCTGGGGAATCCCTGGGTGGGGGTGCGCTATGCGTACCTGATGCCGTGGATGGATACGCTGCCGCTGGGGCTGCAGCAGGAGCTGGTGGTGGGGCTGTATACGCACGAGGTGGCACCATTTCTGCTGCAGGTGTATTCGGTGGGTATGCTGATCTGCTTCTGGTGGAGCGTGTTTAATCTGCTGCCTGTTTTCCCGCTGGATGGTGGCAAGCTGCTGGGCTCTATACTGAATAATTACCTGGTTCCCTGTGTCAGCGGCCTGTTGCTGAGCGGTGGTCTGGCGGTCTGGGCGCTGGTGACCGGGCAGTGGTTCAACATGATGATTCTGGGGTATCTGGCCTTCATCAACTACCAGTACCTCCGCGTGTTCTTCCGGCGGAGAAGGGGCGGGGAGTAATTTTGGATGTTGGATTTTGAATCTTCCCGTCTTCGCTAAAGCTACGCCGAGGCCTTCGGGAATGTATTGAGTTCCGCGGGCGCACACGCCCGCCGGTGGGGGCTGATTGCTGCTGGTATAGCCGGGTTCTTCATGAAATCGGGTATCATTGGGAAAGGCCCTCTTTGTCCCGATGAATGAACAGATATCGGCGGCGGTAGAAATGGAAGTTCCGCTGCTGATGCAGCGGAAACCAGTCGCACACCTTTGGTGTGCTCAATGAAATACACGCTCCGCGTGTATGAAATCCGCCCTGCGGGCGGATGAAAGCGCGGCTGCTGCCGCGCATGAATTACCGCCTGGC
>JAZRBC010000007.1:0-35331 GCA_045634905.1 Akkermansia sp.
CTTGACTTTTTTGCATCAAAAGGTCATAAAATAATTGCATCGGCAAGTCTTATCCCAGAAAACGACCCATCGGTTTTATTTACAACGGCAGGTATGCACCCACTCGTGCCTTACCTTCTTGGCGAAAAACACCCAGCAGGCAACAGACTTACCGACGTTCAAAAGTGCGTTAGAACGGGCGATATCGAAGAAGTTGGCGACGCATCTCACCTTACCTTCTTCGAAATGCTGGGCAACTGGTCCTTCGGTGACTATTTCAAGAAAGAGGCCATCGCCTGGGCCTGGGAGCTGATTGTGGAGCGCTGGGGCTTCCCCGTGGAGCGCCTGTACGCCACCGTGTACGCCCCGAACAAGGAAAAGGGCGACCCCGGTGAGTTCGATCAGGAGGCCTATGATATGTGGGCCGAGCTGTTTGCTTCCAAGGGCATGGACCCCAAGGTGCACGTGGTGAACGGCGGCGTGAAGGATAACTTCTGGATGATGGGCGAGACCGGTCCCTGCGGTCCCTGCTCGGAGCTGCACGTGGACCTCACCCCCGAGGGCGATACCCAGGGCCGTCTGGTGAATGGCGACAGCGACAAGTGCATCGAAATCTGGAATCTCGTGTTCATTCAGTACAACGCCGAGAGCGATGGCACTTTCCGCCCGCTGCCGGCCTGCCATGTGGACACCGGCATGGGCTTCGAACGCGCCTGCGCCATGATTCAGTGCACCAAGGGCTTCACCGATTTCTCCCGCCGCGTCTCCAACTACAGCACGGACGTATTCCGCCCGATTTTCAGCCGTATCGAGGAGATTTCCGGCCGCAAGTATGTGGATATCTACCCGCAGGATGCCACCCCCGAGCAGAAGGAAACGCTGCGTGAGAGCGTGGCTTTCCGCGTGATTGCCGACCACATCCGCACGCTGAGCTTCTCCATTGCCGACGGTATTCTGCCCGGCAACAATGGCCGCAACTACGTGCTGCGCCGCATTCTGCGCCGCGCCGTGCGCTATGGCCGCACCCTGGGTCTCGAGAAGCCCTTCCTTTCTGAGCTGGTGGACACACTGGCCGGTGAGATGGGCCGCGTGTTCCCCGAGCTGGTCGGCCGCAAGAACACCATCAAGGAAGTGCTGCTGCGCGAGGAAACCAGCTTCAACGAAACCCTGGACCGCGGTCTGGAGCTCTTCGACAAGGAAGTGGCTGCCACCGGTAAGGTTTCTGGTGATTTTGCCTTCAAGCTGTACGATACCTACGGTTTCCCGATTGACCTGACCGCCCTCATGGCTCGCGAACGCGGTCTCGAGGTGGACACCGAGCGCTTCGATGCCCTCATGGAGGAGCAGCGCCAGCGCGCCAAGGCAGCCCAGAAGAAGCAGGTGGTACGCGCTCTGGACCTCAAGACCGAGCAGGTAACCGAATTCACCGGCTACACCGAGGACACCACCACCGCCACCGTGACCGAAGTGCACGAGGCCGATGGCATCCTCTTCGTCATTACCGACAAGACTCCCTTCTACGCCGAAATGGGTGGTCAGATGAGCGATGGCGGCACCCTTTCCGTGGGTGGCGACAGCTGCCCCGTCATCGGCGTGCAGCAGATTGGCCAGGCTCGCGCCCATCTCATCTCCGTGGCCGATGGTGTGACCCCCGCCGTGGGCGACACTGTGGAGCTGCACCTGGATGTGGAGCGCCGCCGCGCCCTGGAATCCCACCACAGCGCCACGCACCTGCTGCACAAGGCACTGCGCACGCTGGTGAGCGAGGATATCGCCCAGCAGGGCTCCCTGGTGGATGCCGACCGCCTGCGTTTCGACGTGAACAGCGGCGCCATCTCCAAGGCCGATCTGCGCCGCGTGGAGGTGCTGGTGAACCAGTGGATTGGTGAGAACCTGCCCGTGGTCTGCAACGAGTACCCGATGACCGAAATCAAGAAGCACCCGGAAATCTGCCAGTTCTTCGGCGATAAGTACGGCGATGTGGTGCGTCTGGTGCAGATGGGTGGCGAAGCCGGTGCCTTCAACGGCGTTTCCATGGAACTCTGCGGCGGCACGCATGCTGCCACCACCGGTCAGCTCGGCTTCTTCAAGATCAAGAGCGAAGGCGCCATTGCCAGTGGTGTGCGCCGTATCGAGGCTGCCACCGGTGCAGCTGCCTACGCTGTGGTGCAGGATATGGTGAGCGCCCGTATTCCTGAAGGCAAGGAGATGCTCGACAAGCTGACCGAAGCCAACGGCAAGCTGGCCGCCCTGGGACAGCCCATCGTGCCCGTCCCCTCCAATGATGCCAAGCCCGCCCAGAAGCTGCGCGAGGCTAAGGATATCGCCACCATCAACGCTCTGCTTGATGACTACAACGCCTACTGCGACAAGCTGAAGGAAGCCGCCATCGAGGCCGAGAAGCAGCTGAAGAAGGCTCAGGTGGCTGCTGCTGCCGGTGCTGCTGATGCGCTGCTGGCTGAGAAGCTGACGGGTGGCAATGTGGTGGTCTGCGCCGAGGGTGGCAACGAGCTGCTGACCGAGCTCTTTAATGGCCTGCGTAAGCGCCACTATACCGCAGCTGCCTTCCTGGTCTGCGACGATGGCAACAGTCTTTCCCTGGGTGCCTACTGCGGCGAAGCTGCACAGGCTGCCGGTCTGAAGGCTGGTGATCTCATCCGCACGCTGGCCCCCATCGTGGGCGGCAAGGGCGGCGGCAAGGCTGATATGGCACGCGGTTCCGGTAAGGAAATCGCTGCTAAGGATGCCCTGCTGGCCAAGGCTGCAGAAACTCTCGGCTGAACAACAACTTACTAACCAAAACCAATAGAAAACTGAAACTATGTCTACTCCCCAGCCCCCGGTTTATCCGGATGAACCCCAGATTCCGGTGTTGCCGAACCTGCTTACAGCCGGCAACCTCCTGTGCGGTTTCTTCGCTATCCTCACCATTTTCGAGGGTATGAAGTTCCCGTCCGGCACAGAAGAGGCATTTGTGCATTACCAGAATGCCACTTACCTCATCTTTGCTGCCTGCATTTTCGACCTGCTGGATGGTCGCGTGGCCCGCATGTGCAAGAGCGACGGCCCCTTCGGTCGTGAGTTTGACTCCATTGCTGACGTGGTGTCTTTCGGCATTGCTCCGGCTATGCTGCTGGCTCAGGCGGTGCTCTTCAACCTGGAGATTCCTTACCTGGGCTGGAGCATTGCGGTGCTCTACCTGCTGTGCGCTGCCCTGCGTCTGGCTCGCTTCAACTGCATGGCTGCAGCTCCCAAGAAGCCGAATCAGAGCATGGATTTCGTGGGCCTTCCCGTGCCCATGGCTGCCGGTGCTGTGGTGAGCACCATGTACCTGGTGATTGACCTGACGGCTAACCGCGGTCTTATCATTCCCCCGGTGTGGCAGTATGTGATGGCTGCCGTCATGGCAGTGGTGGCCATTCTGATGATGAGCCGCGTCATCTACCCCAGCTTCAAGCACGTGAACTTCGAGAAGCGCGGCACGGCCATGGCCATTCTCATGGCGGTGATTGCCATCTGCGCTTTCATCTTCTTCCCCTGGATTGCTCCGGCCTTCATCTTCGTGTGCTATCTGGGCTACGGTCTGGTGGTGCGCCCCTTCCTGACTCGCCGCATGCGACGCGCCATTGAGGTGGTGGATGACGATGATGCCCGGGTCTGATAAAAACGGTACGCATTGGCATAATCAGATTCATTAACTCTGCGACCAGGATGACGTGGCGATTTTGAATGTAGAAAGTAGAATTTTGAATGTGTAAGTTCCTCGCGCCTTTGGCGCGACCGATATACCGCTGCGCCAAAGGCGAAGGAAATTCGGTACATTCTACATTTAAAATTCAAAATTCTACATCTTAGAGTCTCGATTTTACGCTGATTCCTTAATTATGCCAACGCGTACACCGGTACAGCTTATGCCGTCCTCACGCATTCAATGGATTGATTTCTGCCGCGTGTGGACGGCATTCTTCGTGGTGCTGCGCCATGTGGATCGTCCCTATGGCAGCTTCAACTACATCATCGATTTATTCAACTACCGCAGCCTGATTTTCTTCTTTTTTCTGGCGGCGGGGTATTTCACCCACAAGGCTGCAGCCGGGCAGTGGCTGGACTGGAAACGCGCGCGCACGCTGCTGGTGCCCTTTGTGTTCTGGACGGCGGTGGCCTCCATTCTGCTGCTGCAGCCCATGATGCACTGGTCCCAGACGCTGGCGGGGGATTTCAGCTGGTTCAGCTGGGAGCTGATTCCGCGCGAGATGGGGCTGCTCAACTGGTGTTACTGGGATTTTGACAATGTGCCGCTGTGGTTCCTGCGTACGCTGATACTGCTGGCTTTGTTCAGCCCGCTGCTGCAGCGTCTGCCTTCCAAGGTGCTGCTGGTGCTGGTGCTGTTCTGCCTGGCGGGCAGCGATGTGCTCTGCGCCCGCGATGCCGAGACCGCAGCCAGCCACAAGTCCTGGAAGGTGTGGTGGCTGCCCTTCCGCCTGTATGAGAGCGTGATGGCGCTAGGCTTCTATTCCCTGGGTCTGTGGGTTCGCCGCCATGCGGATTTTGCGCAGTTCACCGCCTTTGTGCGCAGCTATGCCTGGGCCCCCGTGCTGGCGGCTCTGCTGCTGCTGCCGCTGGTGTATTCCTTTGGCTTCTACCCGCCCGTGCAGAGCGGTGCGCTGGTGCTGCTGGGGGTGAGCTGCACCATGGGTATCGGCGCGCTGTGTGAGCAGTATCTGCCGCGTTTCTGCGCTGCGGTGGTCAGGCTGGCCCCGGCTGCCTTCTTCATCTACGTGACCCACTACATCGTGCTGCATGCCCTGCGCCTCGCCATTACCGGCTCCTACGGTGGTCATTTCACCGAGACTCAGTGCCTGTACATGCCCCTGGTCATTCTGGCTATCTGCAGCGGCCTGTTCTTCCTGCTCCGCCGCTTCTTCCCGCGGTTCATGCAGGTTATGGCGCTTACCCGGTAGCGTTCCGCTTAATCGCTTCATTCATAAAAAATCCCCGGTTCCTGGAAAGAACCGGGGATTGGTTTAATGGGGAAAACGAGGGTTATTTCTTCTTGCTGTCGCCGCCGAGCCAGATTTTCATGGCCTGGTCGGCGCTGACGCCGAGGTGGGATTCGGGGTCGAGGCGCTTCATTTCCAGGATATTGCCGCGAATCTGGGTGCTGGCGGCAGCCCCGCTGCTGCGGCGCAGGGTGCCGATGATGACGGCATGGAACACCTGCTTCTGCTCCGGGGTGTAGGCGGGGTCCTTGAGGTGCTCTTCCATGATGCGCACAGTTTCATCCACAGGGAGTTCCAGCCCGCCGTCGGACTTCTTGCCACAGTATTTCTGGACAAAGCCCCAGGGGTCGAAGTTCAGGCGTTTCACCATGCCGGACTCATCGTTCGGGTCGGCGTTGCGCACCATGTCGCGGAAGCCGGCGGGGCGTTCGATGCCCTTGAACTCGCAGGCCTGGGCAATGAGGCGGGCGCGTTCCACCCCGCTGGCGGCATCGGCCTGTTTCATGATGGCCTCCTGCTGGTGTTTGGCCTCCAGCTTGGCTTTCACCTCGGCGGCAATTTCATCCACAGAGCCTTTGTGCAGCAGCGTGCCCTGCACGCGGCCATACAGGAAGCCCGACTTGTCGTACATCAGCAGGCTGGGATAGGTTTCCATGGAGCTGGAGCTGGGCTCACGGAGCGAGCCCCAGACTTCGGCCTGTTTGGCGCGGTCATCCGGGGAGGAATACTGGTAGAAAGGCGCCAGGATGATAGCGGCATCACCGGCGGCTTCCAGAATCTTCGGGTCGGCCACCAGTTTCTTGCACAGGGCTTCACTGTAGCGGTCCCAACCCTTGGCGTGGACCGCCAGGATGTAGCCATCGTCTGTGACAGACTCGGCAGCTTTGGCCTGGGTGGGGTAGACCTGGGCAGCGTGCAGCGGCGCCAGCCCCAGCATGCCGGCTGCGAGAAGTGCGGTATAAAGGGTTTTCTTCATGTCTTGATATGAGGGTTATTATGCGCCGTCGCGGCCGTAGACGTAGATGCCGTTGAGGTGGAAGAATTCGGGGCCGCCCTTGCGCAGGATGCGCACGAAACGCCCGGGTTCTTCGGGGAACTCAACCTTCATCAGTCGGTTAGTGCAGTTGCCGATTTCCTTGACGGTATGCCAGTTCTCGCCGTCGTCGGAAAGCTGGACAACCATATTGGTGAGACGCTGGTGGTTGCTGTCGGTGGCGACAACGACAACGCCATTGATATAGGAAGGTTTGGGAAGCATCACGCTGGCCCAGGCGTTTTCATCCTTGCCGGTGTGGAAGCGGCCACCGCTGGGACGCAGCACACCCCAGTGCTCCACGGGAGCATCGTGGTTGCAGGTGGAGCTGGTGCGCAGCAGACCATCCTCCGAAAGGAACTTGCCGGGCATGGCAGGCAGCTCGGGCATGCCGGGTGTGGCATAGCTATCTGCGGCGTTGGCTCCCAGGCGCTGGAAGGTGTCGATATCCTTGGCGCGGGCTGCAGACATCATGAGCTGGCCGGTCACGTTGGCATTGCTGCCGCCGCCACCCATGGCACCGGTTCCGGTCTTGGAAATTTCCTTGGACATGGTGGCAATCTCCGTAGCGTGTCCACTACCCAGACCCTTGGCCATTTCCTCACCCCAGCCGATAAGCACCGGGAGGTAATCCGGCTTGGAGGCGATGTTGTTCATGATAAGCTTGAAGACAGGCAGCGCTCTGGTGGGGTCGGGCGGGGGGATTTCCTTGCCATCGGGCGGGGGTTGGTGGGCCAGCATTTCAATCTGCCTGCGGCCGAACTTCTCGATACGCCAGCGCTCTGGGCCCATTTCGCGGACGTTGTCCCAGAAGGCGTGGAAGCGGGGCATCATATCCTTGGCAGGCATCTTGGCCGCAATCATCTTGGGATACACCCAGGCACCGAGGAACTCAGACACCACCTCGGGGTAGCGCGGAGCAAGGGAGAAACACATCTGGTCCTGCATATCGCTCAGCAGCTTCATGTCGCCGCTCTTGGCGGAGCCCAGGTAGTCGTTGTATTCCTGCCAGACCGCGATGTTGATGGGCTGGGCGCTGGTGGCATCGTTGAAATAGGCGATGGCCATCTTGTCCTTCTTGGTTTCTACGGCGCCGTGTGCCAGCACGCGGTAGACGTTGGACATGTGGGTGTCTGCATCGAGCTTGGAATACAGCTCAGAACCCAGATGCAGCGAAGAGAAGGCGCTCCACATGTTGAGCACCGGCTGCCAGTGCAGGCCGCGTTCCCAGCTCACCGTGTTGCCGGGGGTCCACTTGCCATTCAGCCACAGCACATAGGCGCAGTGTCCGGGTTCGCCGTTGGTCAGTGCAGGCACACCGTTGGCCACAGCGGCAAAGGCACCGAAGTGAGAGATACCGCCGCAGACGCAGCCCACGTAGAGGGCGCGGGTGAAGTGGTTGCCACCGTAGATGTGCTCCCAGGGCTTGTAGTATTCCGGACCGTGGATACTGTCGCCATAGATGTTATAGAGACGGTAACCGCAGCGGTGGGGACTGCCCATGTAGCGCTCGGCGGGTACGTGTACGTTCTCCAGTGCCCATTCCAGGCTGATGCGGTCACCGGCGATGTTGTCGCCCTTGCAGCCGCACACGATGCGGCGCAGATACATGGGCAGAGTGTCGAAGAGTACGTTCAGCCGCCCCGCCTTCCAGTTCGTGATGTAGTAGTCCGCGCGGTCGAGTGACTTTTCGAAGTTCCAGTTGTAACGGGCAAACTCGATGGCCACAGCGGTGGCGATATCGCGCACGACTTTGTCGGTGTACACATCCGGGTGCTGCTTGGCAATGCTGGCAATGATGTGCAGCGCGCGTCCGGGGGCTACACAGGGGCCGGAGAAGCAGATGTTCTCCATCCACTCCAGATTACCGGTCACGTTCTTGAGCACCACGCGGCCATCGCGGTGGGTGGCCAGTTCCTTGAGGGTCCACGGGGTGTTCTTCAGCTCGGCTTCCATCTTCTTGATGGAGTCCTGCTTGGCTTTGATGGCCTTCTGGAATGCCATGCGTTCCTTGCCTCGCATGGTCTTGAGCTTTTCCTTGTCTTTCTCGATTTCATCCGGCAGCTTCGCTATGGTCTCCGTCAGCTTCTTGCGGCTGTTGGCGGCCATGTCGGGCGGGGTCAGCGCATCGAACTTGGCCAGCATGTACTGCGCCACCAGCAGTCGGTTCTGCGGCTTTTCCACAAACTTGGCCACATGCTCGGGGGTATCGCCCTTCAGCCCGTTCTTAATCTGGCTGAGCAGGGTGCGGCGGGCGGCGTCAGGGTTGGTCCAGCCGGGAATTCTGGTGCTGATGTAGTTGGTGTCTTCATCGGCAGCCTTGTCCTTAGCTTTTTTGTCCTTTTTCTTATCCTTTTTCTCCTTCTTTTCTTTTTTCGGAGCCGGATCTGCAGCCTCGCCTTCAGCATGCAGCGGCGCAAGCCACAGTGGTGTAGCCAGTGCCAGAGAAAGAATGCTCAAAATGGTCTTGCTTTTCATTGCCACGCAAGTACTCTACCCCCTGCAACTCCCGGAGTCAATCCAAAAACACCCACCCGGCACTTTTTTCAGTACTTTCTGTGTATTTGCATACCGTGTTGGGTGGAATTATCTGTCAGCATGCTTGCGCTCTGCCGGGAGTCGTGCTATACTCGGCGTACAAGTTATCAAGATATGAAGACATCAACCATCTGCGTACAGAGCGGCTGGCAGCCCGGCAAGGGTGAGCCCCGCGTGGTTCCTATTTACCAGTCCACCACTTTCCGCTACGAGACGAGCGACCAGATGGCACGTCTCTTCGACCTGGAAGAGGCTGGTTTCTTCTACACCCGCCTGCAGAACCCCACCAACGAGTGCGTGGCTAAGAAGATAGCCGAGCTTGAGGGCGGCGTGGCGGCCATTCTGACCTCTTCCGGTCAGGCGGCTTCCTTCTACTCTGTGTTCAACATTTGCGAGGCCGGTGACCACTTTGTGTGCACCAGCGCGCTTTACGGCGGCACCTACAACCTGTTTGCCGTGACCTTCAAGAAGTTCGGCATTGACTGCACTTTTGTGGACCAGGATGCCCCGGAGGAGGAAATCCAGAAGGCGTTCCGCCCGAACACCAAATGTGTGTTCGGTGAGACGATTTCGAATCCCTCCCTGCAGGTGCTCGATATTGAGAAGATGGCTCGCATTGCTCACAAGAATGGCGTGCCGCTGATTGTGGACAACACCTTTGCCACGCCCATGAACTGCCGCCCCTTCGAGCACGGGGCTGATATCGTGATGCACTCCACCACCAAGTACATGGATGGCCACGCCACCCAGGTGGGCGGTGTAGTGGTGGACAGCGGCAAGTTCGACTGGGCTGCCCACGCAGACAAGTTCCCCGGCCTGACCACGCCCGATGCCTCTTACCACGGTCTTGTGTACACCGAAGCCTTCGGGGCCGGGGCCTACATCACCAAGTGCACGGTCACCCTCATGCGCGACCTGGGCTCCATCCCCTCGCCCTTCAATGCTTTCCTGCTCAACCTGGGGCTGGAGACGCTGCACCTGCGCGTGCCGCGCCACTGTGAGAATGCCCAGAAGGTGGCCGAGTTCCTTTCCACTCAGGAAGAAGTGGCCTGGATTAACTACGCAGGCCTGCCCGATAACAAGTACTACGAGCTCGCCCAGAAGCAGTTCGACGGCGGTCGCACCTGCGGCGTGGTGACCTTCGGTATCAAGGGCGGCCGTGAGCGTGCCATCAAGTTCATCGACAGCCTCAAGCTCTGCGCCATCGTCACCCACGTGGCCGATGCCCGCACCTGCGTGCTGCACCCCGCCAGCCACACCCACCGCCAGCTTACCGACCAGCAGTTGGAGGAAGCCGGCGTGAAGCCCGACCTCATCCGCTTCTCCGTGGGTATCGAGGACGCCGAGGACATCATCGCCGACCTCAAGCAGGCTCTGGCCCAGATTTAAGGCTCAGCCTCCCATTTCAACAACGCCGCGCCGGCTGGATTTTGCATCCACCCGGCGCGTTTTTTATCAGGGTTGCCCCGATTCGAGTATGGAAATAAGTTGTTGGGTTGCAAATAGAGGTAAATTCAACAGATTGCAGCTTTGGTGGCCATCCCCGGATGGAATTTCCTGATTATTCCAATGAGCCATGGAAATGCGTACTGCCCTGGGACATTGGAACTTCTTACAGAATAGCTTCAGGCTTTTGGCCTGCAAGTTTGTTTCGGCTTTGACTTCTATGGGGATAAGTTCTGCATCGTGTTGAATGATGAAATCTATTTCCGCCTGATTGCTCTCAGAAACCCAGTAAACCGGGGGCTCTTTGCAAATGAGTTTGAGCTCCTGCTGTACAAATTGCTCCGCTAAGGCCCCCTTGAATTCGCTGAAAATGCGTGAGGGTTCCAGCAGGATTTTTGCAGATAGACCACACATGGCAGATAATAGGCCTACATCCAGATAGAACACCTTGAAGATTCTCTCTTTGTATGCTGCTACAGGTACGGCTGGTTTGGATATGCGGCTGACCTGGTAAATCAGACCGGCATTAACCAGCCATTGCATGGCATCCTCCAATTGGCGCATGCGCATACCCGGCTGAACATCCTTACAGATAAACTTCTTGTTTTCCCTGGATAACTGTAAGGCAATGGAATTCCAGATTTGTCCTATTAGATGAGCTGTCGGGCCTGGTGCGTGCTTGCTGAAATCATTTCTGTAACCCTGCAGCAGTGTATCCTGAACTTTTCGGACACGCAGGAGGTCGCCGGTTGCTACATAGGCATTCACTGCCTCGGGCATTCCGCCTACATAGTAATATGTCTTAAGTAGCTCTGACAGCCGCGGAGAAAAACTGTTGATGAGAGACTGGTCCCTGCTTGCCAGCAAATCTGCGAACATTTCGTTTCCGGTGGCACGCAAAAACTCGCTGAAGCTCATCGGGTATAGGGTAATCATATCCACTTTGCCTACCGGGAATCCAGTGCCTTGGTGTTCATATAACCCCAGCAGAGACCCGGCTGCGATAATGTGGTATTCCGGGGCTTCTTCGCAGAAATATTTCAATGCGGTCAGCGCGTGCGGGCATTCCTGAATTTCATCCAGTATGATGAGTGTTTTACCTGGTGTGATGGCTCGTCCTCCGTGCAGCTGGATAACCGAAAGCAGGCGCTTCACATTCATATCCTGCTCGAAGTTTTGTTTCATCAGGGTGTCCAGGTCGAATCGTACGTAAATAGTATTCTTGAAACGTGTTTTTCCGAATTCCATCATCAGCCAGGTTTTGCCGACCTGGCGCGCTCCTAGCAACAGTAAGGGTTTCCTTAAAGGATCATCTTTCCATGTATCAAGCTCGGAAATAGTGTCTCTTCTCATGGTGCTTATTTTGCCTTGGATGGATAATATCACCTTCTATGCTTGTTGTCAATTGAAAGAGTAATATGGATTCACATTTTCCGAAGGACTTTTGGGCGCTGTAATCACATTTTCCGAAGGACTTTCGGGCGCTGTAATCACATTTTCCGAAGGACTTTCGGGTAGAATGATGCTTTTTGAGTGTGATTTTGCTCAGTATTCAGATTATTAGATTGCCATGTGGATGTTCTCATTCGTTACTCAGCGTTCCAGAATTGAGAGGCAGCATGTACTCCCCGCTGGTCCACATATCGTGTGCGCAGCAGCGTAGCATCTCGGTGGCCGATTTCCAGCTGCAGCTCCGCAAAGCTGCGGAAATGGCTCAGGTGGTAACTCGCAAAGGTATGGCGCAGCGCATCCTGTGGCCATTTCTTTTTCTTGCCCCATCCTGCTTCCTGGCGTAGCATGCGCCAGTGCATCAGCCAGTTAGATGGGCAAATCTTATCATGACCTTCTTTCTTGTGGATAAGTAATATTCTCATCAGTGGTTTGTGAATTGCCACCCTTCGAGCACCGCCTGTTTTACTGTGTCGGGGCAGGATGTAAATCGCTTTCTCCTGCAAATCTACTTGCTCCCATGTTAACCGGGCTACCTCATGGGGGCGGATGCCGGCGTATAGCATCATCCCCACGGCAGCAGCGCAGCTGCCGCTATGGTAATCCTCTGCTGTTTGTTTAAGTGTTTCGATTTCCTGAGATGTCAGAATCGGAACCTGCTGCTCCACAACGCGAGTTGCTTCTACGCGTGCCACGGGATTGCTGTCGCACCAGCCCCGCTTTACCGCTGTGCCGAATACACCACTTAGTATCAGCCGTGCTTTTTGTCGTTGCCTTGGAGTATCAAAGGCCTGCTCAATATACTCCGCGCATTCCTGCGGAGTGATTGCGCGTACCCTTCGCCTCGCCAGTTCCGGACACCGTTTCATAAATCTGCGAGTAAAATAGCGGAAGTCATACACCGTGCGTATGCGCCTGTTCTTTCTGGATTCAAGTGCTGCCGCGACTGCTTTTTCAAACGAAACTGTACGTTCCTGCTGCCTCAGCGCTTTCTCCCCTGTTGAAATGCACTGCCGGGCTCTCCCGATTCTGCCTCGCCCCGCAGCCAGTGCCTCCCGGGCAATGATGGCGGCTTCCAGTATGTCTATCCCAGTACTCCGTAGTATCTCTATTGCTGCTTGTTCTCTTGCTTTCATATGCTCCGCTTTCGGAATCCGTAAGTCAAGCATACAAAGCGTTATAAATACAGAATAATCGACAACACGGAACATCGTTCCACGTCGGTAGTAAAGAGCTTTGCTATCAGTTATGTAAATCATTTACAGTGTTGTTCATCTCAATCAAATATTACGGATTCCGAAAGCGCATAATAACGCTGGTATGTCTGAGAAATGGAACCCTGCTAAGTGTAAGCTGATTATATCGCTGATAGTGCTGTTAGCTTTGTTGTATAAGCGGAGTGGTGCGATGGAGTTTGCTGTAGTAGCGGTGTCTATGGGATTAGCTGCTTATCTGAAAAAAGGAAAAAAGATGAGAGGTGATTGCTCGATTCTTGATTATGCCGCATCTGCGGGATTGGGCTTTTACTTTACGAGTTTGTTGACGGACTCCACTCATTTTTCTAGTTTGATATCTCTTGTTGGCGGAAACTGGTGGGTGGCATGGTTGATTGTGGGCGCGATTTTATCAGCTCTACTCATGCCGATAGTGCGGTATTATATATGGAGTGCAGGAGTGGAGAATCCGGAGAATGTTATTGTAAGAGTTGTTAATGGTAACATTTTTTATGGGGGATGTCTATTGCTGGCAGGAATCGGGCTGGGGATTCTGAGTGTGTTTTCGTTCAGTGGAGATATCTGGCTTGATGAGGCCTGGACAATGAGATTTATAGCTCCATCGTATTCTGAGTGTTTAGAGCTTTTAGCAGCAGATGTGCATCCTCCTCTGTATTATCTGATTGTAAAGCTAGTGGTGGATGTGGTTCATTTGCTCGATTGGGGAATCCCTGATGTGCATGTGGCAAAGTTATGTTCCGTGGTGCCGCTGCTGGTGTTGGTTATCGTGGGGGGAACCTATATCAGGAAACGATATGGCAGGTTATCTGCCGGCATGTACATGGTCTTGATTTCCTGTACTCCTGTTATGCTGGCAATGGGGGTTGAGGCGAGGATGTACAGCTGGGCCGTTTTATTTGTGTCAATGACATACCTGTGCGCAGAACGGTTGGTGGATGGACGCTCAATTCGCTTATGGGGCGGATTTGTACTGTTTTCTCTTTGCGCCGCTTATACTCATTATTATGCCATAGTAGCAGTGATGCCGGCATATCTGTACGTGGCTTCTGCACTTCGTGGGGGGCTGAAGGCATGGATTCTGGCATGTTTAATAGTGTGTGTTTGCTATTCCCCCTGGCTTCTGGTATTCGTGAAACAGGTAAGTAGAGTGGGAGGAAATTACTGGATTCCATCAGTAGATTATGGTTGCGTTGTGGAATGGGTGAAATATGTGATGCCGAATGGCTTCTTCATCCCCATGTATCTGGTGCTGGCGTCATTTGTTGTGATGAAATGGCAGCAGAAGAATGAAGGAAAAAACGCCGGGCTTATTGCAGTGTTTACTCCTGCGTTTGTAATTCTTGTGGCGCTTGTGGCGGCAATGGTGTTTCGTCCGGTATTTGTGTCACGCTATATGGTGCCGGCATTGGGTGTCATGTGGCTTGGTGTGGCAATATTGACCGGTCGTTTTACAAAATGCAATATCAGCGCACTGCTGGCTGTGACCACTGTAATCGTATCAGTGTGTTCACTTTTTAATTTTTCCAGAGAAGAATGGAGATGTTTGCGCGAGCATAATCGTTTTGTCAAGTTTGCCCGGGAGTATGATGATGCGATTTATGTTTCCATTGAGACGCACGCATGGCGGACAGCTCGAGTCATAACAGGTTGCACGGGGTACGGCTGGCAGGGTAATCTAACTGAGTTATCGAAAAAAGTTTTTGGCGGTGCTCCTCTGAAGAATATAGGGGATCTTAAAAGGGAGGCAGCTTCCGCAAATGCCGTTTTCTTTCTTTCTGAAAAAAAGGAAGAAATAGAAAGGTTTAAATCAGAAGTCTCATGCGAGTGCCATTATCAAGGCCAATATCGTGTAGGCCGTATGTATGAGGTGTATCGTGTAGAGCTGAATTAAAGAAGTTTGGTATATCCGGATTGAAGTCCCTTGTCACGATAATTCAGTCTGCGCATTTACTGAGAGCTTTCCATGGCTCGCAGCCACTCTCGGTATTTGAGCGGTGAAATCTCGCTGGGGCGGATTTCGGCTTTGATGCTCCAGAAGACGGTGGTGTGGAGCACGGGGATGCCGCAGGCGGCGAGGTGGGAGTCGATGGCGGCTTTGTGGGCGAGTACTTCCTCGCGGGTGGGGGCGTGGACCACGCCCATAATCTGGGCATTGCCGAACTTCTCGCCGCCACTGCGCCAGTAGCAGTGCGTCATGCAGATGTGGCGGCCGCATTCGGCACCGGCGCGTTCCTCCATGCCGGCGGGTACGCTCCAGTGGAACAGCCCTGCAGCACCTGTGCCGGTGCTGCGGTTGCTTTCCTTGCGCTGGTGGTCAAGGAAGGTGGCAAAGCGGCCGATGACTTTGCGGGCATCGAGGGATTCTGCGATGTTGCAGTATTGCTCGCAACTCATGCCGAGAGCCGCGGCGCGGGGTTCCCAGGGGCAGGGGATGAACTCCTCCGGCAGCAGGCTTTCCTTCAGGCTGAGCAGCACGGCCCATTCCTGCTCGCTGAGCTGCGGGCTGGTGGGGCATTGCATGGCAGGCAGGTCGGGCAGCTTGTCGCCCGGTCTGAGCCCGGCGCGGCGGGTGTGGCCTACGCCCAGGGCAAACATGCCCACCACGGGCAGAGCCACCCAGTCCGTGGCACCAATACGGTTTTTGATGAGGTCATTGTGTTCCTCCATGCTGCCGTAGCCGGTGGGTACCTTGAGGGTGGTCCAGAGCCGGTAATCGGCGCCGGGGGAGGCGGGGTTGCAGCATTCGCGCAGCACCACGTGGCCGGTGAAGGGGTCATTGTCGCGCAGCCAGGCATAGGCGCTTTCGAGGCGCTCCTCCGGCACTTGCCAGGCAATGAGGGCCCCCTGAGCCAGGCTGGTGGAAAGCAGAGTCTGGCGCACGCGTCGTATGGTGCCGGCCGCCAGCATGCCTTTCAGCCGGGCGATGACTTCAGGCTCTTCCACGCCGCAGCGCTCGGCGATGGTGCGGAAGGGGAAGCGGTGGAAACCTGTCACGGCATCTTCCGCCACGCAGAGGATACTGTGGTTCACCGGGTCGGCTGCACTGGAGGGGAAACTCATTCGGCCTGGGGCTGCGGGTTCACGGTGCCGCAGTGGGTGAAGAGGGTCGGGTCGATTTCCTGCAGAGCGCGGGCGGCTATGTCACGAGCCTGCTCCGGGGTTTCGGTGAGGGCAAACATGGTGGAGCCGCTGCCGCTCATGAGGGCGGCGCGGGTGCCGGGCTGGTCGAGCAGCCAGTGCTTCATGCGTGCAAGAATGGGGAATTTGGCGAATACAGGCCGCTCCAGGTCGTTGACAAGTGTAATGTTATCGACCTTCTGCGGGCTGTAGTTCACGCCTTTGAGCCTGCGGCTGCAGGTGAGCCCCTTGTAAGCGGTGGGGGTGCTCACCCCGAAGGCAGGCTTGAGCAGCACGATGGGGCTGCTCCACCCGGCCAGTTCGGGCACGGGGGTCACGATTTCGCCGCGGCCCTTGCAGCGGCAGATGGTGGGAGTGAGGAAGTAGGGTACATCGCTGCCGAGCTGGGCGGCCATGGCGCTGAGCTCTGCCAGGTCATAGTTGGTGCCCAGAATCTCATTCACAGCCAGCAGAGTGAGGGCGGCATCGCTGCTGCCGCCGCCGAGTCCGGCTCCGTGGGGGATGCGCTTGGTGAGGGTGATGCGCTGCTTTGCCTTGCGGCCATAGGCCTTTTCGAATTCCCGGATAGCTTTGAACACCAGGTTGCTCTCATCGGTGGGCACGCCGGGGGTGTCGCACAGCAGGGTGGTGGTGCGCGAGTTGTGGAAATCGAGCTGGTCGTACAGGTCGATGGGAGCCATGAGGATGTCTACATTGTGGTAGCCGTCCTCGCGCACGCGAGTCTGCACGCGGAGAGAAAGATTGATTTTGGCGGGAGCCTGGTAAGTGGTCATGGCGGGGAAAGTATGGTGATCGGGTTAGTCGCGCCGGCGGGGGCGGGGTTTGCGTTGCTGGCTGGCTTCCTGCTCCATCTGGCGGAGTTCCTCGGCCGTGGGGCGGCGGATGATGTGTTCGCCCTCCTTGGCCTGGTTTGCGCGGTCGCGGGCAATCTGCTCGAAGTATTCCGGGTCATCCATCCAGAGGAAGCGGTGGTAGGCTTCGTTTTCCACAGCTTTGGCGCGCTGCAGCTGCTGCTGGGCGCGGGTGCGTTCCTGCTCCAGCGTGTGCAGCTGCATCATGGGGTTGAGCAGCAGCATGGAGGCGATGAATGCCACAATGGCCAGAAAGATGATGCCCGCCACTTTCAGCATGCCGCGTATGCCGCGGGAGCGGCGCTGCCGCTGGTCCTCGATTTCTTCGAGGGTGGGAATGCGACGTGTGCTGAAAGGCAGGAACATGGCAGATTAACCGGAGTGTGTGTGGGGGGAGAATCAGGCGCGCTCGGCAAAGGGGACAAAGCGGCCGCGGCGAGCCAGCACCAGGGTGTGCAGGCGCATCTGCTTGCCCTTGGAGGAAGCGGGTACAGCGGTGGTGCTCACTTCGAAACCTGCTCGGCGCAGCGTGGCTTCCAGCCGCTTGTCTGCCTTGCTCAGGTTGATGGCCAGCAGGCTGCCGCCTTTCAGCGCGTTGAAGAATGCCTGCGCGTCTCCCAGGGAGAGTTCGCAGCGGGCGTGGGCGTGGCGCAGCAGGATAGCATGCAGCGAGCCGGTGCGTTTGCGGCAGAGTTCGGCAGCGGTGGCGGGTTCGGTGCTCACGCGCTTGTCATCCCACAGGGCCTTGTTTTCGCCGAATTCGCGGTTCCATTTCACGATTTCGGCCACCGGTTCAGCCACAATGAAGCGGGCTTTTTCCTTGGGGAGGCATTCCATGGCCTTGGCCAGGCCGTAGCCCAGCCCCAGCCCGGCCACCATGATGCAGGGCTGCCCCGCGCGGGTGATGGGAGAGGTAGCCAGTTCGGCCATGGCTTCTTCGCTGCCGAAGGTGAAGGAATTGGCGCAGGGCATGCCGTCCAGCTGCAGGGTGAGCACTCCGTCGCGTTCCCAGAGCTCCCACACGGAGCCGTTTTCCAGTACTTTTTCTCCCAGTTTGGTAAGGGGTTTCATAAAATATGCAGTATTAGTTCAGGGTGATAGAAACAGGGCAGTGGTCGGAGCCGGTGATATCGGCGTGAATTTCGGCGCTCTCCACGCGGGAAAGAAGCGGTTCGGATACACAGAAGTAGTCGATGCGCCAGCCCACGTTCCGGGCGCGGGCTCCGCCGCGGAAACTCCACCAGGAGTACGCGTCCCGGGCATCCGGGTGCAGCCGGCGGAATGTATCCGCAAAGCCCGCATTGAGCAGCTCGGTGAATCCCGCGCGCTCCTCATCGGAGAAACCGGCGGAGAAATGGTTGGCTGCGGGGCGTGCGAGGTCAATTTCCTCGTGTGCCACGTTCAGGTCACCGCAGAACACGACAGGCTTTTTCTCAGCCAGTCCGGCCACGTAGGCGCGGAAGGCGGCATCCCATTCCTGGCGGTAGGGCAGGCGGGCCAGTTCGTTCTGCGAGTTGGGGGTGTAGCAGTTCACCAGGTAGAAATCCTCGAACTCCATGGTGGCCACGCGGCCCTCAGCATCGTGCTCCGGGCAGCCTATACCGGTGCTGGTGCTTAGCGGTGCCACGCGCGAAAGGATGAGCACGCCGGAGTAGCCGGGGCGCTGCGCGGGGTTCCAGAGGCTGTGCGGCCACGAGGCAAGCCACAGGTCGCTCACCTGCTCCGGGCGGGCTTTCACCTCCTGCAGGCAGAGAATATCCGGTTGCAGAGCATCCATTTTCTCGGCCAGTCCTTTGCCCAGGGTGGCGCGGATTCCGTTGACATTCCAGCTGACTAGTTTCATGGCTTATTTCCTGTGGTGGGGGTGGGTGGAGCGGAGCTTGTGCAGGCGCTGTTCCATGCGGGGGCGCAGGTTGGCCTCAATCCAGGCGTTGGCTGCGGCCAGCCCTTCGGCCTTGTAAATCCGGCCAATCTGGGCTTCCACGCCGGTGGCGTTGCCGGTAAGACGCAGGAAGTTGTTGCTGGTGAACTCGATGAAGAGCGCTCCGTCAATCTCTCCTTTGAATGAGAGAATCCACTCGCGCACGTAGAGCGCCAGCACGGCATCGCCCACCCAGGCCTGGGCGCGCGCTACGGGGTCTTGGTCAGGGCTTAAGGTCGGCATGTCGGTAAGCGGGTTTGCCCATGGCAGGGGAGGTGTAAGGAAGGGGAGCGTTGCTGCTGGTTGCGGTGTCCAGCTCAATGCCTATGCTGCTGTGCGGCAAGGCGGTATCGGTGTGGATGAAGAGGATGTGCTGGTCGGGCTTCAGCAGGTGGAGCTGCATGGCGAGCACCCGCTCATCCACCGCAAAGTGGGTGCGCCCGGTGAGCAGGTCGTTCAGGTGGGTGCGCATGCGTGCCTGGCCGGGGGTGCTGCGTTTTTCTTTCTGCTCCGGTTCGCGGCAGACCCACAGGCGCGGGCGGAGCCGGTCTTCATTTTCCATGAGATCCAGCGTCTCCCGGAGGGTGTTCACATTGTTGGCCAGCACGCTGACGTGGTGCGGGGTACGCACGGCGGAGGCGCGTTCCATGGCCGGCGTGGGGCCGATGATAATCCAGTCTCCCGGTGCCAGGTGCTCCAGGTGGGGCTCCACGTCATCCCTCAGGTCAATGAGAGCCTGGGTGCGTGGGTCAGAATGGCTGCAGCTTGCCACCAGAAGGGGCAGGACTGCAGCCAGACAGAGGATGCTTCTGTGGAGCTTCCGCATGCGGGCGGTTATCAGCCGCGGGAGCGCGGTTCGCGTTCGCCGGCGGTCTTGACACCGGGCGTCGTGATGAACGGCGCGCCTCCCGTGGGGGCTTTCTGGGTGAAGGCCACACCGGCCTGCTCAAAGTCCTTACCGGCCACAGGGAAATCCTTGCGCAGCGGGTGGTAGGGATAGCCCTCCCACATCATGATGCGGCGCAAATCCGGATGCCCGGTGAACTCGATACCCATCAGGTCGTACTGCTCACGTTCCAGCCAGTTGGCAGAGCGCCACACCGGCACCATGCTCGGCACCGTGCATTCGGCCTCGCTCACAGGGGTGCGCACCAGAAGGTTTGCTCCGGTCTCTGCCTGGGTGATGGTGTAGTTGACCTCGAATCGCGGCTCCTGCCCCAGATTATCCACGGAGGAGACGCACACAAGCATATCAAATCCGCAGGATTCCCTGGCGTAGCGCATAGCGGCCAGCAGGTCTGCCGGGGCAATCGTCAGCGTGATATCGCCGCGGAATTCTTTGGCGCTGATCTGCGGGAAACGGGCGCAGATTTTGTCGGCAGCGGCTTTCTGAAGTTCGGAAAGTTTGGTTGCGGGCATGGTGGTAAAATGGAGTGGTGCGGGTTAGTCCTGAGTGATGATGCCGGCAGGAATGGTGTGGGCGTTCTGGGCCTGGCGCAGGTCGTGCTCCTTGAAGAAGCCCTTGAGCGGGTGGTCCGTGGCCATAATCTTGTCCTGCAGCGTGATAAGTCCCTGCAGCAGAGCCTCCGGGCGGGGAGGACAGCCGGAAATGTACACGTCTACCGGCACAATCTTATCCACACCCTGCAGCACCGAATAGCTGCGGAACATGCCGCCGGTGCAGGCGCAGGCACCACAGGCAATGCACCACTTCGGGGCGGGCATCTGGTCCCAGATGCGGCGCACCAGGGCTGCCATCTTGTAAGTGATGGTGCCGCAGATGAACATGAAGTCGGCCTGGCGCGGCGCGTAGCGGTTCACTTCGGCACCGAAACGGGAAATATCGTAACGGGAGCAGGATGCTGCCATGTATTCGATGGCGCAGCAGGAGGTGCCCATGGGCATCGGCCACATGGAGTACTTGTGCATCCAGTTGATTGCAGCTTCGACCGTGGTGTAGACGAATCCGCCGTCTGCATCCGGGTCGCACATGAAGTTTGTTTCGAGTTCCTGAAGGTTATCGCTGGCCATAATGATACGTGCAGGGGTGTAGCGCCGCCCTGCTCGCACTAGCATAGCGCATTTTGACTGAAAGGCAAGCCAAATTTGGCCTGCTTGTTTCAAAATTCGTGCGCCCGCTTACGTGCGCGTTATCAGGCTGCGGGTGTTCCGGAGGCTGCCGGTGCAGGCGGCAGATGCCTGCCCTGTGGCTTTGCGGCAGTATAACCGGGCAGAGGAAACTTCGGGATGCGGCGCGGCACGCGTCGGTATAATGGGGCAATCAGCGCCTGAACCCGATTTATCATGCAGAATAGCAACCGGTCCTCTCATTCTGCCTGTGCGCGGAGCAGTATTAGATGTGATGCAGGAATAAAATCTTGACGTGGCAGTACCTTAAGTATAGGATTAGCGCCATGAATAGGCCCACGATGCATTGGAGTGCCACGCTGGCTGCGCTGGCGCTGACGATATCGGCACCTGCCATAGGTCAGGAATCTACAGGAGATCCGTTCCTGGATGCCATGATGAAGGACCAGCAGGCTTCCCAGCAGGAGACAAAAACTGTTTCCGATGACCGCGACCCCTTCCTGGAGGCTATGCGCAGCCGGGAGCAGAAACCTGCTGCCGAGTCGCAGGAATCTACCCCCGCCAAGCCGGTGCAGACCAATCTGGTTAGCGCTGCTTCAGATACCCGTCTGCTGGACGATGCCGAGGTGACTCGCGAGCTGGGGCCCGCCACCGGCCTGTTCCACAACGATGCTGCTTTTGATGGTAAGCGTGTTTCCGGGGTGGAGTTCCGCTACACCGGCAGCAAGGTTCTGCCTGACCGCCGCCTGATGGACGTGGTGCAGACCCGCGCCGGGGCTGAGTACTCCTCCCAGCGCGTGAATGCTGACCTGGAGCGCCTGATTGAGCGCAGTCTCGTGGATCCGGATGCCTCCGTATTGGTGGAGCCGGCCGGCAGCGCTGTGAAGGTGGTTTTCCTCGTGCGCGCCAGCAGCGTGCTGGCGGGTGTGGGTTTCACCGGCAACGTGGAGTTTGACGATGACGACCTGCGCGAGACCTCCAAGCTGCAGCCCGGCAGCGTATTGAGCGATGCCACTCTGGCCGCCGCCCGTGCCAATATCATCAAGGCATACCAGGAAGCCGGCTACCCTGATACCCAGGTGAGCTGGCGTGCCCAGAAGACCGCCAGCGGTTCCTACAAGGACGTGGTGTTCGATATCAAGGAAAACCGCGAGGTGAGTCTGAACAACATCACCTTCGAGGGTAATACCGTGTTCGACGATGTGCAGCTGCGCCAGATTATGCAGACCAAGGAGCGCGGCCTCTTCACCTGGATTACCAAGTCCGGCCGCGTGGACCGCGAACAGCTGGAGGACGACCTGGAAAGCGTAATCAGGCACTACAAGAACTACGGTTACCTCCGCGCCCGCCTGGCCAATGTGGAATACACCGCCAGCCCCAACAAGGAAGGCCGCCAGAAGCTGCACCTTAAGGTGACGGTGGATGAGGGCCCCCGCTACAAGGTGCGCCAGGTGAGCTTCGGCCCGCTCAAGGCCTACACGCAGAAAGAACTGGAGCCTGGTCTGAGCATGCTCGACGGCGATATCTACTCCCTGCAGAAGGTCTCTGACGACGTGACCATGATTCGCCGCTACTACGGGGCCAAGGGCTATGCCGATGCCGATGTGCGACCGGATATCAATGAGGCCGGAGTGCTGGCAGACGGTACGCGTCTTATCGATATCCGTTACGACGTGACCGAGGGTGCCCGCTATAAGGTGGGTCGCATCAATGTGCGTGGCAACACCAAGACCCGCCAGCACGTGATTCTGCGTGAGCTTCCGCTGAAGCCCGGCGAAAATCTCAACTCTGTGGACCTGGAAACCGCCGAGAAACGCCTCAACAACCTGAACTACTTTGATCAGGTCTCCGTGCAGCAGGGGCTCACCACCAGCAGCGGCTACCGCGATATCAACGTCAACGTGCAGGAAAAGATGACCGGCAGCCTGACCCTGGGCGCGGCATTCTCCACCGTGGAAAACCTGTACCTGTACACCACCGTCACGCAGTCGAACTTCGATATCCGCGGTTTTGTGAATGGCGGTACCTTCGTGGGTGGTGGCCAGCGACTTACCGTTTCCGGTAAGCTGGGTACGGAATACAGCAGCGCCTCTGTCTACCTGCTGGAGCCCTGGTTCCTGGACCGCAAGCTGGCTCTGAGCAATGAGCTCTACTACACCAAGTCCACTTACCTGAGCGATTATTACGAGCAGAATAACTATGGTTATGCCGTCTCCCTGCGCAAGGCTCTGTCGGACCTCACCTCCATCAAGTTCGAATACCGTATCGAGCAGTATGGTATCGAGGCCCAGGGCAATGCTCCTGTCTTCTTCCGCGAGCAGGACGGCGACTACACCCGCAGCCACTTCCGCCTGACCTACGAGTATGACTCCCGTGATGCCATGGTCACCCCCCGCAGTGGTGGGCATCTCCAGGGCTTTGCCGGCTACAGTGGCCCCGGCAGTACTGTTGAGACCTACACCGTGGGCCTTGCCGGTTCTTATTACTACAATTCCTTCTGGGATTCCATCTTCAGCGTGAACTTCGGTCTGGAGACGATTGATACCGTGAAGAGCGATGAAGAAGTGCCCATCTTTGAGCGCTGCTATCTGGGTGGCCCTGCCAACCTGCGCGGTTTCCGCTACCGCGACGTCGGCATGGTGGATGAAGCCCTGGCTGGTGATGAGACCATGGGTGGCAATACTTCCGCCTTTGTGCAGTTCGAGGTGACCCTGCCCATCGTGGAATCCGTGCGCTTCGCCATGTTCGTGGATGCCGGTTTCGTGCACAAGGACAGCTTCGACTTCCAGCCCAACCAGTGGGCGGCCGACTACGGTATCGGCCTGCGTATCAACCTGCCCATGGGCCCGCTGGCTGTGGACTACGCCATTCCCTTCAAGTCTGAGAACTGCGCAGACGATGGCGGCCAGTTCCAGTTCTATGTGGACTACAAGTACTGATGCAGATTACTGCATTGTGAGCTGAAAATAAATCCCCCGGTCTGATAACTCAGACCGGGGGATTTCGGTTTTCCTGTGTGGTTTATCGCCGGCGTATTGTGTTCGCTTGTATGTTTTAGCTGGTCATGTTACGCGTTTTGGAGTATAGTACGCCTATGAGCGATTTACAGTGGAACAGCATCACCCTGGAGGAGGAGGAAAAAGAAAAACCGCGCGTGCAGCTTGAGGAGCTGCGCGAAATGGCGGCAGACCTCGACCCGGACGATTTTGACGAGCCGGTGCAGGAGTTTCTGGATGCCGTCATGGAAGGGGAGGATGCTGAGACGCTGCGCCGCGCGGCTACACTGCTGCTGCAGGATGAGGTGGATCTGGCGCCGGACCTGGCCAGCATGGGGGTGGAGCCGGATACGGGGCTGATTACTCTGCTGCTGGCTGCGGGGGCAGATGTGAATGCGCGCAATGCCTACGGGCAGCCGCCGCTGCATCTGGCTGCGTTCTATGGCTACGAGCAGATTGTGGACCAGCTGCTGGCCGCGGGTGCGGATTTGCGGGCTCGCAATGCAAACGGATTATTTGCAGCGCAGATGGCGGCTAATCCCGCGCTGGCGGCACGCCTGGAGCCCCCGTATCACCCGGATGATGATGAGCCCCTGCCTCCGGAAATAGAAGATGCCGACTACGAGCCGGACGCTCACTGCTGCAGCTGCGGCGGGCATGACTGCGGTGGTGATGAGCACCATCATTGCGACTGCGGTCATCACCATTGATTTTATTCATTTGTCAGACTGTAAGGAGATTATGGGTTCCCGAATTATCACGTTCCGTTGTCCGGATGATATATTGGCTCGTCTCGATAAACTGGCGGCCGGTTATGGCCGCACGCGTAACACGGTGCTGCTGGCTGCAGTGCGTATGTTTGCCCGCCAGTTGCGCGAGCAGAACGGAGGCATGCTGGCCCCCGGGTTGCCCGGCGAGATGTTGACTCGTGAGAATATGTTCCCGAAGCCGGAGAGTCGCGGCGGACGCCCCCGCAGGAAGCAGGCCTGAGTTTGAGGCTCGCATACAAGTTGAAATCGCAATCCGGCAGGTGCTGCACAGGCCTGCCGGATTGTGGTTTTTGTTGTGCCGTACGCCTCTGGTTCACCAGGGGGTGCTGCGGCATTGCACAAAGGTTACGAGGGAAGGGGCTGGGTTAATCCAGCTGGGCGTTCCGCATGTCTCCCGTATCGGCGAAGGCGGTGTGAAAGCTGAATGCCTTGTGCAGGTCGTGCGGCGTGTGGCCTTTGGTGGTGCGGGCCAGGTAGCGGCGCAGCAGCGGGCGGTATTCCGGGTGGGCGCAGTTCTCGATGATGACCTCCGCGCGTTCGCGGGGGGAGAGACCGCGCAGATCTGCAACACCTTGTTCGGTGATGATGATGTGCACGTCGTGCTCCGTGTGGTCGGTGTGTGAGACCATGGGCACCACGGAGGAAATGGCGCCCCCCTTGGCGATGGACGGGCAGGAGAAAATGGTGTAGGCTGCGCTGCGTGCAAAGTCTCCACTGCCGCCGATGCCGTTCATGATGTGGGTGCCGGCAATGTGGGTGGAGTTCACGTTTCCGAAGATGTCGACTTCCAGTGCGGTGTTCATGCAGATGAGACCGATGCGGCGGGCGATGGCGGGGTTGTTGGAGACTTCTACGGGGCGCAGCAGAATCTTATCCCGGTAGAAATCGAAATTGCGGTAGATTTCCTGCAGTGTGGCATCGCACACGTGGATGCAGCAGCTGCTGGCAAACAGGCAGCGCCCCTGTTTCATGAGGTCCACCACGGTGTCCTGCAGCACCTCGGTGTGCATCTTGAAGGGCGGAATGATGGTGGACTGCCCCACGCTGGCCAGCACGGCGTTGGCCACGTTGCCCACGCCGCTTTGCAGCGGCAGCCCCTCTGCCGGAATGCGGCCTGCCAGGTATTCGGACTCCAGGAACTTGCGCATGTTTTCTCCAATCTGCAGGGTTACGTCGGAAAGGTCCTTGAACGGGGCTATGTAATCCGGCTCATGCGTGAGCACTACGCCCACAATCTTTTCCGGGTCCACCTTCATGGTGGGGCGGCCTATGCGGTCGTCCAGGTTGTTCAGCGGGATGAAGGTGCGGTGAGGCGGGTCGCTGGGGATGAATATATCGTGCAGGCAGCGCAGCTGGCGTGGGTCGTGGAAGGAGTTAATTTCCAGAATAATGCGGTCGGCAAGCAGACCGAAGGTGGGTGTGTTGCCCTCGCTGGTGGTCAGGGTCAGTTCGCTGTCGTCCGTGGCTTCGCAGCATTCGATGACGGCGGTGGTGGGGCGCTCCAGGTGGCCGTAGCGCATCTGCTGCGCCATGAGCGAGACGTGCAGGTCGTTGTAGTGCATGCTGCCGTCGTTGGCGGCTTTGCGGGTCTCCGGGCTGGATTGGTAGGGCATGTGGCGGATGAGGGCGTTCTCTGCCGCCAAGCAGCCCGCCACCAGGGTGCTGGTGGTGGCTCCGCTCAGCAGGGTGATGCGCCAGTCGCGCCCGGCCTCGTGTTCAGCCCTAGCGTGGGCAGCCATGGCCATCGGGATGACCTTGGGCGCGCCCGCATTGGCAAATCCACTGAACCCGACGCATTCACCATGGTGTATCATGGCGGCGGCTTCCTCTGCTGTGAGTACCTTGTATCGCATAGCTGCTGTATATCTCCCATTACTATAGCAGAAATTAAAAGCTAGAGTCCAGTCTAAAATTCGTATGCAGCAGTTGCCCTGGCGCAAAACTGCTGTTGTGAGACGGCCTTATCGGGCAGAATAACCAAGGGCTCTGATTATGCCAACGCGAAAGCAGAAATAAAACCGGCTCCCCCGGTTGCGGCGGTGGGGGAGCCGGTGAAAGTGGAATGAACTTGTTGGTGGATTAGTTCTTCTCGGGCATTTTGCCTGTCTTGAAGTACTGCTCGATTTCCTCGAGGGTGCGGCCCTTGGTTTCCGGCAGGAAGAAGGCGGCGGTAATGAAGTAGATTACCGTGAAGCCAGCCAGCCAGAAGAACACAGAGGAGTAGCCGGAGGAACCTACCCAGGGCAGGAAGGTGCCTGCGATGGTGGTGGAAACACCCTGGTTGATAAGCAGCGCAATGGCCATGCCGTTGGCGCGGATGCGGGTGGGCATGAGCTCGGAGAGAGCCAGCCATACGCACACGCCGGGGCCTGCGGCATAGAAGGAGATGAACACCACGAAGAAGCCGGTCACAATCCAGCCGGTCACGGCGTTGGGCTTCATGCCGATTTCAGCGCGGGTGATGGTTACTTCCTTCACGGCACCTTCGGGCAGCGGGGTGGACCAGAAGCAGAGCTTGTCCATGAAGGTGGGGGCGAGGGCGGTGCTCTTGGCGATGGCAATGGCGGAACCATCGGTGGAGGCATCGGCGCGAACCTCGGCAACGTCCTGCATGCTGGAGGTGCCCTGCGTGTAGGTCACAATCAGCTGCATGCCGGGAGCCACGGATTCGCCCTGCATGAATTCGGGGTGGGCAGCCAGCACCTCGGGGGTGGCTGCGGCCTTAACGGCATCGGCGGCGGAGATGTTCAGGGAGTTATCCTGCACGGCAGCGGCCACCTGAGCGGTCACGTCCACGCGGTTGTTTTCCACGGTGAGGAACATGGCGCCCACACCAGCCAGACCTACGATGATGCCCAGGGTGCCCATTTTGAGCAGGAAGGTGCGGCCCTTCTTGTCCACGAGGGTCACAGCCACCATGGTCATGACCATGTTGGTAATCTTGATGGCCAGGTCAGCCCAGTTGGCCACCTCGCCCTGCAGACCGGCCTGCTGGAAGATCTTCACCGAGTAGTTCAGCACGGAGTTGATGCCGGTGGCCTGAGTGCAGGCCAGAACCACCACGGCCAGGATGAAGGGAATCACATACTTGCGCTGGAGGAGGGAATCGCCCTTGGCGGCCTCGGCCATGTCGGCCTTGGCGGCTTCCTCGGCAGCGTCGGCAGCAATCATTTCGTCCAGAATCTCCTTGGCAGCAGCGTCACCGTTGTTGGAGGCGAGGGAGCAGAGAGCCAGCTCGCGCTGCCCGCGGCGGTACAGCCAGCGGGGGGATTCCTTCAGCTTGAAAGCGCCGAAGAAGAGGATGAGACCGGGGATGGAGGAGCACCAGAAAATGACCTGCCAGGCCATCGTCTTGTGCTCGGCGGTCACGGTGGGGTCATCGGCAGCGCCCACCCACATGGTGGTCACCAGACCGATGAGGGCCGCGAACACCAGACCCACGGTAAGCATAAACTGGAACATGCCGGTACCCTTGCCGCGGGAGTTGGCATCCAGACATTCAGCCAGGTACATGGGAACCACCACACCCACGAGACCGGCACTGGCACCCTGCAGGATACGACCGCCCATCAGCATCTCGAACACGCCATTGGAGAAGCAGATGACCGGAATGCTCAGCGTGAACAGCAGAGCAGACAGGATGATAACCTTCTTACGACCCAGCCACTCGGCCAGCATGCCGGCGAACAGGGAGGAAAGAACGGAGCCGAAGAGCACGGCGGCCACCACGATGGCCAGCTCTTGCGGAGTGTAGGAAGAGGTCTTTTCGATGTACGGCAGAGCTGCGGCAATAACGCCTACGTCAATACCATACAGAAGACCACCAAGGCCTGCCATTACCATCAGGTAAAGGGCATAGCGTTTTACGGAGCTCGGAAGCTCAACTTTGGTTGCGTCTGTACTCATAACGCACGGTATTATACCAGCCCTATAGTACAGTTCAACACAAAATTCCGGAATTTGCCTGTTTTTGGCTTAAAAAATGCAGTTAGCGTGCCAGAATTCCGGGGGCGCCACTGACCCCGGTGGGGGAGATGGGGCGTATGGCAATGCGGTCAAGCGTGTTGGCAACGCGCGGGGGCAGGGTAATGCGGTTGCAGTTGCCGGGCAGCACGTCCATGGTGAACCAGCGGCCTTTGCTGCCGACCTGCAGCACCCATTTGCGGGCGTTTCCCTGCCAGGTGATGGTGCAGCCGGCGGCTGTATCCTGTGCCTGCACCAGAGGCCGGGCCGGGCGCTGGTTGCCGCTCCACGGCATGGCGGGGGGGAGTGCCAGGCTGCTGTAGTAGCGGTTAAGTTCTTTCTGGACTCCCCCGCGGTTGGTACCCAGTGATTTCCAGCTCCAGAAGAGCTGGCCGCAGCTCTGGCGGGCAAGCTGGCGGGAGTAGCCGATCTGGCGGCCTATTTCGGAGGCTTTGCGGCCGGGGTCTTCCTTGCTGTCGATACGGACGGAGGCGATGCCGGGCCACACCGGCCGGCTGGGGTTGATGCCGCTCCACCAGCGCATGAGGGCGGGGAAGCTCTGCGGGCCTTCGCAGCGCCAGTATAGCTGGGGGGAGAGGTAGTCCACCCAGCCCTTGGCCAGCCATTTACGGGCATCGCAGGCCAGGTCTTCGTAGGCATTCACTCCGGCTTCCACCTCGGCCGGGAAGCCGGGCTGCCAGATGCCGAAGGGGCTGATACCCACGCGCACATGCGGCTTGGTGCGTTTAATCTGCCGGTAGAGGTTCTGCACAAAGTCATCGATAGCAGCGCGACGCTGGGCGGGGGTACGGCCATCGGCCACGCGGTGGTGAGGCGGGTAGGGGTAGAAGTAGTCATCCAGGTGCACACCGTCGATGTTGTAGCGGTTCACAACGTCCATGATGACGCGCAGCACATGGCCCCGGGCCTGGGGCTGGCCGGGGTTCAGGATTGTGGTGCTGCCGGCCTTGAGCAGCCAGCCGGGCTGCCGGCGCGATACGTGGCCGCGCCCCACGGGTCGGCTGCTTACCGTAGCCCGGAAGGGGTTGAACCAGGCGTGTATCTCGATTCCCCGCTTGTGTGCCTCTGCAATGGCAAAGGCAAGCGGGTCATAGCCCGGATTCTGCCCGGGGCCGCTCAGCCAGGCGCTCCAGGGTTCCAGATTGGATTTGTAGAGAGCATCGCCATTCGGGCGTACCTGCAGAATGATGGCATTGAGTCGCAGTCGTGAAGCTTCTTCGATGATGTTGAGCAACTCTGCCTTCTGCTGCGCTGCCGGCAGGCCGGCCCGGCTGGGCCAGTCCAGATTAAACACGGTGGCTACCCAGGCAGCGCGGAACTCGCGCGCCGGCTCCGGGGCATTTTCATTCACCGGCTGCCAGGCCTGCGCCAGCGCAGCTGCCGCCATGAAAAGGAGTAGGAATAATTGCTTCACACTGCCAGTATACGCAGCCCTTCCGGCCGTGGCAAGCATGTAGCAAGGCATATTCAGCTCATCCTGTTACTTTTTATCGTAAAAAAGGATGTGCAGATTCTTGTTGTCAGGTTTGATTCGAAGGAACCGATTGTCGGCTCTGTAGTTTGCTGGAGCAGAATATAAATCGTCTCTAGCCGGTGGTAACCAAGAGAATGGGAAAATGTTTCTCGATGCTCCTGCTTCGGTATACAGTATGTGAGGGATAGGGGGGGCGGTAGACTTGGGAACTGATTGATCAAGTAGAGAACCAGGATGGTACAAATGTCCGCAGAAAGGGTTGTTAATGTTTTTTTCTTGTCTGCCGAAAGTCATCAATCGTGGCACAAGTCCGGTATACGAGTGGTGTACTGTTAATATGGCCAATAATATCCAGACTAGTGATTTGTAGAAAATGGGGCCTCGGTTTAATGTGTGCATCCATCCGAAGGCTGTTATAATGACCAAAGCCGTATTGCCTTTGAATGCGAGTTCATTTGGTCCACCATTTCCAATATAGATGAAATTGACGAAGATATAACTCCAGAAAAGTATCCAGAATAGGCCTTTGAGTTGTTTGCGGCACCACAAAAGGGGGCACATCATGCTGCCCACTATAAGTGCAGTATGTGCGATGTTTTTGAAAATGATGTACAATATGGGTTTATTATGAGTGACAAAAAACATGGGGGTAATGACGATTTCGCTATTTGCGCATTTGTGGAATATGACAGTTATTCCAAAAAGACAGATTGAACAAAACCCTTCCAGTGAAAAGATAAATGTACGAGTAGCGTTGATTGCAGTTTTTATGAGAGAGGAACAGGCATTTAGTTTTAAATATCGATATATAAGGAAAGGGAACAGACTGATAGCTCCGAAAACAGTCATCAATAATGTGGTTACACCAATGATGGGTAATGCAGAATAACTAATGCGTTGATTGAATAATAAGGCAGTTGCTAAAAGAATTCCGGGTGTATGGTTGATGGTAGTTTGAAAACCCGCGAGCAGAGGGGATAACTGGGAGGTCAGAGATATGTTACATCCCGCTAATGCTTCAATAATTCCGGAAAATGGTTTCAGTAAACCGACAGGGTCATGGAGAAAGAGCAGCATGATAATTCCTGTCCAGACGATGCTGGTTTTTTGGGTGCGGTAGAGCACCAATGTAAAGGCTAGAAATATGGCTAGAAAATTCCATAGCATCAGGATAAATGGTGCGAAATCATAACCTGTAATTTTGCTGAAAAAAGCCGCTGGCAGGAATGATGAGAAATAGTATACAAAGTATCGACCGTCGGGTAGAACTATCGGCCAATCACCTTGGCATAGATTTCCGTAGACTGCATTCCTTTGTGCCATGTCCAATATGTGCTGCGGGAAATGGCCTGTAAGACCGGAATAGAAACTGCAGAAGAAGGCGAGGGCTCCAATGGGAATGAGATGAAAACAGAGGTATTTGGGGGGAGGGGAAGAAAAGGGAATTTTTACCCAAATTCTGATTGAGCAGAAGATGAGCCCGGCGCTAAGACTAACTGCCAGTACAGGCGTTACCCATCCCAGTAAAAAGAATACGGAGGTCGTCACGAGCCATAATAATCCTAAGCCGATGGCGTGCTTTTCTATATCCATTGAGGTGATAAATTGTATTTTGGAACAGATTTTCGTTAGAAGTTGTAAGGGCGTTTTACTTAGCATCACACCTCCTCGGCTATGTCGTCTTCGGGCAGGCTGTTGAGGATATCTCCGGGGAGTCCGTCGATGTCGGGGGTGGAATCCTCCGGGTCTTCGGCTATGTCATCGGCGGAGTCGGTACCGGGGTCTTCCGCCAGTTCGGCGTGCACGGTGCAGAGCGAGCGCTGCTTGTTCAGGTCGGCCATGGTTTCGATATAGGCCGTGCCTTCGTATTCGCAGCCGGCGTGTGCCAGCATGCCGGACACGCGGCACAGGCGGATACCGGTGTTGCGCGCCTTGGCGGGGGAGGTGCGTATGGCTTTCATCTGGTATCCGCGGGCGGAGGCGCACTGCATGACCCCCACCCACAGGGGCAGGGCCACGGTGCCACCGTAGGCTTTATCCGCAATCTGTACGGGGCGGTCAAAACCGACCCATACGGCAGCAGTCAGGTCGGAAGTGAAGCCGCAGAACCAGGCGTTGGTGTAGTTGTTGGTGGTGCCGGTCTTACCGCCGCAGGGGTGTTTGAAGCCCAGTGCCTGCATGCTGCCGGCGGTGCCGCCCGGTTTGGTAATCTGCTGCAGCACGGCTGATACCGCATTGGCTGAGCGGGTGGAGCATACGCGGCGGGCAGAGGGCGTGTGCTGCCACACCACGCGGCCTTCCTTATCCGTGATGCTCTGGATGATGAAGGGAGTCGGCCGCACGCCGCCATTGGCAAAGGTGGTGAAGGCACCGGCCACTTCCAGAGGAGAGGCTTCCCAGGTGCCCAGGTAGATGGTGGGCCCCGGGTTGCGCGAGGGGCGCGGGAACCCGGCGGTGAGAGCGGTGTTGATGACGTTCTGCAGACCAGCTGAGTTACCGGCGCGTACGGCCATGGTGTTCCGGCTCTTCAGCAGCCCCCAGGCAGCCGGGTGCATGCCGGTGAACCGGCCGTCGGAGTTGCGCGGCCGCCAGCTTTTGGCTCCGGCGATTTCTCCGCGTTGGATGGCGTTGTCGGAAATCATGGTGCGGGGACCATAGCCCCGCTCGAAAAACGCGGTGTAGACAATGGGTTTGAATACCGAACCTACCTGCCGGCGGCTTTGAAGGGCGCGGTTCAGGGGGGATTCGGTGCTGTCTCGCCCGCCGACCACTGCCAGCAGGGCTCCGGTGGCGTTGTCAATCACCGCGCAGGCGGCCTGCAGGTATTTCGGGCGCAGTTTGTCCTGCTCTTCCTTAGGAGTCTTCTCTTTCAGTGCCTTGAACTGGGCGCGGGTCTGGTGTTTCCATGCGCGCTGGCGCTCGAACATGGCGGTGAGCCGGGCATCAATCTCGCGCATGGCATCATCCTGCAGGTCGATATCCAGGGTGGTCTGCACGCGCAGACCACCGGAGACGACCACCTCTTCTTTCAGACGCTCGTCCTTGGAATCCAGCATGCTGAGCAGGTGGTCAACTTCGGTGCGGACCAGGTCCAGGGCGTAGTTGTCATTGCCGCGGCGTTCGGGTTTGCGCGTGACAAGAGCTTCGTTCAGGGCGTATTCGTACTCGTTGCGGGTGATTTTACCGTGCTCATACATGAGCTTGAGCACTTTGTCGCGCTGAATCCTGGCGGCGGAAATGTTTTTGTAGGGCGAGAACTGGTTCGGGCTGCAGATGATGCCTGCCAGCATGGCGGCTTCGCCCACGGTGAGGTCGCGGGGCAGTTTGTCGAAATAGCCGTAGGCAGCCTGCTTGAGCCCCAGGAAGGTATGCCCCCAGAACACGCGGTTGATGTAGCAAGTCAGGATGGTTTCCTTGTCGTAAGTGGCTTCGATTCGGCGGGCCAGCGCCATTTCAGTGAATTTGGCGTGGAAACTGCGCTCGCTGTGGTTGTAGGTGTTCTTGGCGAGCTGCATGGTGAGGGTGGAAGCACCCTGGGTGGTGCGGTGGTGCTTGAAAACCTGTGCCACCGCGCGAAGCAGACCTCGCGGGTCGATACCGCCGTGTGTCCAGAACGAGCGGTCTTCCTGCATGATGATAGCATCTATCATGTAGCGGGGCACTTCCTCGTGGATATTGGCGATGCTGCGGCGGTTTTCGCCGTGCAGCGTGCCGATTTCGTTGCCCTTGCGGTCGAGCACGATAGTGCGCTCCGGCATGCGGGTCACTTGCGATAAGTCGTAGCGCCCGGCTTTCACGCCGTATACCACAGCGCCGATGCTGCCTGCCACCAGACCGGCAAAGCAGAGACTGATGATGACCTTGAGCGGTACCAGCACTACCTTGGGCAGGTTGCGCAGCGACCAGAAGACAAGGCGCACCGGCAGGGTGAACATGAGCCAGACGGCACGCAGGCAGCCGGTGCCCTTGCGCGGGGGCCGCTGGAATTCCTGGATGGGGTTCACATGCTCCGGCAGGGGCTCATAGGCCGGCTCCTCGCTTTCCCATGCCCGGCGGGGCTGGGAGCGGGGGGGCGGGGGCTCTTCCATGTAGTCATCGTAGCTGCTGCGGGAAGGAACCTGCCGTCGGCGGGGCGGTGCCTGCACGCGGTAATCCACCCGCTCCCGGGGGGTGGGTGCGGGAATCGAATCATCGCTGGATTTGTAGCGAGCCATGTGTGGGATTATTCAGCTATGCTCCGTATGGTGAGTTTACCCAGGGTTTCGTTCTTGCGCCCCGGTATGTAGCACTGGCGCAGTCTGGTTCCTGTAATGCGGGGTTTGCGGGAGTAGGTGCGGAAAATTTCTCCGGTTTCGCTGTGGCACAGGGTGAAATGTGGAGCCGGGCGCGGTGCGTCGAACTCGATGCCGCGCGTGCAGGCCCGCTCTCCTTCTATACCAAGTGCTGCACAGTAGCGCTGCCACACCGGGCCGTGGCCGGTGGCTCTGTGGTGCTCCCATGCCAGGGCGTGGGCCAGTTCATGCATCAGGGTGCGCCATACCTGCGCCGGTTCTTTGCCCGCATAGGCCTCGGCATAGTAGCGCGAGAGGCTGATGCGGCGCTGCTGCATCTTGCAGCAGCCCAGGCGGCGCGAGGTTTTGTCCCAGCCGAAGTGCCAGCCGTTCAGGTGCAGGTGCATCAGGCAGGTGGTGGCGTATTCCTCCACCTCTGCCGGAGTGGCTCCGGCAGGACGCGGGGGCAGGGGAATAAGCTGCGCTTCGGCGGATTGGGGCATATGGAAAAGGCGGCCGGGTGAGCAGGCCGCCTGAAAAATAAGCTTACTTGGTGCCGGCGGCGTCCAGTTTTTCGCGCACTCTGGCTTCAATCTCTGCGTAGAGCTCGGGGTTGTTGCGCAGGGTTTCCTTGGCGGCATCGCGCCCCTGGGCGAGCTGTCCGCCGTTGTAGCTGAACCAGGAGCCGCGCTTCTGCACCACGTCGAACTCCATGGCCAGGTCGATGAGGCTGCCCACGCTGGAGATGCCTTCGTTGTACATGATGTCGAATTCGCACTCCTTGAAGGGTGGTGCCACTTTGTTCTTCACCACTTTGAGTTTGGTACGGTTGCCGGATACGGAGCCGTCCGTGCCCTTGATCTGACCGATGCGGCGGATATCGCAGCGCACGGAGGCGTAGAACTTGAGGGCGCGGCCACCGGGGGTGGTTTCCGGGTTGCCGAACATCACGCCAATCTTTTCGCGGATCTGGTTCGTGAAGATGCAGATGGTGCGGGCCTTGGAAATGAGGGAGGTGAGCTTGCGCAGGGCAGCGCTCATCAGGCGGGCCTGAGCACCCACGGTGCTGTCGCCGATATCGCCTTCCAGTTCCTGCTTGGTCACCAGAGCAGCCACGGAGTCCACCACCACCACATCGATGGCGTTGGAGCGCACCAG
>JAZRBC010000008.1:0-9489 GCA_045634905.1 Akkermansia sp.
CTCTGCAGACCGGTCGGATATGGAAGGAATCGCCCGCAACGACCGCAGCCAGACCCACCATCTCACCGGGGATGAACCCTACTCCACCGGAGAAAGCAGCACTTATATAGAAGGCCGCCGCAATAAAACGCCGCAGCCGGACATCATCGACTACCGCGATTACTACCGCCAGCATATCCACAGCGTACGCCAGCTCCTTGGCCGCGATAATGAACCCGCTCAGGGCAACGAGTAAATCTTTAATTAGAGGAGGTCTCGGTTAATTTTTTCTTTGGCAAGTATTTTGTGGAGCGTCAGCGTAACGGAATTTTGAGCCCGTAGGGCGGCAGAATCATAGCCCGGGGCGTAAGCCCCGGGTATGGAATAAAAAGATGCCAGAGCCCCGAGCGTAGCGAGAGGGCGGCAGAAATCGTTGCTTCACAATAAGCCGCGGCCTCCCTGCCACCCCTCCACGTTGGTCGGGGTTACGGTTATTTTTTATTCCAAACCCAGAGTTCCGCCGCTAACGCGGCTCCACTCTGGGCTCTCAGTTGTTACGACTGGGGGCGGGCTTTCAGGGAGGCGAATAATTTTCCTTGCAAAAGGCTGGGAAATCCGCTAACATGCAGGCATGATTCGTTTAGCTTCATGTCTGAGTCTTTTTTTCTGTGCTGCAGCCCTGAGTGCTGACCTGGCAGAAAGCATCAAATCCGGTGATTTCTGGAAGCAGGACACCAAAGCAGCCCTGCAGGGCATACCCTGCAGCCAGCCGGATGCCGAGCACATGCGCGCCACGGCAGGGGCTGTTTCCCTCGGGCCCATCGCCGCGGGCGAAGTCATTTTCACTATAGCCGAAAAGAAGCCTGTTTCCCTGCAGGCCATGCTCTACAACAAAGGCGATGACGGTGCCATCGGTGCAGATTCGTTCAAGAGACAGATTGAAGAAGCCAGAACCGCTCTGGATGAGCTCACTGGCGTGCGCGGCAAAGTACGCCGCAACAACAAGAGCGACTCCGCCGTCAAGCTCCAGGCATGGGAGTGGAAGTGGGAAACCGGCGTTATCCGGCTCGAAGCCAGCTCCACCGGTAGCAAAAGCGATTTTGAGGCCGAATTCATCCGCATCAATGCCGCAGCCGATACCAAAACCCTGAGCAGCGGCGGTGCCCGCGACACCGTGCGCCGCGGCGAACTGAGGGACAACATTGTGACCGATGAAGACGGCACCGTGTGGCTCCAGAACATGCCCATGGTGGACCAGGGGCAGAAAGGCTACTGCGTGCCCGCCACACTGGCACGCGTCTTCTCCTACTACGGCATGGACAAAGTGGACCAGCACGCCCTCGCTGCCGTTTGCGACACCAGCGACCAGGGCACTTCCTCCCTCGCCATCGAGCAGGCCATGAAGGATGTCTGTAAGAAGTTCCGCACCAAGTTCATCGTCATCGATGACTACCAGACCAACCACATGTCCGTCATCGCTCCCTACAACAAGATTGCCAAGCGTGAAGACAAGGATCTCCTGAGCAAGCACGGCGACGTGTTCGGTGCGGCAGATGCCGCCATCCTCCGCAAAGCCCGCGCCGGTAAACCCACCCAGATTACCAAGTGGATGAAGGACATCAAGAAGAACATCGATGCCGGTTCCCCCGTCATCTGGATGGTCATGCTCGGCATCTACCCGGAGGAAGTGGCTCTTCCCCAGACCCGCGGTGGCCACGCCCGACTCATCATCGGCTACAACCTCAAGAAAAAGACCATCATCTACACCGATTCCTGGGGTGCCGCACACGCACGCAAGACCATCAAGGCGGCTGACGCCGCCGCCATGACCACCGGCCGCTACGTCATCAAACTGCGCTGAGTCCCCCTCGCCAGTCCCCTTCCTTTCCCCGGCATCGGCCGCCCTCCCCGGGCACTGGTGCCGGGCTTTTTTTTTCGGGGATTCCCTCAAGTTTTGTGCAGTTTTTACTCAACATTCCCTCAAGTTTTGTACATTATTTCATCTTTCATATTAAAGATAAACATTTTCCGTTACAAGAGATAAATAAACTCATTTTTCCGTCCCGGAAAATGCTCTTCTACCGGCTTCCGAGAGCCGTTGCAGAAGCGATTTTTCCACATTGCCGACAGCGCCGTTATTTTTTCCACCGGTAAAACCATTTCCGCTTGCAATGAATTGAAACTGGGAGTAAAATAGGCAACGTGAACGGAATCGACATGCAGGAAGCAGCGAGACGAGCCTACCACGCCATGGTCATGGCGCGGGCATTTGACACGAAAATCTCTGCCCTCTACAAGGCCGGCAAAATCTTTGGCGGCGTGTTCCTTGGGCGAGGTCACGAGGCCATTGCCGCCTGCGAAGCGGTGTTCCTGACCCGCGGCGAGGACGTCTACAACCCCTTTATCCGCGAGCAGGCAGGCCGCTGCGCCTGGGGCGACAGTGTGCTGGATAGCGCACGCTCCTACCTGGGCAGCGTGGAGGGCTACATGCGCGGCCGCGACAGCAACGTGCACTGGGGTGACCCCGCCAGCGGCAACCCCGTCCCCATCTCGCATCTGGGTGCCATGATTTCCGTAGTGGCGGGCATGATGCTGGCCAAGCGCTTCAGGGGCGAAACGGGTCGCGTGGGCGTGGCCTGCATTGGCGATGGCACCACCTCCGTGGGCGCCACACACGAGGGCGTGAACCTCATCGCCGTGGAGAAGCTGCCCGTGGTCATCGTGGTGACCAATAACCAGTTTGCCTACTCCACCCCCAACAACCAGGAGTTCGCCGCCTCGCTCATGGACCGCGGCCGCGGCTACGGCTTGGCCTGCCACGAATGCGACGGCACCGATTTCATGGCCACACTGGCCACCATGGAGCGCGCCATTTCCGCCGCCCGCGCCGGGGAAGGCCCGCAGTGGGTGGTGGCCAATACCCTGCGCATGTGCGGCCACGGCGAGCATGACGATGCCGCCTACATCCCCGCCGAGCTCAAGGCCGCCTTTGCCGACCGCGACCCGCTGGCCGGGGCCCGCCGCCAGATGCTGGAGGCCGGCTGGCTCACCGAGGAGGAAGCCCAGGCCTGGGACGACGAATGCCGCGACGAAGTGCAGCGACTGGTGGCCCAGGCCCAGCGCGAAAAGGCCCCGAACCCCGCAGACGAGGACTGGATGGCCACCTCGTGGAACCCCGAATTCTGATTTTGCCGACCATGAGTGTAACCTACATCGATGCCATTCACCAGGCGCTGGACGAGCTGCTGGCCGAAGACCCGGCGGTCTTCCTGATGGGCGAGGATATTGCCGGCAAGTTCGGCGGCGCCTTCAAGGCCACCAAGGGGCTGGATGCCAGGTACCCCGGCCGCGTGATGAACGCCCCCATTGCCGAAGACGCCATTGCGGGCGTGGGCATTGGCGCAGCCATCGGCGGCATGAAACCGATTCTCGAGATGCAGTTTGCCGATTTCGGCACCCTGGCGCTCAACCAGATGGGCAACAACGCCGGTGCCCACTTCTACCGCACCGGCATGCCGCTCAATATCACCCTGCGCATGCCCTGCGGCGGCACCCCCGGCGGCGGCCCCTACCACAGCCAGAGTCTCGAGGCGCTCTTTGCGCACTACCCGGGCCTGCATGTGTTCACCCCCGCCACCGTGGCCGATGCCTACTACATGCTCAAGCAGGCGGTGCAGATTCCCGACCCCGTGGTGTTCCTGGAGCACAAGTTCCTCTACCGCTGGCTCAAGGCAGATTCCTGGGTGGACCCGGATCCCCTGCCCATCGGCCAGGCCCGCATCGCCCGCCCCGGCCAGCATGCCACCGTGGTGGCTTTCTCCGCCATGGTGCCCGAGGCCCTGCGTGCCGCCGAGGATCTTTCCGCCACCAGCGGCTACGAGCTCGAGGTGGTGGACCTCCGCAGCGTGAAACCGCTGGATACTGAAACCATCCTCGACTCCGTAGCCCGCACCGCCCGACTGCTGGTGGTGAGCGAGGACTTCCCCTGGGGCGGCGTGGCTGCCGAGGTGGTGGCTCAGGTCACAGCCCGCGGTTTCCACCTGCTCGATGCCCCTCCCCTGCGCCTCAGCTCGCAGGATACTCCCATTCCTGCGCACCCCGACCTGTGGAAGGCGCACCGCCCGGGTGCCGCCACCATAGCAGATGCCGCCCGCTATCTCATTTCCCTCTAACTCCTTCCCATCAACATGCCGAAAGTAGCCATTCTCATGCCCCAGCTGGGCGAATCCATAGCCGAAGCCACCATCATGCAGCTGCTGGTGAAGCCCGGCGACACCGTGCAGGCCGACCAGGAGGTGTTCGAGGTCGAAACCAACAAGGCCGTCATGGGCGTAACCACCGTGTGCGGTGGCACCATCGTGTCGCTCGATGCCAGCCCCGGCGAGACCCTGCCGGTGGGCGCAGTCATGGGCATCATCGAAGCCACCGAGGAGGAAATCGAGCGCTCCGGTGCCACCCCGCTGGATGAAAACTCCCCTGCCCCCTCCGCCGCGCCCGCCAAGGAGGCAGGCAGCAGCAACCAGGACGGCGCCCACTTCCGCACCGAGGGTGAGTTCCGCGAGGGCGTGCCCGGTGGTGGCAGCACCAGCCGCCGCCCGCTGGGCGAAGGTGGCCGCGGCCTGCCTGTGCCCATGGGCCAGCGCGGCTCCCGCTTCCTTTCCCCCCGCATCCGCGCCCGCATGGATGAGCTCGGCATCACCGAGGCCGATATGGCCTACGTCATCGGCACCGGGCCGAATGGCCGCATCACCATCGATGACTTCGAGCAGTTCATCAACTACGTGGACGGCTGGCCCTCTCACCAGGCCTCGCCCATGCGCCGCAGCGTAGCCAGCAGCATGCAGCGCACCTGGCGCCGCCCCATTGCCAGCTGTGGCCGCCCCATCTTCATGGCACCCATCGTGCTGCACCGCAGAAACCACCCCCGCAAGCCCGGCATCACCCTCTATTTCCTGCGCGCCCTGGCTCTGGCTCTGGCCGAGCACCCCGAATGCGCCGGCTACATGGTGGGCGGCCGCATCCTCACCCCGCGCCGCATCGACCTGGGCGTAGCCGTGCAGGTGGCAGACGGCGTGATGGTACCCGTGCTGCGCAATGTGAATGAATACACGCTCGACGAGCTGGTAGACGAATACAACAAGGTGGTGGACCAGGCGCGCAACCGCCGACTCGACGCTGCCTACCAGGGCGGCGGTATCGCCACCGTGTCGAACTTCGGCGGCTTCGGCCTCACCCACGCCACCCCCATGCCCCTGCCCAGCGAAAGCCTCATTCTGGGTGTAGGCTCAGTGCAGAAGGTGCCCGTGTGGAGCGACGAGGTGGAATGCTTCCTGCCTGTGGAGCAGGCCAACATCGTGGCCTCCTTCGACCACCGAGTGGTAGACGGCGGCGATGTAGGCCGCCTCATGCAGCGCATTGCCCACTACCTGGAGCACCCCGAGTTCCTGTAATCCATTCTCCATGAGCGAATACCCCAAAGATATGGTACTGGGCATCATCGCCTGTGCCGGTGAGTTCCCCCGCATGGTCATCCGCGGCGCACGCCGCGCCGGTGTCCGTGTAGTAGCCGCAGGCATGCGCGGTGCCGTGGGCAAGGAAATTCCCGCCCTGGTGGATGCCTACAAATGCTTCCGCGTGGGTTCGCTCGAAGGGCCGGCCGATTTCTTCCAGGAACAGGGCGTCACCCACGTGATGCTCACAGGGCAAATCAAGCCCGCCTGTATCTACACCATGTGGCCCGATGCCACCGCCCGCCGTCTGCTGGCCACGCTCGACCGCCGCAACGCCCACACCATCTTCACCACGGTGTGCAACTTCATCCACTCGCGCCACATGCAGGTGCTGCCCTCCATCACCTTCATGGAGGAGCAACTCCCCGCTCCCGGCCACATCGCCGGCCCCGTACCCACGGCCGAACAGCTGGAGGAAGCCCGCTTCGGCCTCGCCAAGGCCCGCGAAATCGCCCGGCTCGATATCGGCCAGAGCATCGTGGTGCACGGCCCGAAGGTGGTCTGTGTGGAGGCCTTCAAGGGCACCAACGAATGCCTGCACTCCGGCGGCCACCGGAAGCACGGCGTCACCCTCTGCAAAGTGACCAAACCCGGGCACGACATGCGCTTCGATGTGCCCTGCATCGGCCTCGGCACCATTCACAACGCCATCAAGGCACACGTGAACCACATCGTCTTCGAGGCACACCGCACCATCCTCTTCCAGCGCGAGGAGGTAGCCCGCCTGTGCGATAAGCACGGAATCACCCTGCACGCCATGGAGGTGCCCCTCCCCGCACAGGAAGGAGCCGACCCCGGCCACATCGCCACCGATGCCGCCCACGCCGCTGCCATGGCCGCCGAAATCGCCCGGCTCAGCATCGGCACCTGCGCCGTCGTGTGCGATGGCGTAGTCATCGCCGTGGACGATGCCGATGGACCGCTCAAGTGCATCCGTCGCGCCTCGGCCTACATGAAGCGCCTGCGCTTCGCCCGCCTGGTGAACTGGCTCTGCCGCGTGCTCCTCGGCCGCACCAGCACCCCGCCCGCGCCCATGGTGCTGGCCACCGCCCCCGGCCACTCCCTCCCGCCCGAGGCCGCCGCCGCCGCCCGCAAATCCGGCATCCAACTGGTATGAGGCCTCACAATCTCTCCTCTCTTCGCATATCCTGCACAAAGCGCCAGACGGTAGGCACGCTGATAAAGAATGCATCGGCCACCTGCTGCAGCGGAGCTCCGGGGTGTTCCTTCAAGTACGCCAGCAATGCTTCATCCCGCTTGTGGGGGCGGCGCTTGCGTACTTTCTTTTCCCGACGTCCCGGTACTGCTGAACGAGTGATGACGATTTTCACGGCATTACCGGATACCACATATTCAGGAGCAGCAAGCCCGGCATCCGCACAGGCCTGAAACACGCGTCGAATGCCGGTTCCCCACTGCTCTACAATGTTCATTTTATAGAACACATCCGCCAACAGCGGATTTCGCAGTCGGGAATAACCGGAAAGCATCTCCTCAACGGTCAGGTTATCATACAGCTCACCCGGAGACAGGATTTCCACACGGTCATCGAAGATGGAGACCTGTATGAACGCGTGAACCAAATAATTACGGTGCAGAATTGCATTGGCAATGAGTTCACGCAACGCCTTGATAGGAATTTCGTATACATCCTTCCGCCGGGTTGATTCAATGACAGCAGAGCATCGCAGATATTGCATCAGAAAACGCTGTGCGTTTTCAAGCTGCTCATACGCCGGACCGGAAAACTCTTTGCGGTCCAGAAAATTGACCTTCTCTGTTCCCTGAAATACTGCACACTGAATACCAGAAAAGTGAATTCCATTCCCCGACAAGACTCGGTAAGCATTGGAAGGATACAACGCTCCATCTTCCCGCTTCAAAAGGCCCCAGTTGATAAGCTGGTTCACCCCCACTTGTTTTGAGGAATCCCCCAGATATTCCTGAATCGACCGACAAATTGCCTCAGCCTCTTCTCGGGGAACAGGACTCGCACCACGTTCAAACACTGCATCGAAAGTCGCATTCTGTCCCTTCAGATGCAACTCTTTCACTTTTTCTGCACTAGCCACACGCGTAGTCGCCCCCACGCGAACATAGACGCCCTTCTCCACTCCCTCGGACTTGATATGGTACGGAGTCTGGCATGAAGCGGGTACCTCAATCACAAATAACGGCTTTCCCTGCACAACAAGCCAGGAAAACGAAGGAAAAATCTGTGGTGCGCAGGTATCAGAAATCATATCAGTAACCTGATCCTGCAAACGCGCTCGGTCGACATCTGACACACCCAGCAACTCGTGAGTCACATCATCCACCCCGAAAACAATGCGCCCGCCACGGCCATTTGCAAATGCAACCACCGTTTTCATCACTTTCTTATCCTTGGCGGGCAATTCCCGTTTGAACTCCAACACCTCAGATTCACCGTTTTCTAAATCCGACTCCAGCATAGAACTCACTTATCTTGTTTACTTTATTATATCACGTAACCAAATTCATGTAAAGTCTGTCTCTCATCTTTTTTCATCTTTTTTCATCTTTTTTATCACAAACAAAAACCGGTCTCCACAAAAATGAGGAGACCGGATGACAGCATTCCTGCGGCCGGGGTTATTTTGACTCGACGCGGCTGCTGGGGGAGAGCCCGTAGGTCTGCGGCTCATAGTAAAGCTGCGCCTGGGCAGGGGGTGCGGTGGCGGTGCCGGCGCGCTTCACGCGGGCGTAATAGCGCATGTTCACGATATCGCGCCCGGGCCAGCGGGTGCAGAAGCCGCGCACTCGGTCGGCCAGGTACTCGCGGTGCTCGAAGAAATCGCTCCAGGTCAGCGGCTCAAGCCCGGCAGCCTGACTGGGTACATTCGGGTTGATAGCCTCCATACTGGCGGGGAGGTAATCCTCCAACACGAGGTGGTTGAGTTCCTGCTCGCCCGCCTTGGCGCAGGTGAGCGAAACGCGCACCACATCGCCCACGGCAAACTCCGTAGCTTCGCGCCAGATACCATCCTCGCCCTTCTTTTCATACACGCGGGTCATCTGCAGCCCCTTCTCCGTCACGCCGGGGTACTCGGTCTGCTGCGGCTGAGCCTTGGCACGCAGCACGGCATAGACCGTGCCACGGAGCGCATCGTAACGGAAACCCGGCTGCGGGTTCTGCACGGTGTACACCCCGCGGTCGAGCGTGGCAATGCCGTGCGGCAGACGCAGAATGGCCTCCACCCTGGCACCGGGGGAATTGCCCACATAGGTCATGAGTGCGTAGAGCGACCAGGCGCTGCGCCAGCTGCTGCAGTGGCGTTCATCTGCCGCGCGGGAGCGAATCCAGCGCAGGAACGCCTCGTGACGGCCGTCGTTATTGGTGCGCAGGTACTCAAGGAACTCGATATCCTGGCGCACGCTGCCACTGCACCACCAGCTCTGCTCCGTCTGCTCCAGGGCAGCTTTCAGGGCATCGCGCTGGGCTTCGCGGTTCTGCAGAGCGCGTGCCGCCTCGTAGCGGGTGAGCGGGTTGGTGGCAGAAAGGTCCGTCTTAGCCAGATAATCGAGCAACTTATACCACTTGTCCCAGGGCAGCGTGTGTCCGCGTTCCTCTGCCATGCGCAGCACCATGGCCACGTGCGCACTCACCCAGGGTGAACTCTCGCCGCCGGATATGCCGGAAGGCAGGCCGCCATCGGCATTCTGGTGATTGAACAGCTGCACCACCTCGCGGGAAATAGTGCGGCTCACCTGTTCTGCCGGAGTCTGAGCCATGCGCAGGCACAGCGGTGCCAGACGGTCATACAGCAGCCAGGGCATCAGAGCCGAAGCCCGGCACTCCAGGAACGGCCACCCGGTCTGCTGCAGCAGGAAATCCACCCCGCCCTGCAGGTGCAGCAGCGGATTGGCAGAAACCAGCAGCGCCAGCTCGCAACCGGGAGCGTTGGTCAGCTCCGGCGCCAGCAGATTCTGCGGTACCAGCTCGCCCTGCCCCGGCTCCAGCACCAGATGGTGGGCTTCC
>JAZRBC010000009.1:0-16231 GCA_045634905.1 Akkermansia sp.
GGGCTGGCTCTGCTCTGCATCATCCTCCTGCTGGTGCTGAAGCTGGGGTTCTTCGGCTCACCGGTGGGCTGGCTCTTTATTCCGGATTCGCTCATTCATATACTCCTGTATACCTTCTCCGGCATCTTCACCTTCACGGCCGTGGCCGCTTTCTGCCGCAGAGGACTGCGCCGCACTACCAGTAAGGAAGCAGCCAACCTTCGCCGCTACGGCAGGATAGTGCTGGTACTGGGCACCCTGGCGATTACCTCTGTCATATTACTGCTTGGTGCCGTGATGCACGGCCTTTCCTATCTTGAGACAACGGAGAATCCCTCTGCCTGGCATTATACCATCAACACCGTACTGGTCATTGCCTTCTGCTCCCAGCCAATCTGGATTCTTGCGGAGGTACTCCACAGCAGAAAAATCTGTTACCTGCTCACAGCCCTGACCCTGGTACCGGGACTGCTTATCACAGTCCCCATCTACGCGATGGAACTTCACCTCATCGGTATCGATGACCCGTCACTGAGGGGCCTCGTGTCCCTCGGCATCATCGGGCTCGCGGCGGTGTTGTTCTCTTATTTCCGCTCCCAACTACGCACGAAGCGTAAAACCGAGCAGCCCTGATTTTTTTTATACCAAAATCTCCTTTCGTCCTCGCTCTGGGGCTTCTGCTCACTTCCTGTGCAACGCAGATACAGATGGCCTGCATTGTTCCCTCGAAAGTAGCGCTGAGAAAAGGCAGCGCACTGGAAATACAGGCAAAGGATTCCGGCACATTACCCCTTCGGAGCACCGGACTTCAGTCCCGTAAATCACGGAGAATTTAATCGGGACTGAAGTCCCGTGCTCCGATGAAGTTCATCGCCAACTTCCAATTTACCGGGATACGCTGACTTATCAGAAGGCTCCCCCCCGCCTTAAGCATCCACCAGTACTTCGCGGGCGCGAGTAGCACCGGAGGGGGCAGAGATGATACCGTTCTGCTCCATCATATCCATGATTTTGGCCGCGCGACCATAGCCGATGCTGAACCGGCGCTGGAGCAGCGAAGTGCTGGCCTTACGCTCGGTGACAACCAGCTGCACACAACGAGTGTATAGCTCGGCTTCTTCATCATTCATGCCCTTGTTGCCGATGCGCCCGCCGTTATCGGCATTCGGTGCGCTGCCGTCGGCATTGTCCATTTCGGCTGCCACGCCCTGTTCAAAGTTCTGCTTGGCATGCGCTGCGCAGTGGGCAATAATCTTGGCAATCTCGGCATCGCTCACAAAGGCACCCTGCACGCGGGTCATCTTGGTGATGCCGTCCGGAGGCAGGAAGAGACTGTCACCCTTGCCGAGCAGGTTTTCTGCTCCAGCGGTATCCAGAATGATGCGGCTGTCCAACGGGCTGGCCACGCGGAAAGCGATTCGGCTCGGGATGTTGGCCTTGATGACACCTGTCACCACATTGGAGCGCGGGGTCTGGGTAGCAGCCACCAGGTGAATACCGGCGGCGCGTGCTTTCTGAGTCAGGCGGGCGATGTAGTTCTCCAGGTCTTCCTTCACCACCATCATGAGGTCAGCGAGCTCATCGATGATAATCACCACGTAGGGCAGACGCAGCGGAATCGGCTCGGGGTCATTGAAATCGAATTCATCCTGTTCCTCTTCGCCCAGCGGCACCTCATCCTCAGCCTGGCGCTCAATCTCGCTGGCCCAGGCTTCCACCGCGGCGTAGTCAATGGGGGACTCCTCCTGCTCCTCCGGTTCATCGGCGGGGCCGTCGTCCTCGCGGTTGTTGAAGTCCTCGAAATTACGCACACCAACCTGGCTGAAAAGCTTATAACGGCGCTCCATTTCATTCACCGCCCAGCGCAGCGCCCCGATCACGCGCCCGGGCTGAGTAACCACGGGGCAGATGAGGTGGGGCAGCTTGCGGTAAGGCTGCATTTCCACCACCTTGGGGTCTACCAGAATGAGTTTCAGCTCATCCGGGCGGAACTTGTAGAGCATGGAAAGAATCATGCTGTTGATGCACACGGACTTACCTGACCCGGTGGTACCGGCAACCAGCGTGTGGGGCATGGCTGCCAGGTCACCGATGACGGCATTGCCGTACACATCCTTACCCAGAGCCACAGGAATGCGCAGTTTCGGGTTGTTGAAATTGTCGGACTGCAGCAGCTCACGCAGGTACACGGGAGACTTCTGCGCATTCTCCAGCTCAATGCCCACGGTATTCTTGCCGGGGATGGGAGCCAGAATATTCACCGACTTGGAGCTGGTGGAAAGCATGAGTTCCTTATCCAGCGCTGCAATGCGCCCCACGCGAAGCCCGCGGGGAGGATAGAATTCATAGCGCGTGATACTGGGGCCACGGGTAATTTCACCCGGCTCCACCAGAATCTTGAAGGTATCCATCGTTTCGATGATACGCTGCTGTACCTCCATCATTTCCCGATGGGAGGCCTCGGAAAGCTCATCCGATACCGGTTCGTATTTCAGCAGATTGTAAGGAGGCAGAGGGTAGTCCTCATACTGCACGCGGGTATCCTCCTTCTCGCGAACCGGCGTGCTCTTCTTTGCAGGGGCAGGTCTGGCAGGGGCGGGAGCGGGCTTGGGCGCGGGTGCCGGGCGGGTGGCAGGTCTGGGCTGCACCCGCTGCGCGGGCCGAGACTGCGGCTCAGGCACCACATCCGCACCAGGCGCATTCTGCAGCGCAATCTCTTCCTCCACCGGGGCCATGAGATCCAGCAGATTATCGCGGCTGCGCGCCGTATTGTACTGTCTGCCGCGACCAGTGGGCGGCCGCTGAGTGCCGACGCGCTGTGACTCACGGCGGCGGCTTTCAGCCATCTGCTGCTCGATGGATTGCACCGGGGGATAATCCGGCTCCTCGTAAGTACTTTCCACAGAACGTCGCGCGGCGAGCCCCGAGCGCTGGCGTGAAGGCAGATTTGAAGCCGGGCGCTCCTCTTCAAAAAGGTAATCGGTCCCCTTCCCTGCACCGGCCCGGCGGGCTTCCGCCGCTGCAACTTCGGCATCGGCCGCAGCAGCTTCCTCTGCAGCGGCAAGCTCACGGTCGCGCTGCGCCTGGCGCTCACGCATCATGCGCTCCCTGTTTTCGCGGCGCTGTTCGCGGCGGATTGCCCGGCGTTCACGCCAGCGGCACCACAGACCGGACAAATCATACCAGACATCCTTCCAGAAACCGATAAAAGTGAATCGTGCAAAATAAATCCAGGCGGTGGCGTGCAGCAGGAGAAAAAGCACCAGCGACCACTTGGTCCCCAACAATGGCTCCACCACGCAGCTGCCATCCAGATAGCCCAGCAATCCGCCCACGGAGTACAGGTTATGGGCGCGCTGCCAGCTCCCCAGCAGCCAGGGCTGCAAGGCAAGAATAGCACAGGCAAAGATAACCAGACAGAACATGGCCACCATCTGCAGCACAAACGGGCGACGCGGCCAGATAATCAGCCCGGCGGAAAAAATGCCAAGCAGAGCCAGAGCATACAGCGAGGCAGCACCGAACATCCAGTTGCACAGACCGGCCAGATACAGACCAGCAAGCCCCAGCCAGTTGGTGCAAGGGGCTGCCTCTGCAGCAGTTCCTCCATTCGGGTTCAGAAAATCCCACCCCATCTCGGCATGATTATAACTCAGCAGACTGGCAGCCAGAACCAGAGAAAGCGAAACAAGGCACGCCCCGGTCAGGCGGGTCGGCCAAGCAGGAGTTTCACGCTGGGGCAGTTGGGGGTCTGTCTCGTAGTCCATCATTTCGCGTCATTATCATACCCGCACCCCTGCACCGCAGCAAGTGCAAAGTGTGTTCTAATGCGCGCGCACGCGGAAGAATCAGTCGAACAGGTTCGGATACGAACGATAGGCCACCGACCGGGACAGCGCGCGAATCGTCCGGGAATCCTCTGCCTGCAACGCCATTTCCGCCATCTGGCGGCATTCCTCATAATTCAGGTGCCGGATTGCAAAACGAATGAGAGGCAGAATATGCGACCCGACGGAGAGCTCCGTGGCCCCCAGGCCGACAAGAAGCGGCACCAGCGTGATATCTCCGCCCATTTCACCGCAGATAGCCGTGGGGATTCCGGCATCAATCGTGTGACGAATCAGACGGATGACCCCGGGATGCGTGGAACGGAACATGCTGGCCACGCGATAATTCACGCGGTCCACGGCAATGGTGTACTGCGTCAGGTCATTCGTGCCTATGGAGAAGAAATCCACGTAGCGGGCAAGCACATCGGCCATCATGGCGGCACTGGGCACCTCTATCATGATTCCCACGCGCATCTTCTCATCAAAGGGCAGCCCACGTGCCCGCAGCTCATCACGGCACTCATCCAGAATCGCGTGAACATCCTGCACTTCTGTAAGACCGGAGACCATGGGGAACATGACCCCCACCTTACCGTGGGCAGAGGCTCTCATAATAGCCCGCAGCTGTTCCTTGAATATAGCAGGACGACTCAGCGACACACGGATACCACGCCAACCGAGGAAGGGATTGCTTTCTTTCTCTTCCAGCACCTCGAAGGGCAACTTATCTCCGCCGGAATCCAGCGTGCGGAAAATCACCTCATGCGGGGCGCACTCCTCCACCAGCCGGCGATAATGCTGGTACTGGGCCTCTTCATCCGGCAGACTGTCACCGCCGAGCAGGAAAAACTCTGTGCGGTAAAGGCCCACGCCATCGGCACCGGACTGCTTGACCGAGCTGTATTCGTGAACAAAATCCACATTGCAGGCCAATGTAATGCGACGCCCATCGCGCGTTTCCGCGGGCAGGTCCTTCATGTCCACGAGCGCCTGGTAGGCTTTTTCCTTTTCCGCCTGCAGGCGCTCATAATACTCGCGCGTTTCCTGGGTCGGATTCAGAATGAGCACGCCACTGTAACCATCGAGAATGGCAGGTGTGCCCACGCGCGACTCCATCACCAGATTCGGCACAGCTACTACAGCAGGCAGGCCGAGTGAGCGGGCCAGAATGGCTGTATGCGAAAGCGCCGATCCCATCTCCGTCACAAAGCCGAGCACATTCTGCGAATCCAGGTCAGCCGTATCGCTCGGGGCCAGGTCATAGGCCGCCAGCAGGCAGGGTTCCTGGCTCACAGGCTTGTTCTTGCGTGTTTTGGCACAGCCCTGGTCGAGATTCTTCAGCACACGCTGCAGCACATCGCCTATGTCAGCCACACGGCTGCGCAGATAAGCATCATCCACCTGCCGCATCACCTCCATGAAGTTCTGCACCACGGCGTAGTACACGGAATCGATGTTCTGCAGGCGCCTGGGCATTTCCTTGCGCAGGCGGGAAATAATCATGCGGTCGCGCAGGAACAGAAGATGCGCATCAAAAATGGCAGCTTCGCTGGCACCACTCAGTGATTCCACACGCGCTTTCAGTTCATTCAGCTCGGTTTCCGTGCAGTTCAGCGCGGCTTCGAACCGCTGCCACTCGCTTTCGATTTCCGTGGGCAGAATGGTGCGGATGGGCGGCGCGGTGGAACCGCGGGCCTCTACGCGGAGGCGCCCCATGGCAATTCCGGGAGAAACAGGCTGTCCTTTGAAACGCCTCTCGTATCCGTCGGTCATGGCTAAGCGGAAAGATGATGCAGAAAAACAGGCGGCGAGGACTCAGGCCTCGCCGAACTTATTATTAATCAGCTCCTCGAGAGCAACCATCGCATCGGCTTCGTCAGGGCCGTCGGCCGTCACAGTAATCTCTGCCCCCCAGCCCACGGCCAGCATCATGAGCCCCATGATACTCTTGCCATCCACGGCTTCATCGTCCTTCTCCACCGAGACATCGGCCTGAAAACGACTCGCTACGCGCACAAATTGAGCCGCAGGGCGAGCGTGAATACCAAGCTTGTTCTGTATGGTGAGCTTCTTTGTAATCATGGCAGATATAGTGAGGGGTAATGTTCGTTTCTCATTATACCGCGACTGGCATGAAATGCGAGCTTTTTTTTAGAATTTCATCAATTTACCCGGAGCAGCAAGGCCGCATAAGCACCATCGGCCTGTTCTCTGTGAGGCAGCGCCAGGTAATCCTGCGCCAGGGTAAACTCCTTATGCTTCTGCAGAAAGGCATCTACCACCGCGCGGTCTTCCTCACGGTCGATGGAACACGTGCTGTACACCAGCCTGCCGCCGGGGCGCACCGCGCGGCACGCCTGTTCCAGAATCTGGAGCTGCAGTACTGACAGGCGGGCAATTTCGTCTTCCGAGAGACGCCAGCGGGCATCTACGCGGCGCTGCAACACGCCGCTGTTCGAGCATGGCACATCGAGCAGCACCGCGTCAAACGATTCCACCCACGCGGAAGGACATGGCTGCGTCCAGTCATGCTGCGCCACCTGCACATCCAGCCCACCGGCGCGGAGCAGATTCTCGCGCAGGGGTTTCAGGCGGAATTCCTCTACATCCGTAGCCAGCAGATGCAACTCCCCACGCGTGGCAGCCAGCATGGCAGCAGATTTCCCCCCCGGCGCAGCGCAGGCATCGAGCACACGCTCACCCGGCTGAGGATTCAACAGCTGCACACAGTACCGGGTGGAGGGGTCGGTCACATACAGCTGCCCGGCACGCAATGCCTCCAGCGGCAGGGGGCCGTGCAGACAGTACCACCCCGGCAGATGCGGCAGTGCCACCCACTCCCCGGGAATTTCCTGCGGTGGGTTGACAGGGTTGACCCTCGCGTAGACCGGTGGCGTGTGGGTATTCCACTCCAGCATGGCGCGGGTTTCGGCCTCGCCGAACTCACGCGTCCAGCGTCTCACCAGCCAGGTGGGGGTGGAATACCGCACGGCGAGAGGCAGTTTTTCACATTCTGCCTCAAACTCGTGGCGTCGGCGGGCTGCATTGCGCAGCATACCGTTCACAACGCCGCGCACCCGCTGAGGTGCCAGGCGCACGGTCTCACTCACAGCGGCATGCTCTGCCTGGCGCAGGATAAAGAGCTGACAAAGCCCCATAAGCACCAGCCAGCGCATCTTCTCCTCCAGTTTGCCGGGGCGAAGCGTCTTGCGGATGTGATCAAGCCAGCTGAGGTGACGCAGGGTATCGTACACAATCGCCTGCAACAGAGAGCGGTCGGCGTGCGGCAACTTGTGTTCCGCGGCGGCTCGTGCCACCAGAGTCTCGGCAAAGACACCACCCTGCGACCAGCGGAGCAGGCATTTCCAGGCAAGTTGACGTACGGAGGGCGAGTCGTTCATATGATTTTAATTCAGCTTCAGAGCTTCGTGCAGGGGGAGGTGGCCGTTCCAGGCCATAATCGAGCCTTTGATACCATCCGCACCGGAGGGGCAGAATTCAAGCACTCCTCCGGCGGCTTCCAGAATCACCCGGGCGGCGGCAAAGTCCCACAGCGATATACGCCCCTCGATGTAAGCATCGAACCGGCCAGCCGCAATATAGCACAATGTAAGCGCAGCTGAACCCAGAATGCGGATTTTGCGCACCTGCCGGGAAAGATGCGCAAACCGGCGGATTCCTGTTTCACCGGAGCCATCATGCGTGCCATGGCCTATGAAGACCACGGCCTCAGCCATCTTCTCGCGGGCCGACACCGATATCGGGGTCCCGTTAAGCCTGGGGGTACCACCGGCCAGTGCGGTAAAACACTCATTCTGCATGGGGTCGTACACACAGCCCAGTACCAGTTCCCCGCGGTACTGCAGCGCTATGCTCACACAATAGATGGGTATACCGTAGAAATAATTGACAGTACCATCTATAGGGTCAACCACCCAGAGATAATCGGTCGTAGCCGCGCCACTATTTCCTTCCTCCCCCAGAATGGCACTTTCCGGAAACGCCGCCAGAAGCACATTCGAAATCAGCTCCTGACTTTCTTTATCCAGGCGCAGTTTGATATCATGCAGCAGGGCTTCATCCACCTGCTTTGCGTTGTAAAACTGGTCGCGCAGAAATGCCCCTGCCTCGCGGGCAGCACTTTCTGCTACATCCAGATATGCTGAAAAATCCGGCATGAGAATGGTTATTTACTGGAATCCGCCTGTTGCTGAGCTGCACGAAGCTCTGCACGGGCTCTGGTGAATATCTGGCGACCCAGGCTCATGGCAGCGCGGCTCAGAAGAGGGCGCAGGCGCGAAGCCGTGGCCTCAGGCGTACCGGCCTGGTCATACCCCATCCATACAAATACACATACCGCCCTGGGGCGATACACCATGGTCCACTGACCATAACCATCGGGCAGCGTTTCATTCATGGTGACAGGCTCGCCCTCGGTGATGCGGAACGGAGGCAGAGACGCCACCGCTGTGGCACTTTCGCGGCGGATAGCTTCCGGGGATTTTTCCGGTTCGTAGCTGTAGATAAGCTGTTTGTTGCTGTTCCAGATGGCATTGACCATGCTGAGGCGGTAGGCCCTGCCCTCGTTCTGCAGACTGAACAGCAGCCGGGCCAGGTCAATCCTGCGCATCTTGAAAAGCCCGTTGTACAGGTCCTTCTCGCGCTCGCGGACGGGCAGAACCAGCGGAAGCTTGAGCGACTCGTAGAACGCTCTGACTACATCATACCCGAGGCGCATGCCGGTCACTTCAGTACTGCGGGCTACGATATGCATATCATCACCGCCCGGCAGGCAGGCACAGCAAAAGAGGAACGGCGCAGCCGCACGGCCGGGATATACAGGGTCCTGCCAGCGGTCACGGCCATCCACAGCACTGCGGCCACCAACGAGAGCCAGCACCTTGCCGCGGTGATTACGCCGGGCATCCACTACCAGCGCGCAGCACTGCAACAGGCCATCAAAATCATTATCAAGCCCGCGCACTTTGAGCCCCTCCGGCCGCTTCATGCGGGCAAATGAAGCGCGCAGCGCCTCTGCGGCTTCGCCCTCGGCACCTTCAAGCCAGGCATCCGGAAACACACCGGGCTTTTCCACCGCCGTAAGCGCCGCCTCTACCGCTTCCTCCACATACTGCTGAAGCGGCAGGTGCAGGCTGGATACCACCGATATGCCGCCGGAATGCTCGGGCACGTCACTGCCCATATCCTCCAGCTCGTGGCGGGTCCACATCACAGCATAGGAGCTGTAGGAATCATCCTTACCGCTGCCGCTGCGCAGCACAATAGGAGCCGCAGTCGCGGCATTGCACTCATCCTGTGAAATCATCTCACACTCCAGCATGCGCTGCAGCGTCTCAGCCTTCACCGTGCGGGCGCGCGACATGCTGCGCACCGGATTAAACAGCGAGGGAGCCCTGACCAGGCCCGCCAGTGTGGCACATTCCACCAGGTCCAGCTCCTTCACCGGCTTGCCGAAATAGTGGCGCGCCGCGGCCTTGATACCGTAGCAGTTCTGGCCATAGTAAATGCGGCTGAGGTATTGCTCAAGAATGGTGTACTTATCAAAGCGGCGTTCAATCCGCTGCGCGAGCATCGCCTCCAGAAGCTTGCGGTCCATGGATTTACCGCTCAACTCAAACACATTGCGCGTGAGCTGCATGGTGATGGTGGACGCACCCTGTTCATAACTCATGCTCATGATATTGCGCACCACGGAGCGCAACACGGAAGTGAACACCACACCGCCATGCTCAAAGAAGGATTCATCCTCGCGAGCCACAAAGGCATTTACCAGATGCTCCGGCAATTCCTCACGTGAGACAAAGCGGCTTTCCTCGTCCGATATCGGTGCCACGGGGCGATTCGTGGCATCATAAAGCATGCTGGTATTCAGCCCGGCAGAAACACGGTCCAGGTCGTACTGCGAGGCCCTGTATCCATATACCCCCAGTACCACAAGAAACGCAAGCAGCAACACCCCCAGAACAGAAGCGATGATAATCAACTTCTTCTGTCCGATGGTCAGTACCCGGTACCAATGCTTGCGGCGGTTGGGAGAGGAGGAATAATACATGAGACGCGACGATAGTGCGGGATTCAGGCCTGGGGAGCGGGCTGAGCCTCCATGAACTGCTGCAGGTTGGTATCCGGTTTCCAATCCGGGAACTCGGTGCGCAGCGCCTGTTCATACTGAGAAGCTTCGCCATCCTTGCCACAGCGTTTCAATGCACAGGTAATCTTGTAGAGCGCCAGCGGCTTGAGTTCCTTGTCACTCACCACGTTGGCCGTTCGGCCATAGTACTTGGCAGCCTCGCTGTACTCGCGGTCAATGTAGTAAGCATCTCCCAGCGCAATGAAGAGCGTGGACTTGATGGGGCCGTCGATGCCCATGGCTATGGCGGTCTCGCAAAGTTTGCGCGCCTCAGCGCCGCGGTTGAGCCCAATCAGCAGAAGCGCCTGATCACGCATACCCTCGGCCTGGCGGTACGGCTGCTTCTCCATGGAAACATAGTGCTCGGCTGCTTCCAGGCCACGCGCATAAAGACGCAGCTCCAGTCGGGCCCTGGCCAGGGTTTTCCACACAATCGGCTCCACCTTCGGGCGTTCGCTCTGCGTGCCGTCGGCGGTCATGTAGGCCTCTCTCGGTTCACGAACCAGGGCATCGGAAAGGTATTTGTTGGCAGCCAGATAATCGTGTTTCTGGAAGCACGACCAGCCGCACCAGCGCAGAATGGCGGGCGGCAGCGCATTGTACGAGGACTGGTTACTGCGCTCAAGCACCTCCAGAGCCTTCTTCAGATTATCGGCATCCTTCATCTTGAAGAAGCACTGCACCAGGCGCAAATCCACCAGCGTGGCGTACTGCTCCGGGTACAGTGTGCGGGCCTCCTGAAAATGCGGAACTGCAGCAGAAGGCTCCTTCTCGGCAAGTACCACGGCTATATTGTAATGAGCTTCGGCTATGGCACCGGGCTTGGTCACCTTCCCCTTTCTGGTCAGCTCCTCGCACTGCTTGATGAATCCTTTATAATAGTGCACCATCTTGTCGGCATCTCGACCGGCACAGAGCTTGGCCGCGCGCTGCCAGCACACCGCCACGGCATCAGACTCGGGGAACTCATTAATCACGCGGTCATAATCCGCCAGGGCTTCATTGAACTTCCCCTGCCGCCCCAGGAAAGTGCCGCGCAGGGACAAGGCCTCCGGCATGCGGTAATCCGAGGGGAAGGAATTGATGTACTGAGTCAGGGTGGGCAGCGGGTCATATGCATCTCCCTGCGCTGCGGTCCAGGCCTTCTTGTACATGGCATCCGGACGCACCGCCTCAGGCAGGTGGTCAAAATTGAGCGCATCGAACTGGCGGGCAGCAGCGGCCGGGTCCGTCAGCATGAGGCGGTCGGCATACATCAGACGCACCAGGTCCACACAGGGCAACCCTGCCGTGGCAGAACCGGGGTTCGCATAGGTGGACAGATACTTCTCGGCATTCTGGAAGAAATTGGCATTACGAATCTGCTGCACGCAGATAATGCGGCGGTAGCCGGCATCCGCGGCCAGCGGCGTTCCGGGCTGGGCATTTTCCGCCATTTCGAACCAGAGGGCGGCAGCCTCATACTGCTTGATTTCCATGGCCGACTGGCCCACGATGATGGCGCGGCGGGCTTCCTTGGCAGGGTCATCAAGTTTGCGAGACTGGGTAGAGGCGCGGCGCACAACATCGGCATATTTTCCGGCCTTGTAGAGCGAGAGGATATTCTCCATGTGCCCCTCGCTCACGTATTTCTCCATACCCTTCATGCTGCCCAGGCGCGAGTAGAGTTCCTGGGACTCCTTGTCCTTGCCCAGGCGCGAAGCCAGGCGGGCGGCCTGAAGCGTGGCCGTACCGCGCACCCGTTCATCCAGACCGTTCATACCCAGAAGATTGCGGAACAGCGTATATGCCTCGGCATCATTACCGTCCTCGGTTTTCATCTGCGCCATGGAAAGAAGCGAGGTCTGGAGGATAAGCGGGTCAATTCCCTGCATCACCTGCAAGGTGCGGAAGGTGGACTCCGCTTCCTTGCGCTTGCCGGTCTGCAGCTGGGCACGACCCAGGCGGTAGAGCGCATCATTGCGCAGTTCAGGGCGCTGCGTCTCACGCACGGTGATATGGTAGAATCCCATGGCCTTGGTCCACATCTGGCGCTCGGTAGCCTGGTTGGCCAGCTTGTAGGCGGCGGCGGCGGCATATTCGCCTTTATATTTATTAGCGAGCTCGCCCAGCGTATTGTTGGAAGCCGCCATATCCCCGGCCTCTGCCTGGCAGACAGCCTGCAGATACAGGGCTTTTTCCCGGTTGGCTCCCTTCGGGAATTTCTGCACGTAGCTGCCGAAAAGCTGGCCGGCACGGGCCATTGCCTGCACGCGCGACATGGAATCAGGCGTGTTGCGCGCCTGCGTGTACAGCTGCTCCGCGATGGCGTAGCTGTCCAGCTCGGCATTGGCCACCAGGGGAGTCTCTGCCTCGTTCTGCTGTGCAAATGCCGGCACCAGGGAAAGGCCCAGTGCCAGCATGGTCGAAACTTGTCTGTTCATAAGGTTACGAATCGGATTACTTTGTGGGGTAAAAAATCGTTAAGTCTCGCAGAGCCCCGCCCACCGGGCCTCACTTCTTCTTTGTCTCGGGCATCTGCTTGGAGAATGACACATTCCACACCCCTGCCTGGGAGCAGGTGGAAATCACGTCGGCCATGCGCTGCCAGCTCATCTGAGCATCGCCACGGATACGCACCGGCTGGTTGGGGTTCACCCCCACCATACGCTGCAGCATGGCATGTAATTTTTCGCGGGTGAATACCTCACGGTCGATGGTGATGACAAGGTCGCCGTCTTCCTCGCGGGCATTGATGATGATTTCATCAATGGCGCGTGAGGTTTCCTCCGTGGATTTCGGAGCAGTGGGAACCTTCACTTTCAAATCCTGCTCGTTGAGAATGAACTTCTGCGTGACCACGAAGAAGATAAGCAGGAGGAACACGACATCCAGCATGGGTGCCAGCTGGAAGCCGATGGGTTCCGGTATCTTGGTGTTGAACTTCATAGCCTGGGCGGTTGCTTCTCAGAGCTTCAATATTCGTCTTCCACCAGCTCTTCCTGCGCTGAACTGCGCATATGGCTGAGCCCCAGGCGACGCTCGCGGTCCATCTGCACCGCAATCACCGAAAGAATATGTGTTACCGCCACTTCCATATCCGCAATACGCTTCTGAATCCGGCTGCGGAAGAATACATAGGCCGCCATGCTCGGAATAGCCAGTACCAGACCGCCTGCGGTGGTAATCATGGCCTCGGCAATACCATGCGCCATCTGCATCTGCTTCACGCCTTCGAAATTACCGGCAGCCATTTCCATGAAGGTTTTCATCATACCCACCACGGTACCCAGCAGACCAATCATGGGGGCAATGGCACCGATATCGGAAAGCCAGTTAATCTGGCGGGTCAGGATATTTGTCTGTCGGGCACCCTCGGCAGCGGCCACTTCACGCACCTCATCAATATTGGCGCGGGGGTTGCGCTGCAGGAACATCACAATCACATGCATAGTGAGGGCGAAGCTGGAACCGTCACGCTCGCACATGCTCATGAGCCCGGCATAATCCTTGCGGCGGATGCAGGATTCCACCGACATCACCATTCGCGCAGGCAGAACGGCAGAGGTACGCGTGGTCCACAGGCACACAAACATGACCATCACCGCAATGACAGAAAGGAAAAGCAGAGGCCACATCAGCGGGCCACCCTTCTCAAAAAGCTCCATAAGCCCCCATCCCATCGCATTGAGGGGGTCCGTTGTCGATATGATTGCTGGCATGTTCACGCGCGTAGTATAGGTGAAATCCGGCAGGATTTCAAGCGAGATAGATGTCTGTATTGTTTTTTTTGCACAGTATATCCGGAAATAAATGTTGCAATCACGCGAAAGCAGGCTTAGAATAAACACATGCAGGATACTTCTCTCTTCCGAACCTGGGCCGAGGTGAACACCGATGCCATGCGGCACAACCTTGCCGTCGTGCGCCGCGTGCTCCCGAATCACAAACAAATGGCTATCGTGAAAGCCGAGGCCTATGGCCATGGTATCGAAGGCGTGGTGAAAGCTCTGGATGACTGTGAACTCGAATTCTTCGGGGTGGCCACTCCGGCAGAGGCGCTGCGCGTGCAGAACGCCGGCTGCAGAACCTGCCCGTTTATTCTGGGCCCCTGCTTCCCTGCCGAGCGCGAAATGATTGTGCAGAACGGCTGGCGCGTAGCTCTCTCCAGTCTGGAGGAGGCCGAGCATTATAACTCCCTGGGCCAGCTCTACAACAAAAAGGTGCACCTCCATATCAACGTGGATACCGGCATGGGCCGCGCCGGCCTGCTGCCCCACACGTTAGGCGAAATGGGAGCCCGCCTGGCGGATTTCGAGAATCTGTACATTGAGGGTGTCTACTCCCACCTCTCTGCTGCGGCAGAGGATATCTCTTTCACCCACAGCCAGATTCGCAGCTACGAGAACGCCGTGGCCGAACTCTCCACCTATCTGGATATCCCCTACCGCCACCTCTGCAGCTCCTCGGGCGTATTCAACTACAAGGCCCCCTGCACCAACATGGTGCGTCTCGGCCGCATCCTCTACGGCTATTCCCCCATGCCCTCGCCCTATAATCGGGAACTGCGTAATACCCTCACCCTCTATAGCCGCGTCACCCTGCTCCGCACCCTGCCCAGCGACCACGGCGTGTCCTACAATCACACCTATATCACCAGCGGCCCCACGCGTGTTGCCACCATCGGGCTCGGATTCGGCGATGGTTATCTGCACTATCTCTCCAACACAGGAGCGCGCGTGTATCTCAATGGCGAGTATTGCCCCGTGCTCGGGCGCGTCACCATGGACCAGATTATGGTAGATGTCACCCACATGACCGGCGTGCAGCCCGGTGATGTGGCCGAAATCATGGGGCCCAACGTCCCGTGGGAAGAACTCACATCCCGCGCCAGGACCATCCCCAGTAATATCATCACCAGTATTACCGGCCGGGTTCCCCGCATCTACAAGCCCTGAGCAGGCTAGAGCACACTCTACCTATGCCCGCTGTTGCCTATTTAGCATCAGCGGGTTATTATTTGGCGAAATTCCATTATCTCTTTCCGTTTTTTCTTGTAAAAATAAAATCTAATGGATAGACGTAATTCACTTGACTTCTCATCTGCTTTTAATAAAATGCGGATGGTTCGAAGAACCAGCAAGTCAACGGGAGCTATCCGGTTCCCGGGTTGCAAATTAGCTGACACACAGCTAATACAAGTTGCAGCCAGGTACTTGAACAATTAATATATCGCCGCTATGAATCTGCGACACATAACACGATTCACGTATACGTACACGAACTTCCAGGGCTGGAGGGTCGCGATAAACCGTCAGGGCACCACTCTGGCTCGCTACTTCTCCGACAAGCAGTATGGAAGTGAGGACGTGGCCAGGGACGAAGCTATCCGCTTCCGCGATGCGCTGCTGGATGAGCTCAACCGGAATCCCCAGAACACACGGGAGATTCTTGACAAATACCGTATCCAGAACCCGACACCCTACCCTGCGGGTCTGAAACCGAGCAACTCAAGAACGGAATGCGAAGTCTCGCCGTCCGAACAGAAGGTGGCGGCATGCAGCCTCCGCAGCAACCACGTGATGCACCGCATCCTGCGCGGCATCTGCAACCGCCTGAAGCTGGACACCGCCAGCGTCCTGAAACTCTCGCTGTACATGTTCGCGCTACAGTACAACGACCAGTCAGCCCTGGCAGATGAAATCACAGATTCCCAGAGCTTAATGGCCAATTCCGCCGCTCCTGTCACACAAGGAGAAGCCCCGGAGGAAACGCTCCGCAGACTGGTAGCTGAACTCGAAATGCTCGCACTGAGCGCAGGTCTGCCCTGCTTCGAGGAATTCTCCACCGGCAGAAGCGGTCGCTCCGCAGATCCCCCCGATAATGTCTCACCACCACCACAAACACAGGAAGAACAACTCATGAACGCACAGCCCACCGAGCAAAGCATAAAGGCTCCGCACCACTCACCCCCTCCACTCCGGAACAGACCCCGTCTTACCTCTCGTCTCTCGACTCCCGCCGTTCTGAACGACACCCCCTCCCAGGTGCTCAACGCACCACACCAGATTGATACTCCCCCCGGCTTAGCGCCTCATCTCCTAAAGCCCCAATCGATTAACCAGGGCTCCGCGCTTACATCTTTGACTCCGCCGGGTATTATACGCTGATTCTGCGCCACTGCGCCACAGCTCTGTTTTCCTGAACCAAGTCACGGTAACCCGCGCCCGCATACTGCAGCGTCACTTACCGAGCCCACCCAGACTATCGGTCAGCACCCCTTTGCCTGAAT
>JAZRBC010000010.1:0-2805 GCA_045634905.1 Akkermansia sp.
AGAAAACAGCATGCCAGAAGAGAGAGAATGGTCCGCATGCCGCGATACTAGCATATTCCACACTCCATGCCAAGGAAGAAACGGCCTTGACTCAGGATAATCCGGTGATTATAATGCCGGCATGGCGAAGAAAAAGAAAGCTCCGAAGCTGGATTTACCCACCAGATTCAGTCCTTCGGCCAGGGCCGCAGCGGAGGCTTTTCTTCAGAAAATCGAATCCTTGCGCCGACGTTATAAGCCGGACCCGGTAGAGCTGACGGAGCGGCAGCTGCGCCTGATAGCGCAGATTCAGAAAGCCTTTGCCGGTGTGACCTGTTATGGCGAGACTCGCGTGCTGCTGGCGGGGGAGGCCGAGGATGAATACCTGAGCCAGGAGGTGCAGCAGGTTCTGGCCACCATGGAAGAGCGCGATGACTGGAGCGCCATCCCCGATGATTTGCTCTTTGCCTGTTCGACTTCGCATTGCTATGCCGGCCCGGAGGCCTATCGCTTTCTCATTCCCCGTTTCCTGATTGGCGCCCTGCACGGTGTGGTCGAAATTTACCCCGGACTTTCGCTCGGCTCGAAGCTGCTGGAACACGACAGACAGAAGATGAGCCTGCTCGACGAGCAGCAAAGACAATGCCTGGAGGACTTCCTGAACCTCGATGCGCTCTTCTGGGAGAGCTCCAGCCGCTCACAGTTCCTGCCATGGGAAATAGATGAGTTCAACAGCTACCCACCCGGTGAAATGGATCGCAAGGCATATGGCGCCTTGCTCCTTCAACGCTTTTTCGATAGGGAAAGTGTCTGATTTTTAGCAGATTTTGCTGGGATAATAAAGAAAAACTTGATTAAGTCTGCAAAATTTGCTAATTTGAGTGTGCAGAAGGGAGGAAACGTGCAAACTACACTTGAAAAGCAATTTGGTTGTGTACCTGTCTCGAGCAGTGAGCTGCGGTTGGCGCTGCAGGAATACCGTGCTCCCATGGCTCGTATAGCCTTGCACCAGAGACGGGGCGAAATCATACCATTGCGCCGCAATCTTTACCTCTGCAGCCCCGATTCATATTCCCGGGAATTGATTGCGAATCGGCTGCTTGCTCCATCGTACGTTTCGTATGAGACTGTGCTTTCTGCCAGTGGCATCATTCCAGAGCGGGTCTGTTCTGTGCGATCCTCCTGTCTTGCAAGGAGCAGGTCATTTGATAACGACACCGGTCACTATGAATATATTTGTGTACCCCGGAATTATTATCCTGAGGGGGTGACGATCAATCGCACTTCTGAGGGGTTGGCCTATCTCGCAGCACGTCCGGAAAAGGCGGTATGTGACCTGATTCTTGCTACATCCGGGCTGCGTCTCCAGTCCGTAAAGAGTGTTCGTGAGTATCTGGAATGTTATCTCCGGGCTGATATGGAGGCTGTTGCGTGCTGGGATCCCGACCTTGTTCATACATTGGCAGAGCTCACGGAGAAGAAGAAGAATGACCTCCTGAACCTTGAACGATTCCTTCGCCATGAATGCATTTGATGAAATGATTGCGGCATACGATTGCCGCACCGTGGAAGACAAACTGAATGCTATCCGTGAGGTGATGCAGCAGGTCGCCCTTTGCGGGCTCTCTCGCTCAGGCTTTTTTGATAAGGCTGCCTTCTATGGTGGAACGTGCCTTCGTATTTTTCACGGTCTGGACCGCTTTTCGGAGGATATGGATTTTTCGCTTCTTCAAGAAAATCCTGATTTTGATTTTACGCCTCATTTTGCAGCCATTGAGGAAGAATTCGCGTCTATGGGACAGCGCGTGAGTATAGCTCTCAAGAAAAAGAGCAAGGAAAGTGCTATTCATTCTGCTTTTCTCAAGGGAGATACGGCTCAGTTCAATTTATCTCTTGAACGAGGCCGTCTTGTGAATATTAAGCTCGAGGTTGATACCATGCCCCCCCTGCAATTCGAGACAGAGAACAGGCTGTTGCTTCTTCCTCGCTCCTTTTATTCGCGTTGTTTTACCTTGCCTAGTCTTTTCGCCGGGAAAATGCATGCTCTGTTGTACCGTGCATGGAGGAATCGGGTGAAGGGACGCGACTGGTACGATTTCGAATGGTACGTGCGCAAGGGTGTGAAATTGGATTTCGCTCATTTTTGTGAGCGAGCTTATCAATTTGAATCCGCGCCTCGAGGCAGTCTTCAGGCGGAAGCGTTTATGGCATTGTTGCGGCAGAAGATAGAGACTGTGAACTTTTCCGCAGCTGCAGATGACGTTCGCCCTTTCATGCGTCGACCAGAACATCTGAAACTCTGGGATGCGGATTATTTCCTTCAGGTGGCAGGAATGCTGAGGGTTGAGCACAGAACCGGCAAATGACAGGTTTCAGTTCAGAAGACCGCTCAGGATGGCAAAAACGTAGCGACCGAGGAATATAGTGCCCGTAGCGAACAACACCAGCTTGCCGTATGAGCTGCGGGTTCGGCCCTTCTTCTGGGTGAAGATTCGCCTCAGTACATAGATGGTGCCCGCCAGTGCGTTCAGAAAGATAGCACAGAGAATTGAGTACAGTATGATGGCGATGATATTGGCGGCGGTCGGACTGTCTGCAGCGGTCTTTTCCTGGACAACCAGCCACGATATCGTTGCCAGCAGTACGATGATGAGCAGATTCAGAAGTACCCAGCGGGTATAGCTGAGCTTTTGCTTTCTTGCATGGATGACGCTGCCCGGGCCTGCTCCGGTAGAAACAGTTCCGTCTTTCTGTGGTATAACGCAGCTGATACACAGCGCTATCAGGAAGAACAGGAACAGGACGAGGAATAGTTTTTCCATGGGA
>JAZRBC010000011.1:0-5702 GCA_045634905.1 Akkermansia sp.
CAATTCCTCTATAACAAAACCGAGGAACACGCGGTGCTCCCCTTTGTGTTCGCCAGCACGCTGCGCTACATCGTGGACCGCGCGGACGAGCGCATCGATTTCCACATCTGGAAAATGGATGCCGAAAACAAGCATCTGCTCGGCATCGAAACCAAGTGCTACAATCTCGGCACCATGAAACAGGTCGGTGATTCGTGGAATCCGGTGAGCAGGTGAATCCCCCGGCTGGCGAATTTCGCTATACACTGTCCTTTATGTCAAATCCCGAACTTGCGCATATGGCGCAGGTCTGGTAGCATGTGCCCACAAATCCCATGATGAACGCTATCCTTTCTTCCCTCGAAACCGCCTGGCTTATTTTTCTGGTCGTCATGTTCTTTAACGTGATGATATTTGTGCACGAACTGGGGCATTTTCTGGCGGGTAAGTGGCGCGGAGCATATATTGACCGTTTCCAGATATGGTTCGGCAAGCCCATCTGGCAGAAAAAAATCGGGGGTGTGCAGTGGGGGCTCGGCTGGATTCCCGCAGGTGGCTTTGTGTCCCTGCCCCAGCTGGCTGATATGCAGAGCATCGAGGGCGAAGCAGATATTCCCAAGGATCTGAAGCCTCTCAAGCCGCTGGATAAAGTCATCATTGCCGCTGCGGGCCCGCTGGCCTCGCTGCTGCTGGCCTATTTCTTCGCCGTCATCGTGTGGATAGTGGGCAAGCCTGTGAGTGAGCTGAATACCACCACCATCGGTTACATTCCTGCCGATGCGCCCGCCGCTCAGGCCGGGTTGCTGCCGGGTGATACCATCCGCGCCATCGACGGACAGCCCGTGCACAAGTGGGCGGGTAACATGGAAGGCGTGCGCGAGCTCGTGGCGCTGAGTGAAAACGAAACCATCGCCATCAGCATCGACCGCCCGATGCCCGACGGCAGCACGCAGCAGCTCACCATCAACTGCGGCTACAAGCTGCCCGAGACCAAGTGGTGGCAGCGCGGAGCCATGCGCCAGGTCGGCATCATGCCGGCTGCGCCCACCGTCATCGGCAAGCCGATTATCCCGAACTCTCCTGCCGAAAAGGCAGGACTGAAGCCCGGCCAGCGCATTGTGAAGCTGAACGGCAGCGCCGTCTACTCCCCGGTCACAGTGATGGAAGCTGCAGAAAAAGGCCCGATTGAGCTCACGCTGCAGAACCCGGATGGCAGTGAAGCCACCGTCACGCTGGCAGCTGCCCTTCCCGACAACTGGGAAGGCAAGGAGGGAGCCCGCGCCATCATGGGCTTCTCCTGGGGAGAACTGGAAAGCGAGCTCAAGACTGAGCACCCCGGCGTGCAGGCACAGATTAACCAGAGTTTCCGCTGGATGGGCGAAACCCTGGCCAAGGTGGCAGCCCCCGGCAGCAGCATCGGCATGGAGCATCTCTCCGGCCCTGTCGGTATCGGCAACTACCTGTATCAGATGCTGAGCTCCACCGAGGGCTGGAAGCTTATCCTGTGGTTTGCCGTGGTGCTGAACGTCAACCTTGCGGTGCTGAATATCCTGCCCCTGCCCATCGTCGATGGCGGGCATGTGGTGCTGGGCACGCTGGAAATCATCTTCCGCCGCCCCGTGGGTGGCAAGATTCTGGAGTGGATTCAGACCGGCTTCATGTTCCTTATCCTCACCTTCTTCATCTTCGTCACCTTCAAGGACGTGGGCGACATGGTCGGTGGTGAAGACGATGCAGCAGACAAACTCCCTGCCCCCATCTTCTCCAAGTAAATGGGAGGATTCACCCTCAGTGACCCACACTGGGATTTCAGGCATCCGGAAAGCCTGGAACTGCTTCACCGCATTGTGGACAAGCAAGGTGTGGGACTGACAGGGGACGACCTGCTCTGCGTATTCAACGGCTACCTGCCCGCCGGCACAGCCGCCGAATGCTGCGCCTACCTGCGCCCGCTCTTCCAGCTCTTCCGCATTCCAGGGGATGATACCGCCAGCCAGCTGTGGGGCACCATACTCTGGATATGGCTGGTGCAGGAGCGTAGTGAACTGGAAAAGCTGCACCAATACCAACGCATCATTGATGCACTGCGCCGCATTGTACACGACACGCTCATCCCTGCCCCATGGCAGCCAGAAACCGGAGCGGATGAAATCGCCCACCGGGCTTCTATGCTACTGAACTGGATGTGCAGCCCCTGGGGGCAGGATGAGACAGAGGATATTCTGAGCCAGCTGACAGCCGGGGATACGGCTCAGCAATTCATCCTGCTGAGCATCTTCCTGGAAACAAAAAATCCCTGTTACCCCCTCGGCACCAGCGAAGCCGATAAAACCGCCTTCCCGCCTTTCGTGGAACGCTTTGAAAACCATTTCCGGGAAAGCACAGCCCTTTACGATGCCGTCTTCCGGCTCAGTGAATTACCTTTACCTGCCAATGATGCCAGCGGTTGCAGCATTGCCGTAAGGCGCACACTGGAAGAATGCGGCTGGTATCTGTAAAATACAGGGCCGTTTTTCGTGCGTACTAACAAGATTTTCTCCTTGACTCCATGAAAGAACGTGGTAGTCTAGGAGTAATCGCGATGAAATCTCTCCTTTCTACAATCAAGCTTGGTCTGGTGGCGCTGATGAGCGGTGTGGCGTGTGCATCTGAGGAAGGCGGTCACCATGGACTTTCCACCGATGCTCCTGTGCTGTGGAATATCGATTTACCTTTCTGGCCGGGACATTCCCTGCCCATCACCAACTCAATGGTCATGATGACCATCGCCGTGGTGCTGCTCACCATCGTGCTGCGTCTGGCCACCCGCAAGATGGAGCGTGTGCCGAGCGGTCTCCAGAACTTCGTGGAGTGGATTTTCGAGCTGCTGTACAACTTTGTGGAAGGGCTCATCGGCAAGAAACTGGCCAGCAAGTATATCTGGTACTTTGCTACCGTTTTCCTGCTCATCCTTACCAGCAACTACATGGGTCTCATCCCCGGTGTGGGTGAAATCACCATCAACGGCCACCCCCTCTTCCGCGGCGCGAATGCCGATTTGAACGTCACCCTGTTCCTGGGTCTGTTCTACACCGTGCTGTGGTTTGTGTGGAGCATCCGCGAACAAGGCATCAAGCATTTCCTGGGCCACATCTTCGGGCCGAAAGGCGGACTCACCGGCATGCTGAAGAACCTGCTGCTGCCCGTCTTCTTCTTCGTGGGTCTGATTGAACTGCTTTCCATCGCCATCCGCCCCGTAGCTCTGGCAGCCCGTCTTTTCGGCAACATCTTCGCCGGCGAGGCCATTCTGGAGCAGATGAGCATCGTGAGCGGCAGCATACTGGGCAATGCCGCAGCGATGCTTCCCTTCATGTGCCTGGAAATTCTGGTAGGCTTTGTGCAGGCTCTGGTATTCCTGATGCTTACAGCGATTTTCCTGAAGACTCAGGTAGGAGGCGACGAAGAACACGCCCACTGATGACAATTTTCCCGCCGCTGATCATGTAGCAAACCGTGAGGCTGCGGGTTTCTCCAATAAACAACAAACAATAGAAAACCAACAACAATGATGCTCCCCGCTCTTGCCACCGCCGCCATCAAGTCCGGCATGGCTGTTATCGGTGCCGGTCTCGGCATTGGTCTCATCGGTATGAAGGCCGCTGAATCCACCGGCCGCAACCCCGGTGCTTCCGGTCAGGTGCTGACCATCTCCATCATTCTGGCCGCCCTCGTGGAAGGTGTGGCTTTCGTGGCCATCTTCATGGGCTAAGCTGTAAGCTACGCCCGCGGGCATGCCGGGCCATTCAAACAAACGGCATGCCCCTTCCCCTTTCCCCCTCTCAAATCAATCCTCCGTTTTTAACAAAAACAACTCACAACCATGTTCAACCCGATTCTTGCCGCCGATCCTCAGGAGCTGGTCACCAATTTCGGCCTGCATACCGATGCGTTCATTGCCCACCTCATCGCTTTCTGCATCCTGGCCGCCATTGTGGTGTGCTTCGGCATCAAGCCCATCTTCAAGCAGCTTGAGGAGCGCCGCCAGCGCATCCAGGAGGGCGAGGAAATGCACGCCCGCAGCCAGCAGGAACTGGCGGATGTGAAAGTGACCGGCGAGAAGATTCTGGACGAAGCCCGTGAATCCGGCAAGAAGGAAGTGGAACAGGCACGCCAGACCGCAGCACGCCTGCAGGCAGACCTTTCTGCCAAGGCCAGCGCCGAAGCTCAGGCTGTCATCGAAAACGCCCACAAGCAGGCCGAAATGGATACCCAGCGCGAAAAAGATGCGCTGAAAGGTGAGTTTGCCCGTCTTGTGGCCGAGGCCACCAGCCGCGTGACCGGCAAGGTACTGAGCGATGCCGACCACCGCGCCATCAACGAGGAAGCCATCCGTTCCCTTTAATCTGCAGAATCAGCCATGAAAATCAGTAAAGAAGTACAGGCCCAGGCGCGCCGCCTCATGCGGTTGTGCATCGGTGCCGACGGGCTGATGAATGAAGCCACGGTCCACCAGGTGGCAGATAAGATTGCCGCCGAGAAGCCGCGTAACTACCTGGCTCTGCTCACCGCCTTCACCGAGCTGGTGCGACTGAACCGCGCCGCACACACCGCCACCATCACCAGCGCTGTGCCGCTGACCGAGGCTGAGCAGGCCGCCATCATCGCCAAACTGAATACCCGCCAGGCTGGTCTGAGCTACGAATGGCAGGTGGATTCCTCCCTTATTGCCGGGCTCACCGTGAAGGTGGGCGACAACGTGACGGATGCCTCCGTCCGCACTCGTATTGAAAAGCTTACTAAAATTCTCTAAAATATCCACGGTATGAGCAACATCGTACAAGAACTCGAAGCACAGATCCGCAACATCTCCACCGCCTCCGTCAGCGAGAACGTAGGCACCATCAAAGCCATCGGCGATGGCGTGGCCCACATCGAAGGCCTGAGCAACGCCATGCTCAACGAGATGATTGAATTCCCCGGCGGCGTGATGGGCCTCGCCATGAACCTGGAAGAGCATGAAGTGGGTGCCGTGCTTATCGGCAACGCCTCCTCCCTGAAGGAGGGCGATACCTGCAAGACCACCGGCCGCCTGCTGCAGGTGCCCGTGGGTCCCGGGCTGCTCGGCCGCGTGGTTGATACCCTGGGTAACCCGCTGGACGGCAAGGGCCCGATTCAGGCTGCCACCTATTATCCCGTGGAAAAGATTGCTTCCGGTATCATCTCCCGCCAGGGTGTGAACCAGCCTGTGCAGACCGGCATTCTGCCCATCGATGCCATGATTCCCATCGGCCGTGGTCAGCGCGAGCTCATCATCGGCGACCGCTCCACCGGCAAGACCACCATTGCCACCGATACCATGATTGCCCAAGCTCAGCAGAACAAGCTGGCAGAACAGGGCAAGCTGCCCGGTCACCGCCCGCTGTACAGCATCTACGTGGCCGTGGGTCAGAAGCGCGCCACCGTATCCCGACTGGTGGCCAAGCTCGAGGAATCCGGTGCCATGGAATACAGCATCGTGGTGGTAGCCTCTGCCTCTGACAGCGCTGCCATGCAGTACCTGGCTCCCTACGCAGGCTGCGCCATGGGTGAGTACTTCATGGACCAGGGGCAGGATGCCCTCATCGTGTACGATGACCTCTCCAAGCACGCTGTGGCCTACCGCCAGGTATCCCTCATCCTGCGCCGACCCTCCGGCCGCGAAGCCTACCCCGGCGACGTATTCTACCTGCACTCCCGCCTGCTGG
>JAZRBC010000012.1:0-5701 GCA_045634905.1 Akkermansia sp.
TGGTGAGGATGTTGTCCAGACAGATGCAGAGATTGCCGGCCAGTTTGTTGTCCGTGATGTCGGATTTGAGCAGTGCTACGATTTCCGGGGTATCGGCGGGGGTTACGCGCAGACCGATGCATTCCCAGATGCCGGCCAGAACCTCGGATTTCTGCATCCAGGGCTTCGCAGTCTGCTTGTTGGTGACCACCTCAGCCAGTTTCTTGAGGCTTTCGTTAACCCCCTTCGCATCAGAGATGGCAATGCGCTGCAGCAGCCATTTGAAGAGTACAGGCTTAATCTTGTTGCAGTTCTTGCCCAGGGAGTCGAAAATCATATCGCGGATGGTCGCGTCTTTTTCTGCGGCCAGACCGAGCAGAAGACAGGCGTTCTGTGCCACACCTTCGGCGCGTGCTCCATAGCGCTGCTTGCCGTTCTCGTTTTTGACGAAGGGGTCAATCACTACTTCCATGAGTGCCTTTGCGTCAGCCATGGTGCAGGTGACGTCCACGCCCTTCTTGCTGGCATCGGAGAGGTTTTCCACAGCTTTCTGGTTGATTTCCTGGGCGCGTTTGAGCAGGGAGTTAGTGTAATCAATGTGGGCCTGAATGCGTGCGTCCTCAGCCTGCTTCTGTACTACCAGGGTGGTACAGACACCGATAGTGACCACAAGTGCACCTGCACCGCCGAGGAAGAGCTTGTTTTTCCAGATGGGCTGCTTCTCGTTTTCTTCTGCCAGAGCACGCATGTAGGCTTCACGACGTGCAGCTTCCTCGTCACTCATGGTGCTTTCAGTGCTGCCGGCGGGCTTTTTCTTCTTTTTCTTGGTGCCTGCTACGGAAATGTTGCTCTTGGGCTTGTTTCCCTTGGCTGCGCGGAGCTTTTCGGTGGGGGTGGGGGTGTCGGGGTGTTCTTCGGTCACCATAGCCTGGGCAGCAGCGGCTGCTTCGGAGGCTTCCACTGTAGCTTGTTCGGCCGTGGCCTGTTCCTCTGCGGCCTGCAGGGCTGCCATCTGGCGGTTGTACTCCTCCATCTGGCGGTTGTATTCTTCCATCTGGCGCTCGTATTCCTCCTGTGCGAGGCGGGCAGCTTCTGCCTCGGCTGCGGCCTGAGCTTCGGCTGCTGCAGCTGCAGCGGCTTCGGCCTCAGCTGCGGCCTGGATGGCAGCTTCATCTACCTGCGGTGCGGGAGCTGCGGTTTTGGGAGCCTTGGGTGCTGCAGTGGTGGGGTTGGCAGGGGCTGCTGTCTTAGGGGCAGTAGCGGTGCTCTTGGGGGTGATGGTCTTGCCGCTGGCGCTCTTCAGCTTGGGGGCTGCTGCTGGTGCGGCGCCGGAGGGGCGCAGCAGGCGCGGAGAGGCGGCAGGTGCGCTGGCGGGTTTCAATTTAGGAGTGGCCATAGTATGCAGAGTTGGTGAGAAAATGAACTACGTACAGAATACCTTTAACATATTCCGAGGCAGAATGCAATCATTCATTCCGTCTGACTCAGGCTTTTTTCGGTATCAGTGTTGCAAGGAGGATACTTTGAGGAACAGGGCGGGTGCCAGGAGCAGGATTGTGCACCCGTATATTACCCAGAACGCAGTTGTCGGATACGTCGCCGTCTGCAGGGGATGCCAGCCTACAACATTAGACCCGAACAGTACAGCATTCATGATGGCCGCGGTCAGCAGGGTGATGCCTGCCCAGCGGCGACCGCGTCCCAGCAGCATGGCGGTGCCGCCGGCACCTATCAGCCCGATGGGTAACAGAATGAAGGGAATGAAGAACCACATCTGCCCGCACCCCAGCAGGCAGAGCAGGGAAAGGGGCAGGGAGACGTAAGCGGCAACGACGGGCTTGCTCAGTGTGAGCATGCGACAGAGTATCAGCGCGATGATGCTTCCGTGCATTGCCCACTCAAGATGCTGCGCTGTCTGCCAGCTAGGAAGGTCGTAGTCGTTGAGCCAGGGAAAGATATAGGGCAGGGCGTTGTAGCAGCCGGCTATGCAGGGAATACCGCACCACATGCCGGCGGAGGAGATGCTGCCAAGCTTGTGGAAGAGTCTGCTTTTGTTTTTGTGTGCGAGTTGCAGGATAGCCTGAGCGCACTGAGCTGTTGCTGCGCTCAGAAACAGCAGACTGCCGGCTGCAAACACGCCAAGCGGCAGTACGCCGCGCAGTTCCCAGAAGGTGTAGCCACCCAGCGTACTGCTCCCGGAGAAAGGTGTGGAGACCGCCGCAGTGCGCAATACTGCCTGGATGATGATGACCGCAGTCAGCAGCGCCAGCAGGAAAAGACGGTTCTGCATCAGTTTCAGAGGGTGATGCCGAGCTGCTCCGGCAGAGCAATACGCGGGCGCTCGGTCAGGATCTCACCACCGTGGGAGCCCACGGCTACCGTGTGCTCGAAGTGAGCGGCCCAGGAGCCGTCGGTGGTCACAGCGGTCCAGTCATCTTCCAGCACGCGTACCCGGTAGGAGCCGAGGGTAATCATGGGCTCGATGGCCAGAATCATGCCGCGCTTGAGGCGGGGAAGGGGATATTTTGGGCGGTAATTAGGAATCTGCGGTTCTTCGTGCAGGTGCCGACCCACACCGTGGCCCACATAATCGCGCACAATGCCGAAACCGAAGGGGCGCACGAAGTCCTCGATGGCGCCGCACACATCCATAAGCGAGTTGCCCTGCTTGGCCTGTTCAATGCCGCGGAACAGGCATTCCTCGGTCACGGCCATCAGGCGGCGGGCTTCTTCACTGACATTGGAGCCTACTCCCACGGTCATGGCGTTGTCGCCATACCAGCCGTCCACAATGGCGCCGGCATCCAGACTGACGATATCTCCATCGCGCAGCACACGCGGACCGCCTATGCCGTGTACAATTTCCTCGTTCACCGAGATGCAGAGCTGGCCGGGGTAGCCGCCATAGCCAAAGAAGGCGTTGCCGCACTTCTCCCGTTGGAAAAGCTCTTTGGCGTAGTCATCAATCTCTTTGGTGGTGATACCGGGGCGGATGATGGTCTGAAGCTCCATGAGGATGCGGGCCGATACCTCACCGGCCTTGCGGAGCTTGCTGATTTCATTCGGATTGCGTACGGGAATGCGGTCTGCCATGGTTTGTGCGGGGCATTGTAGCACAGCCGGGCAGCCGGAGCAAGCGTGTTAACAGCCTTTTTTGCGGGGAAATCGTTATTTTGTGCTTGAAGCCATGCGGTGCGGGGTGTAGAATGCGGGGTATGGCAGACATACATCCAACAGCTGTTGTTGACCCGACTTGCGAGATTGCTGACGACGTGAAGATCGGGCCGTATTGTGTGGTGGGACCTCATGTGCAGCTGGGCTCCGGCTGCGTGCTCCACAGTCACGTGGTGATTGGTGGCCCTTCCAAGTTCGGTAAGGGAAATGAGTTCTTCCCTTTCTGCACCATCGGTACCAAGACTCAGGACCTGAAGTATGCCGGTGAGCCGACTACGCTGGAAGTGGGTGATTACAACGTGTTCCGTGAATATTGTAATATTAACCGCTCTACGGCACCTGACCTGCGTACGGTCATCGGTTCCTACAATAATTTCCTTATTCATTCTCACTGCGGGCATGAATGCATTGTGGGTGATCACAATATTTTCTCCGGTTACGCAGCCTGCGCCGGTCACTGCGAGATTGGTAACTGGGTGATCGTTTCCGGTTGCGCAGCTCTCCACCAGTTTGTGCGAGTGGGTGACCACGCCATGGTGGGCGGCATGGCCAAGGTGGTGCAGGATATTGCTCCGTACATGATTGCCGAGGGTTCCCCTGCCTGCCTGCGTTCGGTTAATCAGGTGGGGCTTTCCCGCCGTGGGTTCTCTGATGAGGATATTCGCGCTATCCGTTTTGCGTATCGTAAGTTGTTCCTGTACAAGGAAGATAAGACAAAGCTGGAAGATAAGCTGGCCGAGGTGCTGGGCGATGAAAAGTACGGCAGTAATTCATGCATTGCTTACATCGTGGATTTCCTCCGTGCTTCCCAGCGCGGATTTGCCCGCTGATGAAACAATATCTGGTTTTTGACCTGGATGGCACTCTGGTTGATTCCCTGCCTGGTATCGCGGCGGGAATCAACCGTGCTTTATCTGCCTGTGGGTTGCCGAATCATGCGCCGGAGAAGGTGCGTGGCATGATTGGTCGCGGTGCGGCCAATCTGTGTGCTCAGGCGATTGGTTATGCCAGCTCGGCTGATGCTCCTGCGGCTCAGCTGGAAGCGGTGCATGCTGCGTTCCGCCGTGAGTATCCGCACTGCTGGTGTGGAGATGAGTTTACCCGTGCATACGCAGGTATTACGGAGCTCCTGGAGAAGCTCGCTGCCTCCGGTGCCAAGCTGGCGGTGCTTTCCAATAAGCCGCACGAGGTGACCGAGCCGATGGTGCGGTATATTTTTCCCACGGTGCCTTTTGATGTGGTGCTGGGCTACACTCCGGCATTCCCCCGCAAGCCGAATCCCGCCTCCATGCATCATATTGCAGAGCAGTGGGGTGTTTCGCCTGCTGAAATCACCCTGGTGGGGGATTCGCTCTTTGATGCCCGCTGTGCGGAGAATGCCGGTACTTCCCTGGTGTTGGTCGGCTGGGGCTACGCGGCTGACCCGGCGGCGCTTCGGGCGTGGCCTGCCCCGGTCTGTGAAACGATGCAGGAACTGGAAGCTTTGTTGCTGGGGGTATGAAATATCTGTATGCTGTCCTGCGGGTAATTCTGGCGCTGCAGCTCATGGTGCCGGTGTTGGCGCTGCCGTATTACTGTGCCCGGTGTCTGGGTGATTTGTATGCGGTGCTGCATGAGGAGCCGTACCTGAAGATTAATCCGGATGTCGTGGATCCCTCCAATGAAGGACGCAAGGTGCAACTGACGGCCCCGGTGTATACCGATGAATGGCTGGAACTGCGGGATATCGGTGTGCGCTGTCAGGCGCTCCGGCTGGAGCTTCGGGATAGTGCCTACACGCAGGAGTCGTCGTATAGGGGATTGCCCTTACGTAGTCGGTGCTGCTTTGCCCGTAATGTCCGGATGGGGGCGTTTTCTCTGCAGGTTACAGATGAATACAGGGCGGGGCGCATGGGGACTCAGGCGATTCCCTGGGAGTTGCTGAATCTTCCCGAAGAGTGGAAGCTGCATTGCCATGCAGTGCAGGATGAGTTCTATGAGGAATCCTGTTACCTGAACCTGGAGTTTGAAGGAGAGCCTTCAAGAAAAATGCATTGCAGCATGGCGGCCAATGGTTCGGTTGTGACGGTTCGCGGCGTGCAGTGTGGCTCGGAAATCCGTCCGGTTCATGGGCTGTATCATGATGAGCACTTCTTTGCCGCAATAGATGCGGCCAGGCGGGAACGTGAGTGGTATGATGCGTGTGTTGGTCTGTTGTTGCCTCTGATGGTACCTGCCTTGTTGCTGGGAATATTCCGCCTGGTTTATTGGCAGAAGGGTGAGAATAGTGCTCCTCTGGCCATCTGGCTCATGCTGTTGCTGGTGAGTGCGGCTTTCCTCTGTTTCAGCGGTGTGGGGGATATTGTGTGGCTTGGTGCAGCTGCCGTGCCGGCCGTGGTGTCTCTGTGGCAGATTGGGCGGATTGTACACACTTTTGGTGTTGACGGTAAGTGCTGCTGAGGGTATAATTCCCGCATGAAGATTCAGGATAAGGAAGTTCCTACTGTGTTTCAGCGCAAAATCTGCTGGGCGGCTCTTACGGGGATTGCCCTGGCGGTGGTGATTCTGC
>JAZRBC010000013.1:0-12783 GCA_045634905.1 Akkermansia sp.
CCATGCAGCGCACCCCCTGCATAACATGAATCAGCAGAATCCCCAGCATAAGCAACAAGCCCACCACTCCATAATCAACCCAGACCTGCAGATACTCATTGTGGGCGTAATTGGGTAATGTCCACTCGTTATACCAGGGTATAATTTCCCATGTTGTTGCATTTGCCCCGCATCCATATACAGGAACATCGGGCAGCACTTCGCACAAGGAGCGCCACATGAGATACCGCAAATGAGAGTCAGTATTATTGAGTATACTCACTATCCCATAGCCAAACAAAAAATCGTACAGCAACAGCACCACACCCACCAGCAGAGCACCACCCACCAGAAAATTCACCAGACCAATCCTGGCATGCGAGTACAGGCGCACCAGCAGCTGCAGCAGCCAGATTCCCACCAGAGCCAGGGGCAATAACAGGTAAACAGCGCGGGTACCACACTGAAAAGACAAGAACACCGATACCAGCGCCACCAGCAATCCGACCACGCGCCATATCCCCCTGCTCTGTAAGGCCGACCAGGCTCCCAGCACGCAGCCACCTACACATAGGAACACACCGGCGAAATTCTTGTATATAAAAAGCGTTGTGGGCACAGAGTTAGTCCCCTCCGGCGTGAAAGCGGCTCGACCGGTCCACGCCAGTTCAAACCCCGGCATATCCACCAGCCAGAATGCCGCCACATTTGCCAGCAACGCCACAGCCAGCACCACCAGCAACACGCCCGGGCGCGGCAACTGAGCCGCATACACACCCGCCACATAATACACAACAGCCCCCAGAATCAGAGCCGTCTCGCACCACGAATCCACCACCGCGTAGCTGCACAGGCAACGCACCAGAAAATACCCGCCGGCAGCCAGGGAACACCAGCCCAACCAGCTCATACGCACCAGGCGATACCCACGCAGCAGTCCCCACGCCACCAGCACCAACACAGCACCCAGCACCAGACACACCGGGTATGAGCTGAAAGCATGCGGATCCACACCGCTCATTGAAAACAACCACAACACCACCAGCAACCAACCGGCCATGCGCCCGGACAAGCTCTCAGTCAACCTCGGCACCCTCTTTTCGTCTGACATGGCTGCATCATATCATGATAGTTCCCCTCTCGCAAGGCACATGCCGAAATTTCTTGACAGCCAGCCGAAAGTATGCCAGATTCCCCCCGGAATCATGAAAATCCTGCTTTCTCTCACCGACCAGAGCTTTACCGCCACCAAATCCGTGGGCATCTTCAATGTATCCCTGGGACTGGCACGCGGGCTTATGCAGGCTCCCGGCGTGAGCGAGCTGCACCTGCTGGGCAACGATGAATGCGCCGCTCAATTCGCCAATCTGCCGCAGCATGTTCACCTGCACCTGGCGGATAAACCTGTACCACGCCGCTTCGGACGGGTCTGGTGGGACCAGGCGGGCATCTGCTCTGCCATCCGCCGCATCAAGCCGGACTGGGCCATCCTGCCGAAGGGCTTTCCCCCATACTTCCCGCTGCTGGGCAAAACAAAACTGGCCTGTTACCTGCACGATGTGAACTGGGAATACTATGAACAGAAACGCAGCGAAGGAGACACTCCATTTCCCTGGCACCAGCTGCTCTACTTCCGAGCACTGGGGCTGCGCTGCCTGCAGGTTTCCGATTTAGTGCTCACCTCCACCGCATTCAACAAGGAGCGCTATGAGCACTACTGCCCCGGCTGCCGCACGGCGGTAGTCGGCATCGGGTTCGATGACGCGCCCCGCCCCTACACCCCGACTGCCGGGCGGGATATCTTCTTCTACGCCTCGCCCTACCCGCACAAACTCACCGCCCTCGGCATACGCCGGGTGGAAAGCTGGCTGCAGCAGCGCTGCGATGCCGCCGGCATCCGAATTCACCTTATCGGAGGCCTGCCCGGCAGCACCACCCTGCCCGGTACGCACTGGGTGCAGCATGGCCGTCTGCCTTTTGAGGAAATGAAACGCATCATGCACGAGGAATGCCGCTGCGCCATCTACTTCTCCGACTACGAGGGCTTCGGCATGCCCCCGGTGGAGTGCCTGCGCGCCGGCATTCCCTGCATTGCCAGCGCCCTGCCGCCCATCTGCGAGAATATTCCCGCGCGCTTCACTTTTGATAACGCAGATGAAACCGGCTTCATCCGCACCCTCAACGCAGCCTACGATGCGCCCGACATGAGCGCCCTGCCCACCTACCCCACCTGGCAGGAAGTGGCAAGCCGTTGTCTGGCGGCCATGCAGCGCTACTCCTGAACCCATACCAGCAAAGGCTCATCCCACCTCGCGCGCAGACGGCGCAAAAAAAACGAAGAAGGCAAGCCTTTCAGCTTGCCTTCCTCTTGAAATCTTTCCCGAACAATGGGATTCAGGCCTCAACAGCGGGGGTCACGGCAGCAGCCGGAATCTCCTCCTTGTTGGTGAAGTGCCACTTCACCTTGTTGCGCTTGCTGGCGGAGCGGGCCTTGCGGCGCTTCTCATCCATGGGGCTCTCGAAAGCGCGACGACGGCGCATCTCCTCGAGGATACCCTCGGTGTCGAGCTTAGTCTTGAGGCGCTTCAGAGCGCGATCGATCGGTTCTCCTTTACGTACAGATACGGAACGCATGATTTTTCTTTCGTTGTTGATAAATTGTCCGGGAACGGGCAGGCAAGATACAGCAATTGCAGCTTCCTGTCAAGTTTTTTGTCACAGTTTTCTAAAAAATCCCTGATTTCGGCATTTTTCCGCTCATAAAAAACGCCACTCCATACCCCACCAAAACGCTGTAGTTTTTTTTCAATCAAGTAGTTGACACACCATGTTCTGAGCTGTATATTAGGAGCATGAAAAAGCAGTTTTCCCTTGTTCTCATGCTGGCAGCAACCCTGGCTGCGGCACCAGCCGTAGCAGATGATGCCACCACCGCAGCACCAGCCACCACGCAGTCCCAACAAACAGGCAGTAAATACTATGAGGAGTTTTGTGACATGCTTCGGCTCGCCGAAACACTCATACAGATGCAGAATGAGTTGGGAGACAATCCTTCCGAAGAGGCAGAGATTCGTTTCTTAGCAGAATGCTCGAAAAAAGCGGTTTCCAAGGCAGGACAGCAGCGAATGCTGTTTGACTCTCCCCAGCTGCTCGACTTCATCTCAGACGAGGAAAGTGAAAGTAATGGAAAGCAGGCGGGGATCGATACAAAACTGGAAGCCATGGCAGCCGACGGGCGACCCAATCTCTGGACCCTTCTGGCAGGATTAACCACCCAGAACCCGGATATTCCCGAAGAGGAGAGAGAACAACGCATACTGAACTATATCCAGCGTGCAGCTCTGGGTGGTTCAGCTAGTGGCATGGTGAGTCTGGCCGGTACCTATTTGAAGAATGACACGCAGGGACTGAGTGATAACGACATTCCCGACTGGTGCTCCAAAGCCATCATTGCTCATAACCTGAACCTTACGGAACGCAGTGACAACTTTGTCGTCAGGCAAGCCCTGCGCATTGTGGCACTGGATTACCTGCTGCGGGGCAAAGGCTCCGCCGTATTGGCAACGGCGGCCATGTACCTGGAACTTGCCCTCCTGGAAAAATCCAGGGATCTCGCAGAAACCGGATACCTCCTGGGTGAATCCCTGCTACGCCTGTCGGAAGGAGACTTGAAAAACCGCCACGAAGATTGCCTCGAGGCGTACCTTGTTGGTGCAAAAGCGGGACATCCGGCAGCGATGCATGCCGTTGCCGAGATACTGAGTCATCACCCAGCCTACAGCGAAGAAGAAATTGCAAATCTGCGGCATCAGGCTGAAATGGCCGGCTATAATCCCTTTATCAATTACCTGAAAGAAATCAAGACCCGCGCCATCAGCCTCAATTTTTATTTCACAAAAGAATACCTGTACCTTCTTGAACGGGATGAGATTGAAAAGCTGCATACATGGGCAAAGAAGCTCCTGCCCCACTGTCCGGACCGCCAGCCAGGCAGGCACATAAACAACATAAGAGGTTTCATTTCTAAGTTAGCAGACGCTGAGGTGATAGAAGAGTACATGCAGGCGGCGGAGAAACCGGTTGCAGAGCTACCCAAGGTGAAAGCTCCCGAGCAGAAGCTGGAAGCAACCGTTGAACCGGGGGAAATCGGGCTGCTGATATTGGTGCGCAATTCTGTCCGCGATAAAGGAACAGCAATGGCACTGGATGCAATCCTGCAGGCTTATGAAGATGAAGAGCCGCAATACAAGGCCATCACACGAGTACTGCGGTTGGCCAACCTGCACCGAGCCTTGAGAGAAAACGATGCATACGGATTCTCCGCCGCACTAGACATGCTGAGCATCGAGCGCGAGCTGGGCGGAGCCCCTGGCTGCACCGAATCCCAACGAAACGACCTCTTGCGAGTATTCTCAGGCATATACCGGAGCTACCTGCGCAAAAACGCCATCCCGGCAGCGGAGTAAACACACAACGGGCTTGCCAAGGCGGGCGCGAGCGTGTACAATGCGCGCGTGAATGCGCCGAAACACCCACCGATGTGCGATTTTGCCGAACGCCCGTTCATTCTCTTCTGGGAGGTAACGCGGGCGTGTGCCCTGGCCTGCCGGCACTGCCGGGCCATCGCCCAGCCCCAGGCCCACCCGCAGGAGCTGAACCATGAGGAAGCACTGGCGCTGGTGGATACCATAGCCGAGCTGGCACCGCCCATGCTGGTGCTCACCGGTGGCGACCCGATGATGCGGCGCGATATTTTCGAGATTATCGAGCGTGCAGCTGGCAAAGGTCTGCGCGTGGCACTGAGCCCGGCGGCGACCAACCGACTCATCAACACCGATTTTCACAAGCTGCGCTCCGCAGGCGTGGTAAGCATGAGCCTGAGTCTGGACGGCGCTACGCAGGAGACGCACGATGCCTTCCGCCGCGTGCCGCACACCTTTGAACGCACGCTGCAGGCGGCCCGCATGGCTAAGGAAGCAGGCATTCAGCTGCAGATTAACACCACCATCTCCCGCACCACACTGCCGGAGCTGGAGGGATTCGTAGAACTGCTCAAGCAGATTCAGCCGGATGTATGGAGCGTGTTCCTGCTGGTACCCACCGGACGCGCCACGCTGGATGAACTGCCCACTGCCGATGAACTGGAGTCCCTCTGGCAGCGACTGCTGGAGCTGCGCCACGAGCTGCCCTTCGCCATCAAGACCACCGAGGGCCACCACTACCGCCGCGCCATGATGCAGGCTGCCCGCGAACAGGGGGCCCCCGCCCCGCGCCACATGGTACCCACGCGCGATGGCAAGGGCGTGGTGTTCATCTCGCACGTGGGCGAAATCCAGCCCAGCGGCTTCCTGCCCATCACCGCCGGTAATGTGCGAACCGACAACCTGGCCGACATCTACCGCAACAACCCGCTCTTTGTACAGCTGCGCAACGACGATGCGCTGGGCGGCAAGTGCGGCAAATGCGAGTACCGCCGCGTGTGCGGTGGCTCCCGCGCCCGCTCCTACGGCAGCTGCGGCGATATGATGGCCGCCGAACCCCTTTGCAACTATATTCCTGCTGCCCTGCGCGGCACTTCTCCCCAGCCATGATCAACATCACCAAACTCTGGACGGGTGCCGCCCAGCCCGCCGACCACATCCGCTACGGTCTGGGCCACGGCAGCAACGCACCCCACAGCAGCACCGCCGCCTGCACTCCCACTTCCTCCCGCGCCCGCAAACCCATCGTAGTGTGGAATATCACCCGCACCTGCAACCTGCGCTGCGTGCATTGCTATGCCGATTCGCACGCCGAGCGCTACGCGGGTGAGCTGAGCTGGGAGCAATGCTGCGCCGTGATTGACGATCTGGCCGACTACAAGGTGAATGCCCTGCTGCTTTCCGGCGGCGAGCCGCTGCTGCACCCGCAGCTGCCGCAGATTCTGCAGCGCGCCACGGAAAAGGGCCTCAAGGTCACCATTTCCACCAATGGTACCCGCATCACCCCGGATATGGCTCGCCTCTTCAAGGACCTGGGGGTGGCCTACGTAGGTATCTCGCTGGACGGCATCGGCGCCGTGCATGATAAGTTCCGCGGCGTTCAGGGCGCATTCGATGGCGCTATCCGCGGATTCAAGCTCTGCGAACAGGTGGGACAGAAAACAGGCCTGCGCCTCACCCTGACCCGCAACAATGTGCAGAGCATGGAGCAGATTCTCAACTTCATCGAGCAGGAGGGCATCCAGCGTGTATGCTTCTACCACCTGGTGCCCACCGGGCGTGGGGTGGATGTAGCCAGCCTGAAACCGGAAGAAGCCCGCGCTGCGCTGGATATGCTTATCGCACGCGCGGAAGCCTGGCACGCCGCCGGGCAGACCCGCGAACTGCTCACCGTGACCCAGCCGGCAGATGGCGTATACCTGCTGCTGCGCCAGTTGCGCGAGGGGCATCCCCAGGCAGCGGAGACCCTGCGCCTGCTCAGCTGGAACGGCGGCGGTGCCAACAGCTCCGGCCGGGGCATCGCCAACATCGACACGCAGGGCAACATTCACCCCGACCAGTTCTGGCAGGGCGTAACCCTGGGTAACGTGAAGAATCAGAAGTTTTCCGATGTATGGGAAGCCGCCCTGGAACCCAGCGCCGCTGTGCTGCAGGAACTGCGCGGCAGCGATGACCCGCTGGAACGCCAGAAAAAGCTCAGCGGCCGCTGCGCCACCTGCAAACACTTTGCTCTGTGCGGCGGCGGGTTCCGCACCCGCGCAGCCTTTGCCAACGGCCACTGGTACGGCTCCGACCCCGGCTGCTACCTGTCCGACGAAGAGACACAGATGGATATTTCTGAGCTTTTAAAGTAATTTTTTTCCTTTCCTGCAGCAAAACTACACTTTTTTGCTTGCAGGACACGGAATGATGTGGTATTCCTGATTACGTCATGAAGCGCTTACTCCTTTCTACAATTCTCTTGGCTCTGGCCGGCACGACGTATGCCGACATTCAGGCACCGCCCGCCTCAGAGTACACCGCCACCCGCAAGCTGGGTCGCGCCATCGGCAACATTCTCTACGCCGTGGAAGAAATCCCCACCACCATGATCCGCTGGAACTCCGCCGAAGGTGACTACGCCGGCTTCTCCGTGGGTATCGTGGACGGCGTCAGCCGCACCTTTGCCCGCATGGGCTACGGTTTCTACGAGCTCGTCACCTTCTGGGCTCCCACCTACAAGTGCACCTACAAGCCCTGCTACCAGGACACCTGCGGCCGCAGCGGTCTCAAGGAATACAACGTATGGGGCGGCTTCTCCGAATTCCCCGAGGAACTCGGCTTCCAGAGCAAGTATGATTACTGCCGCAACTCCGCGGATTAATCATCACCGTACTCCTTTCAATCAGGAACCCCGGTCGGCTGAAGCCAGACCGGGGTTCTTCTTTCTTATCCTCCGCCAACACCAGGTCGGAGATTAACGAATAAAAGCAAACCCGCCGATGATGCAGCTCATCATCGGCGGGTTTGCTTACAAATTATCCTGACGGCCATCAGGCCCGGCTCAGAATCTGGGTCAGCTCCATCTGGAACGCACGCAGCTCATACTCCGTAGGTTGACCACTCAGATCACTCCAGGCAAAACGCCCCAGGGAATCAATCTGCCAGGCTCCCTGTGTACCGGAGGGGAAACTCACCTTACCGGAAATCAAAGTCCCGGGCAGAGTAAGTTCATCCAGCGTCACCATCGGCTTGCCACCACTGGCCGGAGCAGGATCCGCAGCCTGCGGTTCAGGTGCGGGCTCCTCTTTCTTCACCGGCGCAGGAGCAGCTGCCGTGGCGATCTCAATCCCGTGGTCCAGCAGCAGGAAGCGCACATCCATATACATCATATGCACACCGCACTCGCTTGCCAGGCGTTTCTGAATTCCGTTCAAATCCACCCCCTCAGCCGCCCACTGGCGTACCATCTCAAGTTGCTCTACTGTCACCGTGCTCATGTCACCATCTTACCCCGGCCTGACCCATTTTCAAGTACCAAGCGTGACTTACTCTCAAAAAAGCCCCACCTGTTAGGCGCTGCTAACATATTATCAACTTAGTAATTCTAGAGGCGCGCGCGACTTTAGGCTTGCACTTTACAAGGGAAAGTAGTTTAATATCCGTGCGTAACTGTGGGCGCAGGTTGCCCCGTATTCTCCGTTTATGAACACGACAAAATTTATACAAGTGCCTGATGTAGCAAGCGCTGCGATGGATTATCTGAAAAACGACGCAGATGACCGCGGTGAGCTGGTAACCCTGAACGTAGGTCCGTCTCACCCCGCGACACACGGCGTATTGCGTCTGAAGCTGGTGATTGACGGTGAAGAGATTGTATCCTGCGACCCGGTGATTGGATACCTGCACCGCGGCATGGAGAAGATAGCGGAGAACTGCCACTACAACCAGTTCGTGACCTACACAGACCGCATGGACTACCTTGCCCCGATGAGCAACAACATCGCCTACGCCTGCGCGGTGGAAAAGCTGCTGGGCTGGGAGCTGCCGGAGCGTGGTCAGGCTATCCGCGTGCTGTGCAGCGAGCTTTCCCGCATCTCCTCCTGCTTCCTGGGCACAGGTGTGTATGCCATGGACACTGGCGCCATGACTGCCTTCCTGTACGCTTTCGAGGAAAAGGAACGTGTTCACAACCTGTACGAACAGATTTGCGGAGCCCGCTTCACCTCCAGCTACACCCGCATCGGCGGCATGACCCGCGACCTGCCCAAGGGTATCGAGAAGCAGATTCTCGACTTCTGCGACAGCGCCCTGCGCACCGTGGATGAAATGGAGAAGCTCCTGCTGCATAACAAGATTTTCATCGACCGTCTGGTGGGCGTGGGTGTCATCACCAAGGAAATGGCCCTGCAGAACGGCATGACCGGCAACAACCTGCGCGCCAGCGGCGTGTGCCGCGACCTGCGCAAGACCAATCCCTACCTGGGTTACGAGCAGTATGAATTCGACGTACCGGTGGCCGAGGAAGGCGACTGCTACGCCCGCTTCCAGGTACGCATGGAGGAAATCCGCCAGTCTGTGCGCATCATCCGCCAGGTGCTGGCCAAGATGCCAGGCGGCCCCATCTGGGTACAGCTGGACAAGGGTATTCTGCCCAGGAAAGCCGATGCCATGCAGGGCATCGAAGAGCTCATCCGCCAGTTCATGGTGACCACCGAGTGCGTGAACGCCCCCGCCGGCCAGGTATACTTTGCCGCCGAGAACCCGAAGGGCGAGCTGGGCTTCTTCCTGGATTCGCAGGGTGGCGGCATTGCCAACCGACTGAAGATGCGCAGCCCCTCCTACTGCACCCTTTCCATCCTGCCGGAGCTGCTGCCGGGCCACCTGGTGAGCGACATCGGCGCCATTCTGGGTTCCTTCGACTTCGTGCAGGGCGAATGCGACCGCTAAACCTTTAATCAAACATCTGACAACGAAAGAGCACTTAACCATGTCCGATACCCCTAACGCGATTGATGCCATCACGGCAGCCAAGCCGAGCCCCGGTGAGCAGCATTTCCCGAAGTTCAAGGTAACCCCCAGCCTGGTGAAGGAAGCCAAGGAGCTGGTGGCACAGTATCCCGAAGGCAAGGAGCAGTCCGCCGTGCTGCCCATCATTCACCTGGTGCAGGAGAAGTTCGGCTTCATCTGCGCTGATGCCATGCCCTGGATTGCCGAGATGTGCAAGAGCACGCCCATCCACGTGGCCGGCATTGTGACCTTCTACCCGGGCATCCACACCATGTGCCCCGGCAAGTACCACTTCCGCGTGTGCCGCACCATCGCCTGCTCCCTTTCCGGCGGCGAGGAGCTCATTCCCTACATCTGCGAGAAGATCGGCGTGAACTTCGCCGACATGAGCGATGAAGAGCCCATGCTGGTGAGCGCAGACGGCCTGTTCAGCGTAGAACCGGTGGAATGTCTGGCCAACTGCGGCTTCGGCCCGAACGTGATGGTCAACGACGTGCTCTACTCGCAGGTGACCACCAAGAAGATTGACGAGATTATCGCCAAATACCAGCCCAAGAAGTAAAACCTCTCTCCGACGCGTACCATGAGCGAAATCACCTACAAACCCGGCCGGGAACCGCATCCCCGCGAAACCCGCCGCATTTTCCGCAACATCGACCGCAAGGGCTACGACCCGTCCATCAAGTGCTTTATCAAGGACGGCGGTTACGAAACCCTGAAGAAGGCCATGGAAATGGAACCCGCCGCCGTCACCGACGAGGTGAAGAAGAGCGGGCTGCGTGGACGTGGCGGCGCAGGTTTCCCGACCGGCGTGAAGTGGACCTTCATTCCCAAGGGTAACACCAAGCCCGTGTATGTGGTCTGCAACTGCGACGAATCCGAACCCGGCACCTTCAAGGACCGCTTTGTGGTGCACCAGGACCCGCACCAGCTGATTGAAGGCATGATTATTGCCTGCTACGCCGTGCAGGCTCATTTCGGTGTCATCTACATGCGCGAGGAGTTCCCCGAAGCCGCCAAGATTATGCAGAAGGCCCTGGCCGAAGCCAAGGAAGCCGGATTCCTGGGCAAGGATATCCTGGGCAAGGGCTACGATCTGGAAATCATCCTGCACCGCGGCGCCGGCGCCTACATCTGCGGTGAAGAAACCGGTCTTATCAACTCCATCGAGGGTCTGCGCCCGTATCCGCGCATCAAGCCGCCCTTCTTCCCGGCTGCCATTGGTCTGTATGGTTGCCCCACCATCGTGAACAACGTGGAATCCCTCTGCCAGGTGCGCCAGGTGCTCATGATGGGCGGCGAGGCCTATGCCGCAGAAGGTGCCCAGCGTTCCCCCGGCACCCGCATCATCGGCGTATCCGGCGACGTGAAGCGCCCGGGTTACTACGAAATCATCTCCGGTTCCATGACCTTCGGTGAGCTGCTGTACGATGTGTGCGGAGGTCCGAAGCGCGGCCGCAAGTTCAAGGCCATCATCCCCGGCGGTGCCTCTGCCAAGGTAATGCGCTGCGACGAGGTGCTGAAGGGCCGCAACAGCGACGGCTCGGTGAAGAACATGACCATCTTCGACGTACCGCTGGACCTGGACAGCATCGCCCAGCACGGCTCCATGAGCGGCTCCGGCGGTATCATCGTGATGGATGACAGCCGCAGCATGCCCAAGATGCTCAACAACCTGAACCGCTTCTACGCCTGGGAATCCTGCGGCCAGTGCTCGCCCTGCCGCGAAGGCAACCCCTGGATGCTCAAGCTTTCCACCCGTATCTGCGAAGGCAAGGGCTCCCCTGAGGATGTGGATCTGCTCAAGAGCGTGGCCGACAACATCTGTGGCCGCACGGTCTGCGCCTTCGGCGAGGCCTGCTCCTGGCCCACCCAGGCATTTGTCACCAAGTTCCGTGAGGAGTTCATGGCGCTCACCAAGCCCATCAACGCTCTCAAGCCGCACTCTGCCGAGGCTAAGGAAGCCCGCAAGTTCCTGACCCGCGAAGACTAAACCTTTTTCTCCTGAACAATGAGTACACCCCCCGCAATTCTGCCGAAAGACGCCGCCGCCGCTGAAGGTAAGGTGAACGTCCAGATTAACGGCAAATGGTACCGCTTCCCGAAGGGAACGCGTATTGCTGATGCCTGCAACTCCGTAGGCGCACATGTACCCTGCTTCTGCTACCACCCCAAACTTTCCGTGGCCGGTTCGTGCCGCATGTGCCTGGTCGAACAGGGCATGCCCCCGCGCCAGGCTCCCGGCACCACGCCCCAGTATGGCGAGGACGGCTACCTGCCCATCAGCTGGATGCCCCGCGCCATCATTGCCTGCGCCAACACCGTGGCCGAGAACATGGGTATCCGCACCACCGGCAAGCTGACTGAGGAAGCCCGCCGCGGCGTGCTGGAGTTCCTGCTTTCCAACCACCCGCTGGACTGCCCCATCTGCGACCAGGCCGGTGAATGCAAGCTGCAGGAATACACCACCGACTACGGCAGCGGCACCCACCGCTTCACCGAAGAAAAGACCAAGAAGGGCAAGAACCTCTCCATCGGGCCGCGCGTGAACCTGGACCAGGAGCGCTGCGTGCTCTGCCGCCGCTGCGTGCGCTTCATGAAGGAGATTGCCGGTCAGGACGTGCTGGGCGTAGTAGGCCGCGGCACGCACAACGCCATCGCTTGCTACCCCGGCACCCAGCTGGACAGCAACTACTCGATGAACGTGGTGGACATCTGCCCCGTGGGTGCCATGACCAGCAAGGATTTCCGCTTCAAGATGCGTGTGTGGTTCCTGAAGAGCACCCCCACCATCGACGTGAACTGCGGTACCGGTACCAACATCAACATCTGGACCCGCGAGCAGCAGGTATACCGCATCACCCCGCGCCAGAACGATGCCGTGAACAGCTGCTGGATGCCCGATGACCACCGCCTGAACTACAAGTTCATCAATGCTCCCACCCGTATCACCACCCCGCTGGTGAAGACCGATGCCGGCGCCGACCAGCGTCCCTCCACCTGGGATGCCACGCTGGGCATGGTTGTGGAGCAGCTGCACCGCATGGCTCCCTCCGAGACGGCGCTCATCTGCTCCGCCCGCATGACCAACGAAGAACTCTACATGGTGCGCTCCCTCTCCAAGCAGCTGGGCATCACCAAGATGCACGTGGTACCCCGCAAGGGCGAGGACGACGGCATGCTGGTAAGCGATGACCGCAACCCGAACACCAACGGTGCCAAGATGATTCTGGGCAAGACCGGTGCCGGGCTCGCCAACATCCGCCGCGGTGTGCGCAACAACACCATCCGCTTCATGATTGTGCTGGGCGAAGACCTGACCGAGGAAGCCGGC
>JAZRBC010000014.1:0-8856 GCA_045634905.1 Akkermansia sp.
ACCTGTTCCTCCGTCTTGTTTTCATCGGGGCCGTAGTCCACTTCGATGAAACGGTGGTCGGGCTCCACCGGGCAGGTGCAGCCGGCGGCTTCTGCGGCCAGGGCTGCGGTGCCCATGGTGCGCTTGAGCGGCGCGGCCAGAGTGCGGGGGGGCACAAGCCCGAGCTTTTTGAGATACAGACCTACGCCTTTTCCGCGTTCCTCTTCAACGAGTTCAAGGTCGGTGTGGCATCCTACGCGGGTGGGTGTTTCTCCTTTGGCAAAGGTATTACCGTGACGTGCGATGATGAGCGTTTTCATGGTGTAAAATGGTACTCTCAGTATAATACACGAGAGGGTTTTCTGTGTCAAAGAAAATCGGCAGTTGTCAGCTGATGCGGCACCTGAATGGAATCATTTCCTTGCCGGTTCAGCCGGGGAATCCGCAATTTTCCAGATTTCGGAGTCTTCTGCGTAGGCCGGGCCTTTTTCCTGGCTGTACAGGTGGACTGGTGCAGGTTTGTCTCCGTTTGTCCGGAACAGTTTCAGAGGTTCGTCATGATTCGGAGTCACCTCCTGAGTGAGCAGGTAGAACAGGGACATGCCGCCATAGTTCCCGATGATGATTTCTATGGGGTATGACTTTCCTTCTGTGACCTTGATGGGGAATCCGCCTGTTATTCCAAGAAACTTCTGGTTACAGTACGGTGTGCTTTTGAGTTTTCGGATTGTGTAACCCTTTTTATCGGGATGCTTGCCTGCGGCTATTTCTTGTTGATAGGAGATTATGCTGTCGAATTTGCAGGCTTTGTCTTTCTGACCATTACCCTTGTATTGGCTTGGTGCGAAATATCCGGTTTCGAGTACCAGCTTGTCATTGAAACGGACCGTAAGCGCATCATCTGCCGCGCCGAGGAAACGGAATGTCATCGTCTTTGGAGCTACCACTCTGCCGCGGAAAATCCCTATCCATGTATCTCCCTTGCCGGGCCTGTTCGTGAGGGAGGCATCATCTGGCAGGAAATCGGATGCCGGGTTATTTGTGGTTGCGGACTGTGCTGCCCGGAACTGCTTTTCCAGGTTGGTATGCGAGGGCGGCAGATAGATATGCGGCGTGGCAACGGTAAACCGGTGCCTGTAGTATTTTTTCAGGAGACCGCGCTTACCTTTGCCTAGTTCTCTGAGCGTGTAGACGAATTGCCCGAGTTCATCCGGGCTGTTGGTGGGCGCGTTTCCCCTCGGCCTGTCGACTTGCCCCCACCCCGGCAGAGCTCTGCCAATCGTGTTGTTCTCTGGTTTGTAAACTCCGGAGTAGGTGAAACAATTGCCTTTTGTACCGCGACTGTAGTCGTAGAACCTGCCCGGCAGCATATCTGCCGCTGCTTCTGCCGGCGGGGTATTGCCCGCCCACACATAGCACACCCCTGCGGGAACCCATTCTGCGGAGCTGGTGTGTGTGCTGCACAGAAGTGCAGCGCCAAGAAGTGGGATAATCACTGTTTTCATGCCAGATCTTCTTCAACCCGGAGGTTGTCCACGATATACTGGCGGCGGTCATCGGTATTATCGCCCATGTAGAAGCGGAGTATCTCCTTCAGGTTGTGAGCGTTTTCGAGTGTGACTTCTTCCAGCCGGATATCTTCGCCGATGAAGTTCTTGAACTCTCCGGGCGAGATTTCACCAAGTCCCTTGAATCGAGTGATTTCGGGATTGCGCCCCAGCTGCTTGATGGCGCGGTCGCGCTCTGCCTCGGAGTAGCAGTACATGGTCTTCTGCTTATTGCGCACGCGGAAGAGCGGGGTCTGGAGGATGAAGAGGTGCCCCTCGCGGATGAGAGCCGGGAAGTACTGGATGAAGAAGGTGAGCAGCAGCAGGCGGATGTGCATGCCGTCCACATCGGCATCCGTGGCGATGACCACCTTATTGTATCGCAAATCTTCCATGCTGCGGTCGATATTGAGCGCCAGGTGCAGGAAGTCGAGCTCCTCGTTGCGCTTTTCCTCGAAAAGCGCAGCGCGGTTCATGCCGAAGCTGTTTGCCGGCTTGCCGCGGAGGGAGAACACGGCCTGCGTCTCCGCATCGCGCGCGGTGGTGATGGAGCCCGAGGCGGAGTCACCCTCGGTGATGAAAAGCATGGTTTCCTTGGCGCGCTTGTGCTTGGTGTCGTAGTGCACGCGGCAGTCGCGCAGCTTGCGGGTGTGAATCCTGGCCTTCTTGGCGCGTTCTTTGGCCACCTTGCCGGTCACGCCTGCCACTTCCTTGCGGGTTTTCTCGCTTTCCTTGATTTTTTCTTCCATCGCCTCGCCGATTTCGGGGTGGCGGTGGAGGTAGTTATCCAGTTCGCGGGCGAGGAAGTTGAGCACAAAGGTGCGGATTGTTTCCTTGCCGGGGCCCATGGTGTTGCTGCCCAGCTTGGTCTTGGTCTGGGATTCGAACACGGGTTCGATGACCTTGATGCTGATGGCCGCCTGTATGCCGTTGCGGATATCGGAGCCTTCGTAGCTCTTCTTGAAATATCCCTGCAGGGTTTTGACGATGGCTTCGCGGAAGGCGGCCTGGTGGGTGCCGCCCATGGTGGTGTGCTGACCGTTGACGAAGGAATAGTACTCCTCGCCGTATTCATCGCCGTGGGTGATGGCTACCTCGATATCCGGGCCATCCAGGTGAATGGGCGCGTAGAGCGGCTCTTCCTTCATTTCTTCCTTGAGCAAATCAAGAAGACCGTTCTTTGACGAGATATTGCGGCCGTTCAGGTTGATGGTGAGACCGGTGTTCAGGTAGCAGTAGTAGCGGCACATGCGCTCCACGAACTGCAGGTTGTACGCGGCATCGGCCGCGAAGATGCTGCGGTCTACCATGAATGCCACCCGGGTGCCATCCGGTTGGTCGGTGGCTTCGGTTACATCGCTGCCGGGTACCATTTCACCCGCCTTGAACTGAATGCGGCGCGTCTGCCCCTCGCGGTAGGCCTGAATTTCGAAACTTTCGGAAAGGGCATTCACCGCCTTGATGCCCACGCCGTTGAGACCGACGGATTTCTTGAAGGCTTCGCCATCGTACTTGCCGCCGGTGTTGATTTTGGCGGCGCATTCGTAGAGCTTGCCCAGCGGGATGCCTCGGCCGAAGTCGCGCACCTCGCAAAGACCTTCCTTGCTGATGCTGACGAGGATTTTCTTGCCGATGCCCATCACGAACTCGTCAATCGAGTTGTCCACCACTTCCTTGAGCAGTACATACAGGCCGTCATCGGCCATGCTGCCGTCGCCCAGTTTGCCAATGTACATGCCCGGACGCAGGCGGATGTGCTCGCGCCAGTCCAGTGTCTGAATGTCGTCCTCTGTGTATTCGGCTTCCATGAATTGGCAATATATTACACGAATCTTAAGCATTCTGCAAGCATGAAACGAGACTGCCGGGACATAATTTTCCTTGTCATGATAGGATGTATGGCTGCTTGAGTGCTTGCAGGGGCGGGGTGGAGGGGCATAAAATGGCAGACGATGATTCGTTTCTCCTTATTCGGGGTGCCGGTGAGCATCCATCCTACCTTGTGGCTTACCCTGGCCATTCTGGGACGGGCTTTTCTGATAGCCAGCCTGGTGGATGTGGTGTGTGTGCTGCTGTTCATCATTGCGGCGTTTCTGGTGCTGCTGGCACACGAGATGGGGCATGCCCTGGTGGGGCGTTATCTGGGTGGCGGTCAGCCGAGTGTGTATCTGGCCTGGCTGGGGGGAGACTGCACGAATGAGACAGCCCGCCTGACCCGGCTGCAGGGCGTGGTGATGACTGCCGCGGGGCCGCTGAGCTCGCTGGCGGTCGGGGGGCTTGCGTATGTGGTGCTGAGTCTGTATGTGGGGAGCTTCTCTATGGGTGGAGCCATGGCCGGAGATTTTGCCCTGGGGTGTATCTCCGCAGACGTGGTGATGAATTATCCGCCGCTGGCCATGTTCTTTTTCTTTTATCTGATTGAAATCAGCTGCTGGTGGACCCTGCTGAACCTGCTGCCAGTTTTTCCGCTGGATGGCGGCCAGATTATGCAGGGGCTCATGAAATCCCGTCTGCAGATGCACGCTATCAGTCTGGCGGCAGCGGTGGTGATGGCGCTGGCATCTGCTGTTCTGGGGCTGTGGCTGCTCATGGTGTTCATGGTGCTGCTTGCGGTGCTGAACCACAAAATCTACAAGGAACTCCAGCACGGAAGTACTGATTTTCATTGACATTTCAACCATAATCCATACAATTCCCGCCATGGCTCAACAGAACGCTATTTCGCCCACCCGCGCGGAGGACTTCCCCGAGTGGTACCAGCAAGTTATCAAGGCAGCCGATCTCGCCGAAAATTCCGAGGTCCGTGGCTGCATGGTCATCAAACCCTGGGGCTACGCCATCTGGGAACTGATTCAGCAGCAGCTCGATGCCGATTTCAAGCGCACCGGCCACACTAATGCCTATTTCCCCATGCTCATCCCGGTGTCCTACCTGGAAAAGGAAGCTGAGCACGCCGAAGGCTTTGCCACCGAGTGCGCCGTGGTGACTCACCACCGCCTGGAGGCTGTGAAGGACCCTGAAACCGGCAAGACCCGCATGATTCCTTCCGGCGAGTTGACGGATAAGTACGTGATTCGCCCGACCTCCGAGACGGTGATTGGCGCTGCGTTCTCCCGCTGGCTGGAGTCCTACCGCGAGCTCCCCATCAAGGTGAACCAGTGGTGCAACGTGATGCGTTGGGAGATGCGTCCCCGTATTTTCCTGCGCACGGCTGAGTTCCTGTGGCAGGAGGGGCACACCGCCCACGAAACCCGCGAGGAGGCTGAGGAAGAGACCGCCCTCATGCACAAGGTTTACGAGGAGTTCCAGCGCGATGTGCTGGCTGTGGATGTGATACCGGGTGAAAAGACCGAGCATGAGCGCTTCCCCGGCGCAGTGCGCACCTTCACGGTGGAAGCCATGGTGCAGGACCGCAAGGCCATTCAGGCCGGTACCTCCCACTTCCTGGGTCAGAATTTCGCCAAGGCTCAGAATATCTCCTTTGCCGGTCGCAATAATGAGCGCCAGTTCGCCTGGACCACCTCCTGGGGTGTTTCCACCCGTATGATCGGCACGCTGATTATGGCTCATTCTGATGATGATGGTCTGGTGTGCCCGCCCCGCGTGGCCCCGAAGCAGATTGTCATCATCCCCGTCACCCCCAAGGCTGATACCAAGCAGGCCATCCTTGACCACTGCCAAGAGCTGGCGGACAAGCTGAGCGCCATGACTTACCACGGCATGCCCCTGCGCGTGCAGGTGGATACCCGCGACCTCAACGGTGGTACCAAGAAGTGGGAGTGGATTAAGAAGGGCGTGCCCGTGCGCGTGGAAATCGGTCCGCGTGACCTGGAGAAGGGCTCTATCTGCCTTGCCCGCCGTGACCAAGCCACCAACGAGAAGAGCTTCATCTCCGAGGCGGAGTTCGTGGAGAACGCCGTGCAGTTGCTGGAGGATGTGCAGAACAGCCTCTTGCAGCGCCAGCTGAGCTTCCGCGACAGCCACATCCGCCCCTGCGATAGCTTGGAGGATCTGAAGGCCAACTTCAGCACCGGTACCGATGCTGACTGGCTGCTGTGCCCCTGGGATGGCTCCCCGGAGGAGGAGGAGGAGCTCGGCAAGAGCCTGCGCATCTCCATTCGCTGCATTCCGCACGGTGAGATGGGCTCCGGCCCGGAGGCTCCGTGCATCCTCACCGGGCGTCCGACCACGCGCCGCGTGCTCTGGGCTCGCAGCTATTAATAACGGGAGCTTTCGCTGATTTTGCGAGGGTTTTCCTCGTTTTTTCGGGGAAAACCCGCGATTTTTGTTGGTTTTTGCGGACTTAGACTAGAGTTCTCTGCCGTAATGTGGTAGCATGAGCCCACTTACCCATAACTGACAGCTACAAAACTATGGACACGATTGACAGCATGCCGCGGACGGGGAACAATTATGGTATACGTGATGCGTTTACCCATTGGCGGGTGTGTGCAGTGCTGTGGTTGGCGCTTGCCACGCGATTTGCGATTGGCTGCACTCTCCATTGATGTAATGCGCCTCACAAAGCCCTCCATTGCCGTTGTGGCGGAATCTTTCTTTCACCCGGTTTATGTAGCGATTCCGGAGGAGTTCCCTCCATCTGTTTTACAATAAGGCATCTTGCTGACGCAAAAGGCGGGGTGTAGGGAACAGAATGGGCTTGCCATACGGGGAGAAATGTGTATAATACGCGCTCACCAAGCAAATCCGAAGAATATGAGTAACGATTTAGCACAGAGAGCACAGCAGTATCATGAGGAACCCCGTCCCGGCAAGTTGGAAGTATTGCCGTGCAAGTCTTGTTTCTCCATAGATGATTTGACTCTGGCCTATTCTCCGGGTGTGGCAGAGCCTTGCCTGCGCATTGCAGAAGATGAGAGTGCCTCCCTCCGCTACACCGGCCGCGGTAATTTGGTGGGTGTTATCAGCAACGGCACCGCCGTGTTGGGTTTGGGTAACATCGGTGCCCATGCCTCCAAGCCCGTGATGGAGGGTAAAGGTCTGCTGTTCAAGATTTATGCGGATGTGGACGTCTTCGATATCGAGCTCGATATCAAGAAGCCCGAGACCCTGATTGAGGTCATCAAGACCATGGAGCCCACCTTCGGCGCCATCAATCTGGAGGACATCAAAGCCCCGGAGTGCTTCATCGTGGAGCAGCGGCTGCGCGAGGAAATGAACATCCCCGTGTTCCATCACGACCAGCACGGTACGGCCGTTATCTCCGGTGCAGCTCTGCTGAACGCTGCCCACCTGACGGGCCGCCTGCTGCAGGATATGAAGTGCGTGGTATGCGGCGCCGGTGCTGCCGGCATTGCCTGTGCCAAGTTCTACATGGCTCTGGGTATCCGCCGTGAGAATATCTTCATGTTCGACTCCAAGGGCTTGATTCACACCGGTCGTTTGGATTTGCACCCCACCAAGGCCATGTTTGCCCAGAGTGAGGACTGCACGCTTGAGGTTGCCCTGCAGGGGGCGGATATCTTCCTCGGCTTGTCCAAGAAGGGGCTGCTGAAGCCCGAGATGGTGAAGAGCATGGCTCCGAACCCGATTATCTTTGCCTGCGCGAACCCCGACCCCGAGATTACCTATGAAGAGGCCAAGGCTGCTCGCCCGGACTGCATCATGGGCTCCGGTCGCAGTGACTGGCCGAAGCAGGTGAACAACGTGAGCTGCTTCCCCTACATGTTCCGCGCTGCGCTGGATATGCAGGCCACCAGCATCAACGAGGCCATGAAGATTGCTGCCAGCCGCGCGCTTGCTGATCTCGCCCGCGAGGAGGTGCCGCAGGAGGTGGTGGACGCCAACGGCGGTGTTGCTCTCAAGTTCGGTCGCGATTACGTGATTCCGAAGCCCTTCGACCCGCGCATGATTGAGTACCTTGCTCCTGCCATTGCGGAGGCTGCCGTGATTTCCGGTGTGGCTCGTCGCCCGATGCCGGATAAGGAGGCTTACAAGGCTGAGCTCAAGGCTCGTGTGGCTAAGGTGCATGAGCGTACGCACACGCTGGTGGACAGCTATCAGGGCTGAATACCCGCTGTATTATAACCTTTCATTCGGAGCAATAGAGAGCATGAAAACACGTTGGAAAAGCTCTCTGTTGCTCCTTTTTTTATGCTGCGGGGTGGGGTGTGATGATGCCCCCGCGCCTCAGCCCCTGAGCGCTCAGCAAAAATATGAGAAAGCTCAAGCTCTGCTGAAGCCGAACGTGGAGAACGCTGCATCCGACGTGCGCGGCGCCTTGCAGCTGCTGCGCGAGGCGGCGCAAGCCGGCTATTTGCCCGCCATGCTGGACTACGCCGGCATTTTCTTGGAGGGCTCTAAGGATGGCTCCGTGGCAAAGAACCGCGTGGAGGCTATGCAATGGTATCGCCGCGCTGCAGCTGCGGGCAGTAAGGAGGCGGAGTACTACATCGGCTTCATTCTGTATGGCGACCGCAAGGTGGAGGCTGCCATGCCTTATTTTCAACGCGCAGCAGATGCCGGTATACCGGAGGCTCAGTTCCTGTACGGGCGCATTCTGCTGCAAAAGAATGATGCCGTTGGCGTGAACTACGTGCGCCGCGCTGCGGAATCTGACCGCGCAGCCACAGTAGCGCAGGCTGCGTACACCATGGGTGTTGTTTGCCAAGAGGGCAGGGGCGGACAAAAGGTGGATTTACCCCAAGCCGTGGAGTGGTTTAAACGCTCTGCGGATGCCGGTGACCCCCGCGCGCTGCATTTGGTCGGCTTGATGTACCTCAACGGCAAAGGCGTGGAGTCTGATGAGCAAAAGGGCGCTACGATGCTCCGCTTGGCTGCCGGGCAAGATTACCCCGCCGCTATCAAGGATTACATCACCTACCTACAAAGCCTTGATGACCCCACCCCCTACGCGGATGAAATACGCGCCTGGGCATCCCGCCTGCAGGAGTTGCAGAAGAACGCCAAGCACTGAGCAACCGAAAAATCCCTCGTGTCTTGTTAAATGGAGGGGTATCAAATCAATGCCAGCAGGGCATTGCTGAAATCAGCTACTGCATGATTGGTAGAATTGCTCCATGGGTCACCATCACCGTTAGATGATGATATATTCCTCATTCGTTGAGTAAGCGTTCAAATGAAAAACACCCGGTTTTGCAGGGCAAAACCGGGTGCGAATGATTATTTAAGAGTCCGAATCAGGCTTCCTCTTCTTCGTCAGCCTCTTCTTCTGCAACTACCTCTTCCGTAGCTGCAGGCTCTTCAGTAGCAGCGGGCTCCTCGGTAGCAGCGGGCTCCTCGGTAGCTGCGGGCTCCTCAGTAGCAGAGGGCTCTTCGGTAGCAGCGGGCTCTTCGGTAGCAGCGGGCT
>JAZRBC010000015.1:0-4826 GCA_045634905.1 Akkermansia sp.
GGAATAAAAGTCTTTTCTTGCAATTTTTTCGCGCGCGTGATAGAGTGTTGGCATGAAGATATTTGTGGTAGCCGGTGAGAAGAGCGGCGACAAGCAGGGCGCATTGGTCATTCAGGAACTGCTGCGCCGCCGTCCCGATGCGGAAATTGTAGGCCTGGGTGGCAACAGGATGCACGCCCTTGCTCCCGGTGTGGAGGACTGGGCCGATGCCGCCGCCGTCATCGGCATTGTGGAGGTGCTGCGCCATATCCGTTTCTTTGCCGGTAAGCTCAGGGAAATGACGGAACGTATTGCGGCTGAACAGCCGGACTGCCTGCTGCTCATCGACTACCCCGGCTCCAACCAGCGCCTGGCCGAGCGCGTGAAGAAAGTTTCCCCGAAGACGAAGATTGCCTGGTTCATTGCCCCCATGGTGTGGGCCTGGAAGAAGGGGCGCATCCCCAAGCTGGCCGCTGTGCTCGACCTCATGATGTGCACCTTCCCCTTTGAGAAGCCGCTTTTCGAGAAGGCCGGCCTGCGCACCGAGTTTGTGGGCCACCCGCTGGTGGATGATATTCTGGCCGCACGCCGCACCGATGTGCGCGAAAAGAACCTCATCGGCCTTTTCCCCGGCAGCCGCAACCGCGAGGTGGAGCGCCACTTCCCCGTGTTCCTGGATGTGGTGAAGGAGCTCCGCACCCGCCACCCCGAGTGGCGTTTCGAGACTTCTGCCTCCTCAGAGAAACTGTCTGCCGTCATGCGTCGCATGGCTGAGGAAGCCGGCATGCCGGCCGATATCATCAATATCAGCCCCGGCAGCTACCATGATCTGATGGATCGCTCCGAAGCCGCTCTGGTCACCTCCGGCACCGCTACGCTGGAGGCCGCTTTGCATGAACTGCCCTTTGCTCTGGTGTACAAGGTGGCGTATGGTACTTACCTCTTTGCCCGCATGGTGCTCACCATCAAATACGTGGGTATGGTGAACATTCTGGTGGATAAGCCCGTGACCCGCGAGCTCCTGCAGGATGATTTCAACGTGGAGAACTGCATTGCCGAGCTCGAGCGCCTCACGCAGCCCGATTCCCGCGCCAGGGTGCTGGCAGAAATGCAGGAATCCATGGCCACCCTCGGCCACGGCGGTGCCGCCGCCAAGGCAGCCGAGGCCGTACTTTCGCTCTTTGAGTGATGGTGTGAGCCTCCATGTGATTCTGATGCCCTAATCGATTTCATACCTGGAGATTTGTAGAAATGGGTAAGAAAATTCAGATAAGAAATAGCACGGCTGAATTCCTCATATTTACAAATCAGGCCAGGGAGGATGGAATTGAAGTCAGGCTTCAGGACGATACGATTTGGTTGAGCCAGAAATTAATGGCAACCCTTTTCGATTGTTCTACGGATAATATAGGTTTACACCTCAAGAATATTTACAACGAGGGAGAGCTGGACGAAAAATCAACTACCGAGCTTTTCTCGGTAGTTGCCACAAATGGTAAAACCTATAATACAAAACATTATAATCTGGATGCGATCATTGCAGTGGGTTATCGTGTTAACTCAAAGAAGGCGACAGCATTCCGTAGATGGGCGACCAGTATTCTCAGAGATTATGCAATACGTGGATACGTCATCGATAGAGAGCGAATGAAGAACGGAACTTTCTTCAATGAGAACTATTTCACAAGTTTGTTGGAGGAGGTTCGGGAAATCCGCGCAAGTGAGCGCTTGTTCTATCAGAAGATAACGGATATATATGCCACGTCTTTTGACTATGATGCCAAAGCTCAGACCACACTTGACTTTTTTGCTCACGTGCAAAATAAATTGCATTTTGCGATACATCGGCATACCGCAGCGGAATTAATAATCGACCGCGCTAGTAGCCAGAAAGAGCATATGGGGCTAACCTCGTGGAAAAATGCGCCTTCCGGGAAAATTATCAAGAGCGATGTTTCCGTTGCTAAAAACTATTTGACAGAACACGAGCTTCGCAGGTTAGACAGGGTCGTTTCGATGTACCTGGACTATGCTGAGGAACAGGCTGAAAGGCATATTCCCATGTCGATGGAAGACTGGGCGAAAAAATTGGATGCATTTTTGCAGTTCAATGAGTATGAGTTGCTCAATAATGTAGGACGTGTCTCAGCCCAGGTGGCAAAGGTATTCGCTGAAAGCGAGTTCGAGAAATATCGGATTATTCAGGATAGACTGTTTCAATCTGATTTCGATAAATATAACTCAGATAACTTGCTGGATTTGATTTCTTCTCATTCCAATGAGGACAGAACATGAAGAGAGTAGAAAAAGGCTCGGATAAGGCTCTTGGATGTACGTTAAAAAAAATGGGGTTAAAAACGTGCAAGGTAGCAGGATGGATTTTTGGTGTCTTGCTCCTGTGTCTTGTTTCGGCGTGCAGCTGCTTGGTGGAGCATTCTGCTGAGCAGCCGGTGAGCCGTCCTGCACCTGAAGCGGAGCAGCGGCTGAGAGGGCATGTGGAGCAGCTCTGTGCCCAGCCGCGCTATGGCGATACGCTGGAGCAGGCGCGGCACTATATCGAGAAGAAACTGGCTGCTGCCGGCTGGGCGGTCACCTTGCAGGAATTCACTACTTCCGATGGGGAAACTCACTATAATATCTGCGCCTTACGCCGCGGGAAGTCGGGGAAACGCTATATCATCGGCGCGCACTATGATGCCTGCGACACCGGGGAAGGGGAGAATCCCGGGGCAGATGATAATGCCAGTGCTGTGGCTGCCCTGCTTGAGCTGGCAGCTCAATTGCCCAAGGGTAAACCTGAGCATGATATTGAGCTGGTGGCCTGGGCCTGTGAGGAACCGCCCTGGTTCGAGAGTGAGGATATGGGAAGTGCCCGCCACGCGGCAGCCTGCGACAGCGAGAAGGTACTAGGCCTTATCTGCCTGGAGATGCTGGGGTATTTCAGCGATGAACCGGACAGCCAGCCCTCTCTGTTTCCCGGCTATTCTCTCTTGCTTCCCACAGTCGGCAATTTTATAGCTGTGGTGGGCAATCTGGAGGCATACGGCCTGGCAAAGCAGATTTATTCCGGCTTGAAGCAGCAACTGCCGGCCGCCCGTATCAATGTGCCCTGGGCTGAGGAAACAGAACTGTTCTTCAGCGACCACCGCAATTACCACCCCTTGGGAATCCCTTCAGTCATGGTGACGGATACGGCCATGATTCGCAATCCCAACTACCATGAGCCGACCGATACCCCCGATACGCTCGACTATCACCGTCTCAACCTGGTTACGCGCGGGCTTGTCCGTATTGTCAGGGAACTCACCTGGCCGGAGTGAATTAGTATCAGGTGAACAGCCACTTAAGGAAGTAGAGAACGCAGACGATGATAATCAGGCTCAGCAGTTCGTTGAACCAGTAGCGGAGCTTCAGGATGCTGAGTTTCTTTTTGAGTTCCGGGGCTGCATCCAGGAGCAGCCGGATGATTTTGTTTCTGGTAGCACGGGGAACACGCAGCTTGCGAGAGAGGAGGAAGGCGTAGGTCAGAGGGGTGTTGCCGTTGGAATCGGCTTCGGTGGCGCTGGCGCCGGCATTCAGGAGGAGGGTGAGCAGTTCCGGAAAACCTGCTGCTGCAGCAACATGGAGCAGGGTGGTATGATTGTGTTCTACCCGGACATCGGCCCCGGCTTGAACGAGTAATTCTACGCAGGAGAATGGCCCTTGCTTATTGATGAATCTGATGGCGGCAGTGAGAAGGGGGGTATTCCCATTTTGCGAAACAGCGTTCACATCCAGCCCATGGCCAAGCAGCTCCTGCATCTTTTCGCTTCCGTCCTGCCATGAGCCGCAGGAAGCTGCGGCGTGGTGCAGCAGGTTGGTGCCTTCGTTGGTGATGATGTTCACATCCGCTCCCAGCTGAATCAGTTCGCGCAGGTTCTCCGCCGTGCCGTAGTAGATGGTGGCAAGAGCCAGCGGGGTGAATCCGGCATTTTCCCGGGCGTTGATATCGGCCCCGGCGTCCAGCAGTATGCGGATGATTTCCATGTGTCCGTGATAGGCTGCGCCGTGGATGGGAAGGTAGCCCTCCTTGTCGCAGCTGTTCGCATCTGCCCCGGCTGCCAGCAGGGTGCGTACCACTTCGGCGTTGCCGCCTTGGGTGGCCAGGTGCAGCGGGGTATCACCCAATTCGTTGCACTGGTGCACATCTGCGCCGGCGGCCAGCAGAAGCTGTATGCACTCCAGCTGAACTTTATCGGAAAGTTTCTTCAGGTCGTTGTTATAGGCCACTACATGCAGGGGCGTGGTGCCGTGCGCATCCGCGGCGTTCACATCTGCTCCCGCTGCCAGCAGTCGCTTCAGGCATTCGATTCTGCCGAAACGGGCGGCCATGTATAGCGCGGTGACCTGGTTGAGCTCCACCGCTTCATCCGGGTTCGTCATGCGGGCGTTCACGTCTGCGCCCTCGGCAATCAGGGAATCGATAAGCTCCGGTTTGTTGAAGGTTACGGCTACGTGCAAGCCGTTATCTGGCGAGTGCTCTTTTCTGCTCATGGAGGTATTATATAAAAAAAAGACGGTAAGTCAATTATGAAAAATTGCTATTTCCGGTCAAAGAAACGGTTGAAGAGGCAGAGCAGGATAGGAAGCGGGGCGGTAACCAGGGCCAGGCATATAACGGCTAGGTAGGAGAATTCGCTGTCAAGTTCACCTGCCAGGTCTCTCAGCAGGTGGATGGGGAGGAACCAGAAACTGACCAGCGCCACCACTACCAGCTCCTTGCCGATTCGGGGGAGGTTGAGATGGCGAAATACCCCGAATGCCACAATGCCCTGAATCATGCCAATGACCAGAACCCCGACTGCTAT
>JAZRBC010000016.1:0-2678 GCA_045634905.1 Akkermansia sp.
CGCCACTACGAGACCACCTGCGAGGTGCTGGCCAGCCTGGGCGCGGCGGAGAAGCCCATGGTGGTGGTCTGGAACAAGTGCGACTTGATTCCCGAGGAGCTGCGCGAGGTGACACTGGAGGCCCTGGCTGCCAAGGTGAGCTGCCCCAGCCTGACCATGAGTGTGGTGCAGGAACAGGGGGTGGATGCCCTCATGTCTGCCTGCGTGGAGATGCTCTCGCACCGAGTGGAGCGCCAGATTTACCGCATCCCGCTGGCAGAGAGCCGCCTTATCGCCATCATGCACCGTGACGGCAAGGTGCTCAACACCGAGTACGAGGGGAACGATGCGCTGGTGGAGGCCATTCTGCCCAAGGAATTTGCAGCCCGTATTGCCCAGTACCGCGTATGAAACACCTCTGTATAGCCCTGGCTCTGGTGGTGGCTGCCTGCCAGCAGTCGCCTGAGGCGTTGCGTGCCTATTATGAGGCCGAGGGCGACCGCCTGGAAGAGGCCACGAAGAATGTTCGCCTGGCCTACACCTTCGAGGATTTCATTGCGAACCCTGAGTACCGCCACACCCGGGATATGTGGCGGGGCGGGGCCCTGCAGGAGTATGCTCCCCGGAATTCCCGGGTGGAAATTCTGCTCGAGGAGCAGCGCGGGCGCCTGTATATCAATGACAGGATAGCCATGGATTTTCCCATCTGTTCCGGCCGTTTCGGTGGACAGGAAACGCCTAAGGGCAGCTTCCGCATTTCTCAGAAAGTGAAGGAATACCGCTCGAACCGCTATGGCTCCTTCATGAGCGCGGATGGCTCGCGCGTGGTGGAGCGCAATGTATCGGTTAATGATACTCCGCCCGCAGGTGCTGTGTTCGAGGGGGCGGATATGCCCTACTGGATGCGTTTCAACGGTGCTATAGGCCTGCATGTGGGCAATGTGCACCGTTACAGCGCTTCCCACGGCTGCGTCCGCGTGCCGGAGGAGGCCTGCTCCATCCTCTTTGAGAAACTGTCCGTGGGGTCTGAAGTCATTGTGAAATAACGCAACCATGATCAAGCGCCTGTTCTCAGCAGCGGTGGAGGGGATTCACGGGTACGAAGTGCAGGTCGAGGTGGATGCCCGCCCGGTGGAAGACGCAGGGCGCATCACTGTGGTCGGCCTGCCGGATGCCGCCGTGCGCGAGAGCGTGCAGCGCGTCACTTCGGCGCTTACCAACAGTTCCTTCTTCCGCCCCGGCGATATGCTGGTGACGGTGAATCTCGCCCCGGCCGATGTACGCAAGCAGGGCCCCGGATTTGACCTGCCCATCGCGCTGGCGTTGGAAATGGCCATTCAGGAGAACTACCGCGATGTGCCCGAGCCCTTCAAGCGCCGCGTCCCCACCGGGCTGGAGTCCTGGTGCTTTGTGGGTGAGCTGGCGCTGGATGGCTTGGTGCGTGGGGTGCGCGGCGTGTTGCCGCTGGCTGTGGCTGCGCGCGAGGCCGGGCGGAAGTTCATCATGGTCTCGCCGGAGAACGCCGCAGAAGCCGCCGTGGTCGAGGACCTCACCGTCTATGCCGTGGGTACCCTGCGCGAGGCCTGGGATGTCCTGGTGAATCCCACTAAATTTACGCCGTTTACGCTGCCTGCGGATTTGCCGCCGGTGCCTGCCGAGGTGGATTTTGATGAGGTGAAGGGCCAGCCCTATGCCCGCCGCGCCATGGAGATTGCCGCCGCCGGCGGTCATAATCTGCTTATGTGCGGAAGTCCCGGCAGCGGCAAGAGCATGCTGGCGAGCCGTCTTTCGACCATCCTTCCCCCGCTCACGCAGGATGAGGCTCTGGAGGCCAGTACCATCCACTCTGTCTGCGGGCAGCTGCCCCGCACCGGTGGCCTGCTGGCGCACCGGCCGTATCGCAGCCCGCACCACACCATTTCCGATGTGGGGCTCATGGGCGGTGGTTCGAATATCACCCCGGGCGAGATATCGCTCGCGCACCACGGAGTTCTCTTTCTGGATGAACTGCCGGAATTTGCCCGCCGCACGCTGGAGACGCTGCGCCAGCCACTGGAGAGCGGGCGTGTGACTATTTCCCGCGCCAGCGGCAGCATGGATTTTCCCTGTTCCTTCATGCTCATTGCAGCCATGAATCCGTGCCCCTGCGGGTATCTGGGGGACCCGGTGCACCGCTGCCGCTGCAGCCCTGCAGATGTGGCGCGCTACCGCAAGAAGATTTCTGGTCCGCTGCTGGACAGGTTCGATATCCTCATCGAAGTGCCGCCGGTAGACCCCGCCAGCCTGCTCACCAGACCCGATGGCGAGAGCAGTGCCGCCATCCGTGCCCGGGTGGTTGCCGCCCGCGAGCGGCAGCGGCAGCGCTACGCCGGCACAGGTGTGAGCTGCAATGCCCGCCTGAGCAGCAAGCTTCTGCGCCAGTACTGCCAGCTCACCACCTCGCAGCAGCAGATGCTGCTCGATGCTGTGACCCAGCTCGGCCTCTCGGCCCGGGCGTGCGACCGCATCCTGCGTGTCACCCGAACCATAGCCGACCTGGCTGGCTGCGAGCAGCCGACCGATGCCCACCTCTACGAGGCCATCCAGTTCCGCCAGTTCGAAAGCCAGCTCCGCGGGTGATTTACTTGCCCAGGCGCTTCCGGAAGTATGCAATCGTCTTGTCCAGTCCCTCATTCAGGGGGATGGTGGGCGCCCAGTTG
>JAZRBC010000017.1:0-37201 GCA_045634905.1 Akkermansia sp.
GCGAAGCCCATGCCATAGGCCAGCGAATCAGCAGATTTGCTCCAGCAGATGCTGCAGGCCCAGATTGCCTGCAGCAAGGGGAATAACAGCCCGAGCAGCTGCAGCAGGCTGCCCCGGCTGCTGCGAGCGGGCGTGAGCAGGGGAATATAGAGCGGCAGCGCCCACATTGCCAGAGCCGGCACAAATAGAAGGCTCGGCAGCCCTTCTTCCGGATACACCTTGCGGATGGCGAATACCAGCAGACCGGCCATGGTGAATAGTGCACATGCCAGCAGAAAGCGGCGGACAAAACGCCCTCGCGGCTGGACACAGCCCGGCAGCGGGGGCTCTTCCCGCGGCGCCGGTGGCGAGGGTGGCGCGGGAGTGGGGCGCATTGCATCTCCGTTGCGCGGGATGTGCAATTTTCTCGGCTTGTTGAGACTAGAAGCCATGGCGTTATTCGGCTGGCTCTTTCGGCTGTTGCGTGGGCATGCAGAGATGCATCAGCAGCACGAGCCAGCCGATGATGGGGAAGAACACCCACAGCAGATGCCAGATGCTCGCGCCGGCATCGCGCAGCCGGCGCACAGTCACTGCCAGCGTGGGGAGCAGTGTGGCCAGCTGGAAGACGCGTAACCAGTATTCCCAGATGGAATCGGGGTTCAGTTCCGGGTCACCCATCAGGGTGAGCAGCACGAAACATATACCCCACACCATCAGCAGCCAGTACCAGAATTCGCTGAGCGGAGCCCGGCCCCGGAAGTCAGCATAGTGCTGCAGACAGGTGCGGATGGCGGTGATGGGTGTGTGGCCGGTGGGGGGCATGGCGGGATTCAGCTCTCTTCGTCTTCGTCGGTAGCGTCCTCAGATTTTCTTTTCCTGTTCTTTTTACTGGATGCTTTTTTCTTTTTTTCTGCGGCGTTCTTTTTGGCTTCTTCCTTTTCGATATCGCGGAGGAGTTTCTTCCAGCCCTTCACGAAATCGCTCACATCCGAGCCAGCGGCTTCGGCAATTTTCGTGCCATCGGGGGTCACTGCAATCATGCAGGGCAGCAGGGGCTTGCCGGAGTAGGTCCACGGAATACCGCTGCTCATGCTCATGGTGGGGCTCATGACGGGGAAAGTCATCTTGGCCTTTTTCGCCCACTTTTCTGCGTCCTCGGGGGAGCGGTCCACATTCAGCATGACCATTTCACAGCCGCGGCTCTTCATCTTTCTGTACTCCTTCACCAGTGTGGGAGCCTCGGCCACGCAGATGCCGCAGGTGGAGCGCGACTGGTAGATGAAGTAGAGCTTGGCCTTCAGGTTCGGCTTTGCCTTGTTCACGTATTTGGCATCCTGCAGAGCCTGCGGTACAAGTGCCAGCGCTTCGGTGCTGCTTTCTTCCTGCGCAAGGACCGGCAGCCCGCAGATTGCCACAAGGGCCAGAGCAAGTGTGCGTATGAATTTGTTCATGCCTGATATATACCAGTTCTGTGGTGGTATTTCAAGCATGAAGTTGCTTCAGCACCATTGATTACACCTCATTTATTCCGCATTACATGAGGATATTCGTGTCGCCGGTGATGATGAGCCAGGTGAGATACAGAGTGGCCCAGGTTCCGGAGGCCAGGGAGGTGACCACGGAGGCCGGTACGTCCACGGCGATAAGTGCCAGGGAGGCTGGATAGGTGAGCGCGGTGACGGGCTCCCTGTGCCGTGCGGTGCAGGCCTGTATTTCGGTGCGGTGGCGCGAGTAGGCTTCGCTTACCGGGTTCGGCACGGCAGTGGCGGGGAGTCTGGTAAGCCATTGCACCTCCTGTGTCCTGTTGTCGTATTTTCTGTAGTAGCGCGTTTTATCGTCGGTTTCGCCCAGAATCTCGAAATCGGTGGTGCTGCCTCGGCCCATCAGGCTGAGCCATTTTTCCTTGTGGCGGTAGCGCACCTTTCGCATAGCTACGTAGAAGACGCTGGCGGTGGTTTCACCCTCCTTCAGCGCTTCCATGAAACAGACGGGCTGATTCGTCTTTTCCACCAGTGCTGCGCAGGCGTACCCTTCGTATTCCCGTCCCACCTCTCGCACCACCTGGTTCAGGCGCGTGTAGGCACAGCTGCTCAGCATGAGCATGACCAGCAGGAGAATCAGGAAGCGGGTATGGGCGAAACCTGTGCGCATGTGGTTCAGTGAAAAATGCCATGAGGAGACTCGAGAACCCGTGGGTCCTGAGACCAGGCGCGAAGGTATTTCCACTCCAGACTGCGGAGCGTGCCTGACCAGGCGCCATCGCAGCGGAACTGTTTGATGCGCATAAAGGAATCGTATGCCTCGCGGGTGCCCTGGCGGGCGATATTGCGCACGAGGTAGTAGTTGAACTCGTCGATTCCGTGAGTCCAGGCCTGCAGGCTATCGTGGTCATTCGGGTCGATGCGGCTGAGGGCGAAATAGAGCTTTTCCAGCGTGGGAATATCCGGAATGGAATCGATGTAGGGTTCTGCTACCTTGCTGAAGGTGTCCTGCGTATCATAACCGGCACCGTCTTGCAGCCAGGCGCGCTCAAATTGGTACAGCATGTTCTCCAGATTCTTCTGGTGTGCCTCGACGCTTATTTTTACGGCTGGGGGCTGCGACGGCCCGGGCAGATTGGTTCCGGTGCAATCACAACAGGCGGCCAGGGTGAGCAGGAGCCAGGGAAGATGTTTCATACGCAGGAATGCTAGCATGTTCAGCCTTCAGAGTCAAATCAAAATAGCGGAGCTTCCCTGTGTTACATTTGTGTAACAACGTTTCCGGACTATTGACCTTATGGTTGAGTCTGTGTTATGGTTGTCGCGATGAAAAAGTGGTTTCGGAGGATTCTCTTGGTACTGGCTGCGCCGGTGGTGTGGATTGCCGGCTGCCTGCTGCTCTGCATGGCGCCGAGGGTGCATGAGGTGGAATGCACCCCTGTGGCGGGGCTTCCCTCTCGCCCGCTGACCATGCGGGAGGTGGCAGAGCTCAACCGTATGCTGGATGAACGCTGCAGCGATATATGCGGGCTCTGGTATATCACATGGGGCGTCATGATGTCTAGCCCTGAGTATTATCTGGCGGTTCCCACGGCAGATGGCGGGCTGGAGCTGGTGCATACCCGGCCGGCTCTGGTCTGGCCGGATGAGGAGTCGGGGGAATCTGCCGAAACCGTGGTGCAGGAGTGGCTGGCGGGATTAGACAGGAAAGGAGAAGTGGCACCATGAGCCGTATTAAACGTCTGTATATCTGCCTGCTGGCGGGGTGGCTGGTGTTTTGCGCTGTGCGTGTGCTGCTGCCATATCTGGGGGATTACTACCACGTGAGCGTGGAGGGGGGCTACGTTGTCTTTAGGTCCTGCGTGGATATGGAGGCATATGAAGCGCAGGGGCAGATGCCTGCGGCTCTGTTTGCTGAGCTGAATGCGCGCCTGGAATCAGCCCAGCCCGGTACCCGGTTTTTCTATACCTCCTGTGAGACGACGGAGTACACCTGGAAGGGGCTGCTGTGTACCCCCTCGCATAGAGGGAAGCCTGAGCTGTCTCCTGCAGCAGAGCAGGTGCAGCGTACCTGGCACGAGGAAACCGGGTACTGGTACTGACGCGGCATAAATGGGAAATATCTGCGCCTTATTTCTCCGTGGCTGCTGGGCTCAGCCAGGTCAGAACAAGTGCAACCACAGCTGATACCAGCGCCACGGCAAGCGAGGCGCAGGCCGCCACCAGAGGTTCTACCGCATCGTCGAGCGCATCGTGCACCATGGCCTGCAGTATGTAGGGGGACTGACCCTCCGACATGGGTTGCGGATGATTCAGCTCCATCCAGAAGTCTACCATTTCCAGCAGCATGCAGCAGCCGGCAGCTATACCGCCCACTATGCCGACCAGCGCCAGCAGCTGGCAAAGAATATTCACAGTCTTTCGGGTTTTTGCAGTCATGTCCGTATATTTCTTTCCGGGGTTAATACGCTGTCAATTGCACCGTCAGATGTGTATTAACATATGGTTGCTGTAAAAGTCAAGCCTTTTGGTAGGAAAAGCTGCCAAGGCATGAAAAAAACACACCCGAACACCCGGTGAAAAAAGCCACGGGTAATTTGTATTGACGATTTACTATCGACTATTGCCAATTTATTGAATTTGATGAACCTGCGACGCAGGAAACTGGGCCAGTCGGCATTAGGCTATAGGCAATCAGCAATACAATCTAAAGCTGACGCTGATTACCCGAGCGGGGGGCAACGCGCCGGGGTAACTTTTTGAGCTTGACTTCAGAGGGAAAAGAAGGTAGGCTTTGCACGTCGAAACAAGACATCTATACTACTATGTCCCGTACCCCCATCATTGCCGCTAACTGGAAGATGAACAAGGGCCCGAAGGAAGCCAAGGAATTCCTCGCTGCCCTTAAGGATGAGCTTACTTGCGAGTGCAAGGCTGTCGATAAGGTGATTGTGCCTCCGTTTGTGACTATTCCCGCTGTCATGGAGACGCTGAATGGCTGCACCTGCATCGGCGTGGGCGCTCAGGATGTGAGCGACCGCGATAACGGTGCCTTCACCGGTGAAATTTCCACGAGCATGCTCAACGAGCTGGGTTGCAAGTATGTGGTGCTTGGCCACAGCGAGCGCCGCCAGTACCATGGTGAGACCAATGCTTACATCAACAAGAAGATCAAGAAGGCTCTGGCTGCCGGTATCTGCCCGATTTACTGCATCGGCGAGACGCTGGAGCAGCGCCAGGGTGGTGAGCTGGAGACTGTGCTGAAGAGCCAGGTGGTGGAAGGCCTTGAGGGCCTCACCGCTGAGGAAGTTGCCGGTCTGGTGATTGCTTACGAGCCGGTGTGGGCCATCGGCACTGGCGTGACGGCTTCTTCCGCCGACGCTCAGGCTGCCCACGCTTTCATCCGTGGCGTGGTGGCCGAGGCATTCGGCGCTGCCGCTGCTGAGGCTGTGCGTCTGCAGTACGGTGGTTCCGTGAAGCCCGACAACGCTGCCGAGCTCATGAGCCAGCCCGACATCGACGGTGCTCTTGTGGGTGGTGCTGCTCTGAAGGCTGATTCCTTCGCCGCCATCATCAAGGCTGCTCTGTAAAGAGACTGCTGAGCATTTTGTGAAGAACCGGCGCGCAGCTGATGCTGCGTGCCGGTTCTGTCTTTTGCTGCAGGCGTGGGGTGGTTTGGTGAGCGCGGCGGATTATTTTCTTGAGCCCGGGAGAGTGGCATGCTAGACTATGGCCAGTATGAAAGCTCTTCTTATCAATGGCAGTCCGCACGCCAACGGCAACACTTTTCAGGCGCTTTCCATGGTGGCCGAGGCAATGAATGCCGCGGGGGTGGAAACGGAGATAGTGCAGATTGGCATGAAACCGGTGCAGGGCTGCATCGGCTGCCGCCAGTGCCTCAAGACCGGCCGCTGCGGCATGAATGATGACCTGTACAACTACATTTATGACCAGCTGGATGAGATTGGCGGCATAGTCATCGGCAGCCCCACGTATTTTGCCGGGCCGAACGGAGCACTCTGCGCTTTGCTCGACCGCCTTTATTACTCTGCCGGTGCCAGACTGGCCTACAAGCCGGGGGCTACGATTGCGGTGGCTCGCCGCGGCGGTGCCAGCACCACGCTCGACCGCCTCAACAAGTACATCACCTACAACAAACAGCCGCTGGTGAGTTCCTTCTACTGGAACATGATTTACGGCCTGCGTCCTGGGGAGGTGCAGCAGGATGCCGAGGGGGTGCAGACGCTCCGCCACCTGGGGCAGAACATGGCCTGGCTGATGCAGTGCATTGCCGCCGGACCCGCCCACCCCGAGTTGGGCGAGGAACGCGCCTGGACGCACTTTATCCGATGACGAACCGGCGGGTTGTCAATTCACGAACAGATAGTATCATAGAGCCATGTTCATTTTTACTGTAAAGCAAGGCCATTGTGCCATTGTGGAGATGTTCGGCAAGCCGGTTTCGGTGAAGAAGAGCGGTTTGCAGTTCCGCATTCCGTTTCTGCAGAAGCTGCGCGATGTGTCGCCCGCCTGGGGCAGCCTGACGAATAAGGATGGCTTTTTCATCGAACTGACCGAACAGTTGCTGGATACGCAGCCGCGCTCCTGCATCACCAAGGACAACGCCACCATGCAGATGAACTGCGTGGTGCGCTGGCGTATCACCGACCCCATCAAGGCGGTATATGAGGTGGAGCGCCTGCATCAGTCGCTCATTGAGCTGGTGCTCAATGAAATGCGCTCGCTTATCGGCAGCCGGAATCTGGATGAGATACTTTCCTCCCGCTCTGAGATGTCGGAGAAGGTGACGCTGGCTGTGGCCACCACGGCGGCCCGCTGGGGCATTGCCATCACCTCCATTGAAATCAAGGAACTGACCACGGACACCGAGACCCGCGAAGCCATGCTGCGCCAGATGGAGGCAGAGCGAATCAGTCGCTCTACCGCGCTGCAGGCCGAGGGCGAAAGTACGGCCAAAATCCGCCTGGCTGAAGCGGAGCGGCAGGCGGCTATTCTGCGTGCGCAGGGCGCGGCGGAGGCTTTGCGCCTGGCCGCCGAGGCTGAGGCCGGCTATGTGGAGCGCCTGTCCGCCATCATCGGAGCCGAAGCCGCGGCCAAGGTGCTCATGAACCGTCAGGCGCTGGAGGGCTACGCGACTATTTCCACCAACCCCGCATCCACCGTGTACCTGCCGAACAGCGTGCCGGCGGTGGTGGACCTGAAACGCTGATACCTGTTATGGCTTCTGCTCTCATGCTGGCCGATTTCTTCGGCGTGTCAAATGGTACTTTCCTGCACTGGATGCTGGCTATCAGCCTTACGCTGCTGGTGCTGGATGTGTTCTGCAACACCGAGGTGATGTCGTGGATATCCATGCTGGTCTTTGCGTGGTGGGGCACCATGCAGTTTGAGCTGCCCGTGCAGTGGATGGTGCTGGTGTTCATCCTCATTCTTATCCTCTGCGCGGTGCTTTACTACACCATCTGGACGCATTGTGTGCGCCGCCTGGTGATGGAGGTCATCATGCGCCGGGCTCCGAAGGAGGCTCAGGAAGACCTGGCCGGAACACCCGGGCGCGTGGTGGGCGAGGGGGATGCGCTCTGCGTCAAGTTCGGTGACCAGATTCTGCCGCTGGCTGCAGAGTGCCGCACCGGCCTCAAGGCGGGGGATGCCGTGGTTATCGAAGCGCTCAGGAGTGGTTTTGTGCACGTGCGCCGTCTGCCGGAATAAAGCGCGCCAGTATTTTGCGGTCGGGCGAGGCCATGGGAATGGCTGCCAGCCGCTCGAATGGAATGACCTCCTCCCCCTCACGGGTGGGGAGGTCGTCTGCTGCGCGGTACAGGTGACGGGTCACCCTGTAGCGGGTGATGCTGTATTTCTGGTCAGGCAGGTGGGGGAGGGTGGCGCATTCTTCCGGGCTGCGGCGGGGCAGGCGGTACATGCCCTCGTGGCGTTTGCCGCCCGCCTGTTTTTCCAGCAGGATTCCCGCGGCGGTCAGCTGCAGAATATCATGGTGCTCTACAGCGGTGATTTCCTTTTTCGGCAGTTTGACCGGCAAACCGGCGGGGTTCTCTGCGCGGCACCATTCCCGCACCGGGCAGAGCAGGCAGGTGGGAGTGCCGCCGGTGCAGATGGTCTGCCCCAGTTCCATGAGCGCGGAGTTATACGCACGCGGGTTGGTCTGGTGCACCATTTCTGCCGCCAGGGTCCATTGCTTTCTGCGACCGGCTGGGGAATCGACCGGGGTGGAGTCGTTGCACAGGCGGGCGAAGACTCGCGCCACGTTCGCATCCACGAGCGGGGCGGGCTGGTTGAAGGCAAAGCTGAGCACAGCGCCCACCGTGTAGTCGCCGATGCCGGGGAGATTGCGGATCCCGGCTTCGGTCTGCGGGAATATGCCGCCATGCTGCTGCACAATGGCGCGAGCCGCTGCCTGCAGCGCGCGCACGCGGCGGTAGTAGCCCAGCCCTTCCCACGAGCGGAGCGCCGCCTCTTCTGTGGCGGCAGCGAGTGCCGCGGGGGTGGGAAACTGCGCCATCCAGCTCTCGTAGCGTCCCAGTACGGTGGGAATGGTGGTCTGCTGCAGCATGATTTCGCTCACCAGCACTGCCCATGGGTCGGTGGTGCGCCGCCAGGGGTAGTCGCGACCGTGGACGGTAAACCAATCCACCAGCGCCTGGGCGATTTCCTTCGCGTGGGGATGACTCATCTGTTTTCCGTGGTGTAGATGGAGATATCGGCCTCGCGGGTGCCGAGCACGGCCTGTGCACGCATAAGTGCCTTGCGGGTGGACATGTTCGGGTTCTTAGGCTCAATGAGGAAGATGTTGCTTTCGCTCTTGCCGCAGCCTTCCTGCAGAAGTGTCAGCACACCGCTGCGCTGCAGGATGCGGAACACCTCGCGGCTGGCACCGGAGATGATGATATGGCGGCCTTTCTCGCGGATGAAACGGATAAGCTCTTCCAGGGCGCAGACCGAGGTGGCATCCAGGTTGCGGGCGTTGCGCATGCGCAGCACGACCACGGCGAGACTCGGGTCCTCTGCGATGCGGGCAACCTGGCGGCGGAACATATCTGCCGCACCGAAGAAGATATCGCCCTCCACGTGAACGATGGAAATCTGCGGCAGGCGCTTCTTGCTGTGTGCCAGTTCCAGCAGGGTGCCCTGGTCATCCAGCGTATATTCCACCAGTTCGGGTCTGGCAGCCTTGCGCAGGAAGAGAGACACCGAAATGACCACGCCTACGAAAATGGCGATGTGCAGCGGCAGCAGCAGCGCCGCTACAAAGGTGACGAAGAGTACCACCGCATCTCCCGGGGTGGAGCGGAAACAGATGCGCAGCAGCTTCTTGTCGTACAGCGAAATGGCATTGGCCAGCACCAGCGCGGCCAGCACGCTGTGCGGAATCTTCGAGATGAGCGGGAAGTTTGCCAGAATGAAGGTGATGCCCAGGCAGATGAGGCCGCAGTACACACCGGCAAAGCGCGTGGCTGCACCCGCGGTGTAGTTGAGCATGGAGCGAGTGAGCGAGGCCGAGCAGGGAAGTGAGGTGGTGAGCGCAGAGCCCATGTTGGCCATGCCCACGGCGAAGGTGTCCTGGTTCAGGTTCAGCGGTTCACCGGTTTTGGCAGAGAGCGTCTTGCTCATCACGGTCTGCTCCAGCGTGGAGAGGAACGCGATACCCACAATGACGGGGAAAAGCTCGTTGATGTATGCCGGCAGCTCCCACACAGCGGGTGGATTGCACACCAGATCGCTCATGGTGAAATCCTTGAGCATGCGTACTCCGGCAAAACTGCCGCCTGCCCAGGGCTGGCTCAGCACCCAGTTGATGGTGCTCATCACTACCAGAATCACGGCAAAGGTGGGCAGCCGCTTCAGGTATTTCTTCAGCGGGATGAACATGGCGAAGCTCAGCACGCCGAGCACGATGGGCTGCCACTGCACGAGGTGCAGGTTGTTCAGAATGGCGCTGGTCATCGTGAAGAAAGAGCTGCCTGCGTCCACATCGTTAATGCCGAGCACGTAGCGGGTCTGGGAGGCAATGATGAGCGTGGCGGCACCGGTCACGTAGCCTACCAGCACACTGCGGCTTACGAACTGCAGCATCTCGGTAGCTTTCACAAACGCGCCGATTACGCAGAGCAGACCGGCCATGAAAACGATGAGCGGCACGAAGATGTGCGGCTGGCTCTGGATGGCGGGCGAGGATGCCAGGAAGAAACTGGCCAGCATGAAGGCGGTGGCATTGCTCGGGCCGCTGACGGTCAGACTGCAGCGTGTGAAGAGCGGGGCAATGAAGGTGCCCACAGTGGCGGCCATGATACCGTAGATGCTGTCCAGCCCGGCCATGGCGGCGAAGGCCATGCCCTGCGGCAGCCCGACCAGCGCCACATCAGTAGCAGCTTTCAAATCGCGCCCGGCTTTTCCCAGGGTGTATCCCTGCAGTGCATGGCGCGCCGGCAGCGGGTCAATCATTCCCTGCGCCAGAAACTGGCGCATGCCTTTCCACCCCCAGCGAACTCTGTTAGCAAGCTTGCCCATTTACCCGCTCATTCTATCACCGCCCGCATCATTCCGCAAGCTGTTTCTGCCGTCAAAGGCTAAACAATGCTCATTCGCCGCGCGTATGAGCATTTTTCTTGACGCTGTGAATGCGCATGGCTATACTGCGGGCACATGGAGCCCGGTATTCTACAGCATCACCCCCGCAGCTGGCAGCTGGCGCGCGAGCTGTGGCAGTTTCCCCGCCGCGGGGCGATTATGGGAATCCTGAACGTCACTCCGGATTCCTTTTCGGATGGCGGCCTGCACGATTCCCTGCCAGCCGCGATAGTTCATGCCCGCGAACTGGTGGCGCAGGGGGCTGATATCATCGATGTAGGGGGGGAATCCACCCGCCCCGGCTCAGCAGAGGTGGCGGTGGAGGAGGAACTGCGGCGCACGCAGCCGGTCATTGCCGCCCTGCGGGCCGAGTTCCCGGAACTACGGCTTTCCATTGATACCCGGCATGCAGAAGTAGCCCGTGCTGCTTTGCTGGCAGGGGCAGACGTGGTGAATGATATTACCGGACTGGCCGATGCGGAGATGCGCCGCGTGTGTGCCGAGCTGCCCTGCGGCGTAGTCATCATGCACATGCAGGGTACGCCGGAAACCATGCAGAAGGCTCCTCATTATGATGATGTGGTGGCGGAGGTCCGGGATTTCTTCACGGCGCGTGTAGCGCTGGCGGTGGCATCAGGCATTGCGCCGGAGCGTATCTGCCTGGATCCTGGAATCGGCTTCGGTAAGACCAGGGAGCACAATCTTGCACTTATCCGGAATCTGGAGTCGCTGCGCGTGCAGAATCTGCCCATGCTTATGGCGCTTTCCCGCAAACGCTTTCTCGGGGAAATACTCGGAGATGGTACGCTGCCCCGCGAGAATCCGCTGCCCACGGTGGTGATGAGCCTGCAGGCTGCTGCCCGTGGCGCCGATATGCACCGTGTGCACGATGTGGCACCACTGAGGCATGCGCTTACGCTGAATGCGGCGCTTGAGGAATAAAGCTTTTATTCAACGCCTTGAGGAGAATCGGCTGAAGCTCTTTCATATCCAGCGGCTTGTCCTCCAGCCAGGCTTTTGCGGCGAGCTCGATGATTTCCGCCAGCGTTTCGGTGCGGATGCGGCATTGCAGCTGCAAATCAGCGCCGGGTTCGCCCGCGGTCACCAGCCAGAAGCCGGGCGAATCATCGCAGGGCTGAGCCTGGAGCGGTGCACCGACCTGCTTGCTCACTTGTGCCACGAGTTTACGCACCAGGGCCCGCCCCAGCATGGAATCTGTGAGGAGCGTGATGGCTTTGCGCGTCGCCACGTCTTTCAGCATGTTTTTGAGCATTTATTTCTCAATTTTCCTGCGGAGATTTTCGGAGTAATTCTCCAGGGGGATGTCGTAGCCCACGTAGCAGCGCTGGCGAATCTGCTCTGCTGTTTCGCCGGGGGCGTGCTGTACCGCACCGTAACCAATGAGAAGCCCGGCAATGCTGCCGTTATGGAGAGGCAGGAAGTCGTATTTGCGAGCCATATGGGGTACCAGAGCGCGGAATCCGCTGACCAGTCCGGTAGAGCAGTTGCCGGAGATAGTATTGTAGGCGCGGTGAGTGGCTTCTGCGTCGCGGGCAAGGTCGATGTAGTGCTGCAGCAGCTTGCGGGCACCTGTCTGTTTGATGTTGAGGGGGTAGATGCTCAAGTCCTCGTGGCGGATGTTGGTGCGGAGCCCGTATATGTCTTCCTCTGTGCCGAACAGGTACAGAATACCGAAGCGCTTGTAGAGCCCGGGAATGGCCCCCTGTTCCTCGCCTTCGGGCACGCGTGTTTCGGCAGAAACAGCAAAGCTGCGCCCATCCGCAAAGCGGAAGCTGAGCATGGTGTGGCATATGCTGGTCATGCCATCCCAGTGGCATTCGGCAAAATCGACGCCGACGAGTGAGTTCAGGTCATAGGTTTCAGTGCGGTAGCGGGCATCGCTGTCCTCTTCCGTGCGGTAGCGGAAGTCCCGGATGTTGCGGATGGTGAGCATATCGCCATTCTGGATGAACTCTGGTGCAACAGCCCAGGGCTTCTGCCATGCGGCTGGCGTAGGGCCGGGAATGAGCAGGTAGGTGATGATATTGACGACAACCAGCAGCCAGAGTACCAGATGCAGCGAGGGCCGGCTGCGTTTCCACCACCACCATGCGGCTCCGGTGAGTAGCAGCGCTGCCGGAATAATGCTGACGGGCTGGTAGCACCACAGCCCGAAGCTCCAGACCAGCGGCAGAATGAGCAGCAAGGAGGACAGAATACCTGCAGAAATCAGAAGTGCTTTTTTCATTCGAAGCGGATGATGAGAGGAAGCTCCGGGGCTGCTCCGCCAGGCTGCAGGGCTTCAACATCGGCTGCGTTCAGCCAGCCGCGCACCCCGGTGAAGGTTTCAACATAGGCGTGGCTGCCGCGGGATGCAAGCAGATGAAGCGGGGTAGAGGGAGGCAGGGTCATGATTCCTGCGCCTCTGGCATCTGCGGAGCTGCGCAATTCTGTGGATTGCAGGACGTAGGCCACATCTGCAGGCGGCACTGAGGATAAATCAGGAGTCTGGCGGGTGGTGTAGTACCCCCAGTCGGCGAGGCAGAGCAGGGTGGCAAGCAGGCTGATACCGGTGCAGGTCTGCAGCCAGGGTTTGGATTCCTTTCTGCGCAGAATGAGCAGCGCAATGCAGAGCAGCAGTACCGCGCTGCTTACGATGCTGGCTACCCACAACTGCGAAGGTGTGAGCAGCGTGAAAATATCATCAGTCATGCTGCCGGACGGCAGCAGAGCACCTTCCTTGCGCTGGATGAAGGCAAGATTCGAGCGGGCTTCGCTGTAGCCGGGATTCTCCTGTAGCGCGCGTGCGTAGCACAGGGCGGCCTTGCCGGGCTGGTTCAGGCGGTAGTAGCAGTTGCCCATGTTGTACTGGCGCAGGGCATCCGGGTAGTTCTGCACGCTCTCCAGCTTGGAAATGGCTTTGCTGAACTGGCCGCCCTTGTAGTCATCCTGTGCGCTGTTGGCCTGTGCCAGGGGGAGAAGGCTGAGTAGAAGAAGTGTGGCCGTGGTGCCGATGCGGCGAAGTGCCCGCATGATGATGTTGCGCTCCTGCGGGCTGATGCTCGTTCCGGCATCCGGGCGGAATGCTTCCTCATCACGGCGGTCCAGAATCTGCTGCAGTTCGGGTGTCATGCTACCGGGGGCGACGTGTGTTTCAATGTAGGCACCCACGCCTTTCAGGAAACTCAGTCCATCCTGGCGGGCCGCCAGTTCATTGAGTTCGCGCTCGCGTGCGCGCCCGGCGGCACCGGCCGCCATGCGGTTGCGGCATGCTTTGATAATCATGTGGGCGAAAATAAGCAGAGCCGGGGCGTAAAGCAGATACCAGAGCCAGCGCGGCAGGGAGATGCTGCTGCCGTACATGGCGCGCGGCATGTAGCCGTAGATGTCGGTCATCTCTGCAACCGGTATGGTGCCGGCGGGCGGTGGCTCGTCCACTACCGCTGCCTGAATCCCGCTGCCGGCGGCATCTGTCTCCCGCCACTGCAGCGGAATGGGGGCGGTGGACGCCTGGCGGTATTCCATGCGCTCCGGGTCAAAGTAGGAGAAAGCAAAGGAAGGAATGCCACCTACCTCAGCCGTGGGTCGCAGAAGTTGACTAAACACCATGCCGAGCGTTTCGCCATTGGGGCCGACGATGGGTTTGCGCGTGGCGGGTACGAGTTTCCAGTCGGCGGCATCGGTGGGGGCGGGGCATTCGAGCTGCTCGAGGTTGCCGGTGCCCTTTACCGTGATTTCGACCTCGACTGCCTCGTGCATGGCGAGGGTCCTGGCCTGGGTAGAGGCAGAGATGGTATATTCACCCACCATGTCGGCAAAGTTGGCCGGTGCACCCGGGGGCAGGGGAAGCGCTCCAAGCGTGAGCACGGGGAGCTCGGCCTCTGCCCGCATGAGGGAGAAGAACCCCTGGCGCTGTTCGAGAATGATTTTGCCGGCCACATCGGAATTGCCCTCGCGGAAGGGAGTGAGGGTGCCGGTGAAATCTACCGTGCGCCAGTTCTTGTTTTTGGCGTATGCCGTGGTGGTGCCGATGGCCTGGTTGTGAATCATGGCCAGTACACCCTGAAGCGTCGGCTGGAAAGCACCCACGCGCACATCTACGGAATTGAGCTGAGGGGTGCCGACAGGGTCGATACCGCCCGGCAGCAGCAGCTTCACCGCGGTCTTGACCGGCTGGTGCACGTAGCCATCCTTGATATCAGTATGCCACAGCACGCCGAAGCTGACCGGGTCTTTGCTCCAGCGGATAGCGCTGGTGGAGACCACTGGCAGAGCCGGTACGTCGATGGTTTCGGTACGCCCGGAATTGTATTTGACCTCCAGTGCAGACACGCGCACTTCACCGGCGGCATCCGGAGTAATCTGCAGTGGATATACCTCCATGGCAGCGCGGTTCGGATCCATGGGGTTGGCACCCGCATAATGCTGCATGATTTCCAGACCTGCATTCTGCACGGTGGGGCGCTTCTGAATCATGAATAAATCCTCACCCACGTCGGTATCCACGAGGTAAAGCACAACTTTCTCCCCAGGCAGTGCCACATCCACAGACCACACCGGCACAATTTCGGCCAGAGTCAGACTGCCGAGGCTGCAGATGAAAGTACAGAAAAGATTGATAATGCGTTTCATGAAATTTCTTTAGTCGGGTGTTTAGTAGTCTTTGTCGGGCGGACGAACCTGCACATCTGCATGCGGAATGGGGGAGCCTTGCTCTTCGTCCATATGGCTGCGGAGAACAGCAGCTGCATGGCGGCGGGCCTTTTCCTCATCGCTGGGCTGGTCTTCCTTCTGCTCAGCTGCTTCAGCAGCCTGCTGCTGTTTATCCTGCTGCTCCTGCTTGTCCTGTTGCTGCTGCTGAGACTGCTGCTGTTGCTGAGACTGCTGCTGTTGTTCGTCCTGTTGCTGTTGATTCTGCTGGTCGTTCTGTTCGTCCTGCTTATCCTGCTGGTCCTGCTTGTCCTGGTCGCCGCTCTTCTGCTCCTGCTGTTGTTGCTGCTCGTTCTGCTCGTCACTCTTGTCAGAATCCTTCTGCTGCTCGTCCTGATTTTCCTTGTCGGAATCCTGTTTCTGCTCCTTATCCTGATCCTGCTGCTGTTCAGAATCCTGGTTCTGGTCGTTCTGGTTCTGCTGCTGGTCCTGATTCTGTTGGTTCTGCTGCTGTTGCTGCTGTTGCTTCAGGCGTTCAATCTCTTCCTCAAGCTTTTTGATGAGCTGTTCGATGCCGGCTATGTTCTTCTGCGCGCGCGTGAGACCAGGCTGAAGCTGCAGCGCGTCACGGTAAGGCTGCAAATCCTGCTTCAGTGAATCCACAATCTTCTGCAGGGATTCCGGGCTTGCTCCCGGGGTATTGCCTCCGCTTTCGGAGATTCCTTCCTCATCGGAGACGTTTTCGCCATAAAGCGTGCGCAGCTCGTTGAATGTCTGCGTGGCGTTAATCTGCCCCAGCTGGTACAGGGCAGCTGCCTGCAGCTCCCGGTCTTCGTCCAGCAGAGCAAGGGAGAATGCTTCCTTTGCTTTTTCAGCTTCACCAGCCTGCATATGTGCCATGCCCTGGCTGTATGCCGCAGCATTCTCCTGCAGCGGGCTTGCGGAAAGCTCCGGTGTCATGCCACCTATTGCGAGGATGACGACAAGCCGCTTAGCCTGTTTCCATTCAGTGCTGCTGAGCATGGTCAGGATAAGAAGAAAAAGTGCTGCAACGGCAAAGGGTGTGAAGAGGTCATTGGGGATTTTGTTGATGGAAAAGGCTTCTTCGTGCGTGTCAATTTTCCGGACTGCAGCCTGGGTGAAGGCCGTCAGGTTGGCGTTGGAATCCATGACGAAGAAATCGCCACCGGTAGCCTTGGCAAAGTTGCGGAGCGAATCGGTGTTCAGCTTGCTGATGACGTGTTTGCCATCGGCATCCTGCCACAGTCCATTTTCTCCTCGTACATCCGGAATGGGACCACCTGCAGCGGTGCCTATACCGACTGTAATGACCAGCAGACCGCTTTCCTTTGCTTCCTCTGCTACATCCAGCGAGGAATTCACGGTGTCTTCACCATCGCTCAGGATGACAAGGGCATTGGTGCTGCCTTCGGGGGTGCTGCCCTTGAAATCCTGCATGGCTTTGCGGAGTACCATGCCGAAATTCGTGCCGCCGACACCAGCCCAGCTGCGGTTCACCTGCTCCAGCGCATCGCGCAGGGCGGTGTGGTCGTAGGTGAGCGGGACTACGAGGTCTGCCTCGCCGGAGAAAACAATAAGACCGATTTTATCACCCGGCAGAGCATCAATGAGTTCGTACGCCGCGGCACGCGCCTCTGTAAGGCGCGACGGTTTTACGTCCTCAGTTTCCATGGAGCGAGATATATCCAGCGCAATCAGCAGGTTACGTCCGGTAGTGGTGGCTCCGCCTTCACGGTAGCCATTGATAGGACGTGCCAGCGCCACGATGGTACAGGTGAGCGCCAGCAAGGCCAATGTGGCCGGCAGAGCCGTGCGCCAGAGCGGGCGCTGCTGCACCAGTTCCCGGTGCTCGGCAGAGATGAGCCTGCGCCAGCCCTGGCCCGTGCTGCGCCATGCCTGCACCACCAGCACAATGAGCACCGGAATGAGAAGCAGAAACCACAGAATATTGGGGTATAGAAAACTCATGGTCGTGGAGGGGGAATCAGGGCGCGGGCCTGGGGCGGGCAAAATTCAGCACGATGCCAAGCATCAGGAGAAGGGCCGCTGCGGCCAGAGGCCAGGTGAAGAGTTCATCGAAGCTGATGAGAGTACGCTTCTTAGCTTCTGTCTTCTCAAGCTTGTCAATGCTTTCGAAGGCTTTCTGCAGGCGGGCGCCACTGCTGGCGCGGTAGAACTGGCCCCCCGTAATCCGGGCAATCTCCTTGAGGGTCTTTTCGTCAAAAGTATCGATGTTCGAGGTATAGCGGGACAGACGCTCATCCTTGCCGATAGCAATGGTGAAAATCTTGATGCCGAGCTCCGCTGCCTGTCTCGCGGCATCTACGGGAGTGATGCTGCCGCGGTTGCTCATACCGTCCGTCACCAGAATGATGACCTTGCTCTTGGTCTCTTTTCGTTCATCCAGACGGAGGGCTGCGGAAGCGATGGCTGTGCCGATGGCAGTGCCGTCCTCGGCAATATAGCCGGGCCGCCGGTCATCCCCGAGATAGAACTCCCGGATGATATAGCTGACGATACCGTGGTCAAGGGTGAGCGGGCTGCAGAGTTTCGCCTTGCCGGCAAAGGCCACCAGGCCGATTCGGTCATTCGGGCGACCGTTGATGAACTCATTGATAACGTACTTGGCTGCCGTGAGTCGGTCGATGGCAGCCCTCTGGGTGCGGCCTAATCTGTCCTTGGCGGAGAACAGCATGTCCTGCGTGGCCATGGAGCCGGAAAGGTCGCAGGCAATCATGATATCGATGCCGCTTACCGTTTCCTCGGTATGCTGGTTTTTCCACTGCGGGCGGGCCAGTGCGATGATGAGCGCAGCCATGGCCAGGGCAAAGCAGATGGGGCCCACGCGGCCTGCCAGCGTGGCTGGTCGCCGCAGGCGCGCTGCAGCAAAGCGGATGGTCGGGTGCACCAGACTTGAGGTGGTGCCCCTGCGGCGGCGCAGGAAAAGGAAGAGCAGAATGGCAGGCAGTGCCCAGAGCCACCCGGGCTGGGCAAAGGTGAATTCCCGCGTGGCTTCCACGGCGGCAGTTGTGGTTGTTGCCAGCATCATGACATTTCCTCCTGTCCGGCAGCTTTGGCTTGTTCCCGCTCAATCTTGCTCACAAGCTGGCGGGCGGTTTCGATGAGCCCGTGCGCTTTCATCGTATCATGCTCGGTTTCACCTGCGTACTTGAACTCAACCAGTCTGTCCAGCAAATCACGTGTTTCCAGCTGGCAGCTTACCGGTACGTTGGTGAGAGAATCCATGCGCTGGGAGAATTCCTCGTGTGTTTCAAAGATTGCCGGGTCCTGGGCCTGCCCGGCGAGGAAGGAGCGCAGAATCATGGAAAGGCGCAGGGCGCATTCCCGCATGGGGGGCAGCTGGGCATCCAGCTCGGCCAGGGCATTGAGTGCTTCCTGAAGCGGCGTGGCGCCCGGCACGGCGGGAAGCCTGCGGCGGCGGATAAGCCACCAGGCCGTGAGTGCCGCCAGCGGGACGACAATGGCACACACCCAGGCCAGCGGCACCCAGAAATCGGTCACCATGAACTGGTCTGCCGGTATATCCTTTTCCAGCGTGGGAATAGCCTGTAAAATATCTGTACCCATAAATCAGTGAGCAAAAACGCGGCTGCGGCGGTTGAACATCTTGCGCAGAGCGGGGATAAAATCCTGTGTGGTGAGCAGATCCAGCGAATCGATGCCCAGCTGGTTGAAGACTCGCTGCCATTCCACGCGATGCGCCTGCATGGCCTTGGCGTGCTGCTGGCGCAGCAGCTTGTCGCTCAGGTCGCCTTCGAAAAGTTCGCCGGTTTCCGGGTCGCGGAAGCAGATGCGCCCCGCCGGTGGCAGCTCGATTTCCGCCGGGTCCTGCACACGCACGGGAATGAGCTCGTGGCGGAAGTTGAGCTTGCCGATGGCCTGTTTATCCACCTCTGCAAGGAAATCGCTGATGAGGAAGACCATGGCGCTTTTACGCTGGGTGCGGAGAATTTCGGCGGCTACTTCATCCACGGTATCATCACTCCCCTCGGCCGGGGCGCTCAGAATTTCGCGCACCACGCGCTGGCATTGCTTCATGCCTTTGGCCGGGGGAAGGTAGAAATGCGGGCGATGGCCGAAAAGCAGCAGCCCCACCTTGTCGCCATTCAGCGCAGCACTGTAGGCCAGCACGGCAGCAATCTGCGCAGCATATTCGCGCTTTGTATCAGCTATGCCGGCGCTGGCGTAGTCCATGCTGCCGCTCACATCCACTGCCAGCAGCAGCACCTGCTCGCGCTCCTCGTGGAAGGTGCGCACATAGGGCGTGCCGGTGCGGGCGGTCACTTTCCAGTCGATGAAGCGGGGCTCGTCACCGGCACGGTATTCGCGGAAATCATCGAAATCAAGCCCCTGACCACGGAAGCCGGAGCGATACTGCCCGGCAAAGGTGGCGGTGGACATGCGGCGCGCCTGCAGCTCGATGCGGCGCACTTTTTCCATGATTTCCTGCGTTTTATCCATAGCGGTTTACGGTACGGGAACCTTGGAGAGGATGCTGTCGATGACGTTGTCGCTTGTCTTGTTGGCAGCCTCGGCCTCGTAGGAAAGGAGAATACGGTGGCGCAGAATGTCGTGCGCCAGATCCTTCACGTCCTGCGGGGTCACGTAGCCACGCTGGCGGGTGAAGGCCAGAGCCTTGGCTGCCAGGGCGATATTGATGGTGGCGCGGGGGGATGCACCGGCGCGCACCATGCCTTCCAGGCGGGAATCCACCTTCTCCGGCGTGCGGGTGGCGCGTACCAGGTCCACAATATAGCGCTGCACGGCGGGGTCAATGAAAATCTGGTCCATGAGCGCGCGGGATTCCTCAAGCTCCTCCACGGTGACCACCTGGCTGGTGTGGGGGGTGGCCATGGTGCTGCTCATCATCTCAAGCACTTTCAGCTCCTCATCGCGGCTGGGGTAATCCACCACCACCTTGAAGAGGAAACGGTCGAGCTGGGCTTCGGGCAGCTGGTAGGTGCCTTCCTGCTCGATGGGGTTCTGCGTGGCCAGCACCAGGAAGGGATTGGGCAGGGGGTAGCTGCACTCACCCAGGGTCACCTGACGCTCCTGCATGGCTTCCAGCAGGGCGCTCTGCACCTTGGCAGGGGCGCGGTTAATTTCGTCTGCCAGAATCAGGTTGGCAAACACGGGGCCCTTCTTGGCGGTGAACTGGCGCTCCTCCGGGTTATATATCATGGTGCCCAGCAGGTCAGCCGGCAGCAGGTCCGGCGTGAACTGGATGCGGGAGAACGCCGCCTGCATGGTGCCGGCCAGCGCTTTGACGGAAAGGGTTTTGGCAAGACCCGGCACACCTTCCAGCAGCACGTGGCCCTTGCAGAGCAGGCTCAGAATCAGGCGGTTCACCAGCTTCTGCTGGCCTACCACAACTTTGGCCATCTCCTGTTTCACTGCGCTTACCCAGGCGGATTTCTGCGCAATTTGTTCGTTGAATTCCTGTGTGTTCATGGTCGTGATTTGCGCACCAGTCTACCAGCTGCGTGCGTTTTGGCAAGTTTCTACAATGTCAGTTGACGCAGATGACGAGCCTCGCGTTCAAATATCAGACTCATCGTTAGAGCCGATGACAAAAACGGCGCACCTGCTGAGTGGTGCGCCGTGGAAAAAACTGGTTGAATCGGAGAACGTAATCAGGCTTCGGGGCTGGCGGGACCTTCGCCGTACTGGTTCGCTTCGCGGCTACCCTGGCAGAGGTATACCAGCACGATGATTGCGCCGATAATCGGGAGGAGATTCCACAGTACATTCCAGCCGCTGCGGCCCGTATCATGCAGACGACGCACAGTTACGGCCAGGGCAGGCAGCAATACGGCGAGGCTGAAGATATTGGAGATAGCCGACCAGGTGGCATTGGGATTCATCGGGTCACCGGCAAGTACTGCCAGAGTCCAGCCGATGATGCACATGACCAGTGTCCAGTACCAGTACTCTGAACGGCAGGCGCGGCCGCTGAACTTGACATAACGCTTCAGGCAGCTGGTGACAGCTGTGACGATGTTGTAGGAAACAATGGGTGTAGTTGACATAGTATATAAGTGCAGGCGTTTCTTCCGGCCTGCAAGTATCAGTCTATCAGCAACAAATGACATTGTCAACGATTAAGGAAAAATTGTGTGCGGAATTCTTGCATCGGCAGTGAAAATCTGCTAGTATGCCAGCATGCAGAACATCATCAGCACTTCCGAGCCGGTTATTCAGCAGCTTACTCACGAGTGGTACGGTAAGCCGGTTGTCCCTGTGGAGTATTGTTTCAGCCTTGAGGACGATTTCCTTGTCTTCCGCGCATCGCAGGCGGCTCCTGTCACGATTCATCCCGAGGCGCAGCCGGGTGTGTTCAAGGAAGGACTGTGGAAGTACGATACGGCTGAGTTCTTTGTGGCTGATGCCGAGGGGAAGAATTACATGGAGTTCAACCTCTGCCCGAATGGTGCCTGGTGGGCCTGTGCTTTCTGTGGCCCGCGTCAGCCGCTGGCCGGGGCAGGGGTTCCTGAAGGTGTTGAGACTATCGGCAGCGTCACGCCCGGTGGCTGGGGCTGCAGCGCCCGCGTGCCGCTGGCCTTTCTCCGCAGCATCGGAATCGATATCCGCAACTGCCGTCTGGCTGCCACTTGCATTCTGAACAGCCCGGATTACCAGTTCTGCACCACGTCCGATGACCTGAGCGGCGAGCCGGATTTTCACCGCCCGCTCAGCTGGCAGATGGCGGCTATCCAGTAATTTATGAAGGCAGCAGATAAAACAAATGTGATGCGCCTTCTGGAGCAGAAGAAGGTGGCGTATCAGCATTATACCTACGAATCCGAGGGCGCCATCAGCGGGGTGGAGGTAGCGGCGCTGCTGCAGCAGAACCCGGCGCAGGTATTCAAGACCCTGGTGACTACCGGCCGCAGCGGGACTCATTATGTTTTCGTCATTCCCGTGGGGGCGGGGCTGGATTTGAAACTGGCGGCCAGGGCTGTGGGGGAGAAATCGCTCGAAATGCTCAAGCAGAAGGATTTGTTGCCGCTCACGGGTTATGTGCATGGCGGCTGTTCGCCTATCGGCATGAAAAAAGCGTTCCGCACCACCATCGATTCCACGGCGCAGGATTTCGATTCCATCATCTTTTCCGGAGGCCGCATCGGCCTGCAGGTGCAGGTTTCTCTGGCGGATCTGGCAAAGCTGGTTCGCTTTCAGCTGGCCGATATCACGACCGGACTCATTCATAACTGAGAAAAAGCTTGCCAAGGTGCCCGGGGGGTGGTAGGATGGGCGCGCATTACTGCTCCGGTAGCTCAGTTGGATAGAGCACGAGCCTTCTAAGCTTGGGGTCCCGCGTTCGAGCCGCGGCCGGAGCGGTCTGAAAGAAAAGCCCTGCACAAAATCATTGTGCAGGGCTTTTCTTTCCGGTTTGCGGATGGCGTTTTTTTTATTGCCGGGCACCGTTGCGGCAGCAGCCCATGCGGCCGTTTGCCCGGCGCAGTTCATTGACCCATAAAATGGCCAGGCCGGCGGTGAGTCCCATCAGCACTACGGCATTGGCAGCGCATATAGCGGCTTTCACACAGCGGCGGTGGTGCTTATCTGCCATCCATTGCTCCACCTTTTCTTCTGTTTCCTTGATTTGTTCTTGGTCCATGCAGGTACGACTCCGCTTCCTCCCCGCAGTACTCAAAAACCTTTAGTTCTGGAACGGGGAACAGGCGCGGCTAATCCTGCATCTTGCCTCCGAAGATGCTCTTATTCCGTACCTCCTGGGGTAGGTTCCGGTAATGCCGCTCCCCGTCATCCTGCAGAGTCATGATGCGGATTGCCTGTTCCACATGGTCTGGAGGCAGAGGGGCTTGTTTCCTCCGTTTCTTCCGATAGCGGGGAATTCTCCGGCTGCGGTAATAGTTGAAAACCAGGCTGCAGGCCAGAATGCCGCTCAGATAACCGAAGAACTGCGCCATTCTGCCCAGTGTCTCGTGTCCATGGAAACAGACGGCGACAACTGCTCCGAACAGAATGAGGATACCGAGGGCTCGCTGGGTGTAGCGTGACATAGCAGGGGGGCAGAGCTTGCTCAGTTTTTCTTTTTCTTCTTCTTTTTCTTTCCGGTCGTGGAGGCTCCGGCGGAGTCCGAAGAAGCCGTTCCCTTGGCGATGGCATCTTCCAGAATGTCAACCACCTTCTCCAGCTTTTCCCGGTATTCGTCGCTGTCGGCCTTGGCGAGCATATCTCTGGCATATGCCAGCGGTTTGACTCCTTTGTCATTGGCCAGTTCAGGGTCGGCCCCGCAGCGCAGCAGGGTCTGAAGCAGCTTTACCTTGGCTCCGGTGATGCAGAACATCAGCGGCGTATTGCCATCCACTATTCCGATGAGACTGTTGCGATAGGTCACGGTCTTGGCAGGGAAGGCAATTTCATATTGACTACACTTCTGGTTCGGGTCGGCACCAGCTGCGCAGAGCAACTCGACGGTCTGAGAATTGCCCACCATGCATGCGATGCACAGCATGGTGGCTCCCGTAGTGTCAATCATCCTGACATCCATGCCGTTCTTGAGCAGATAGGCTACCTTGGCGGCGTGTGCCTTGTCCGCTTCCAGTTTGCGTTTTTTGATTTTGGGATTCAGTTTGATATCTTCGTCTGGTCCGTTATACTTCAGCCCAATTGCAATTCCTGCAGAATCCCGGGAATGCAGGTCGCCGCCGGCCTCAAGGAACATGTTGCCGAATTTCTGGTAGCTCGCGTCACTTTCCATGAACCTGGACATGGCAGAGTAACCGTTTTTAATCGGGCAATTCGGGTCGGCTCCATCTGACAGCAGCTTGCGGGCCAGCTTGTATCTGGTGTCGCCGTAAAGCTTGGCTCGGTTCTTGGTGCTGATTTTATTCAGGTCGATGTTGACGATTTCGAGCAGCTCCGGGTGGTCTCCTTCGGCCACCAGCTTCATCTCCTCGTTCTTTTCACGTATTGTTTCCTCGCTGAAGCGCGGCGTGAGCTGGCGGCCCGGCTTCAGCTTGGCTTTCTTGCGCCAGGGCAGATTAGCGATTTCATTGTAAACAGGCATGCCGTTCAAGTGCGCCCCGAGCAGCCATTTGCGGGCGCAGGTCTCGTTCTTTTCCACGCCATCGCCATCCCGGTAGGCCTGGTACAGCTTGTAACAGGCATCTGCGTCCTTATCCGTCCGCTTGTAGAGGGCCTCGAACTCCGCTTCGGTCAGTGCATGTGCCGTGCAGACCATGGCCAGAATCATGCTGGTGAGAAATTTGCTCATGTCTGTATTATAACCTGTTTATGGACAGAAACAAGTAAAATCTGAATGTTAGAGTGAGCATAGACGAAACTTTTTTCATTGTGATTGACTTTTGTTGGAGTGTAGTCTAAGATTGCGGCATGGAGACTCGTGTGATTGAGGTGGATCCGCTGGAGGATTGCCGCAAAATCTATAAGGAAGCCGCTGCTGTGCTGGCAGAGGGAGGTCTGGTGGCTATTCCCACGGAGACTGTTTATGGCCTGGGAGCAGATGCATTTAACCCGGATGCCGTGGCGAAGGTTTTTGAAGTGAAGGGGCGTCCGAGCTTTGACCCGCTCATCTGCCACCTGCCGAATGGCAAGGCTCTGAAGGATATCACCGAGGTGCCGGCGGAGCTTCAGCCGCTGGTGGATAAACTGGTGAAGGAATTCTGGCCGGGACCGATGACACTGGTGCTGCCGCGCAAGGAATGCGTGCCGGATATCGTGACCAGCGGGCTGCCCACGGTGGCCTGCCGTGTGACGAGTCATGAGGTGATGCGCGCTGTGTCCCGCGCTCTGGGGCACCCGATTGCCGCGCCGAGCGCCAATCGTTTCGGCCATATTTCGCCCACGAGCGCTCCGGCCGTACTCAAGGAACTGGGGGGCTCCATACCTCTGGTGCTGGATGCCGGTGCCTGTTCCGAAGGCCTGGAGAGCACGATTCTGCAGCCTTGTCTGGATGAGAAGGGGAATCCCGCCGTGCGTGTGCTGCGCGAAGGCCCCGTGACCCGCGAGAAGCTGCGTAAAATCTGCAAGGTGGTGAAACCCGGCAAGGGAAGCGATATCGAGGCTGCTACGCCGAATGCTCCCGGCATGCTGAAGAGCCACTACGCACCCACCAAGCCGCTCATTCTGCACGACCCGAAAGAGCCTTTCACGCCGCAGGAAGGAGTGAGCTACGGCCTTATCACCTACCAGGGCGATTCGCCGCTGGCCGGGCAGGACTGCTGGGCCGAAGTGATGCCGCTTTCCCCCGGCAGCGGCCGCCTGGCCGAGGCCGCGGTGCGTCTCTTTGCCGTGATGCGAGCCATGGATGAGTGCGAAGAGGTGGAGGTGATTGTGGCCGAGGAACTGCCGAAAACCGGCCTGGGTATGGCCATGATGGACCGCCTGAATCGCGCTGCTGCCCAGAGAGGAGAGTAATCGATGAAACTGGCCTTGCAGAAATTAACAGTGGGCATTGTGCTCCGTGTGGTGCATGCGGCTCTGGTGGAGCTGTATGCGCTGGATACTCGCGTGCGCGATGAGTTCAACCGCATGCCGGAAGGTATGAGCTATGCTCTGCAGACCGGTTTCGATGCCCCCCGGCTCTTTGTTCAGTGGAAGGATGGCAAGCTGCATAACCTGAAGCATCTGGATAAGCCGGTGTGTGCGCTGCGTCTGAAATCCACGGGCATTTCCTTCCGTATGTTCACCGGGCAGATGGGGCTGGCTCAGGCCTATGCCCAGCACGCTTTCAGCATGCAGGGTGAAATTGCGGATGTGATGAAACTGGCCCGCCTGGTGAACCTGGTGGAGGGGTATCTCTTCCCGAAGTTCATCACGAAACATATTCTTACCGATATTCCCGCCTTGCAGGTGAACCCGCTGCGAGTATACGGGCGCGTACTCTGCGGGTTCCTGACTGGTCGCTATAACTAATCATGAACAAGTATTTCGAATTTCAGAACTCTGTCAAACTGCTCTGTGGTGAATCGGCCCTGGAGCGCCTGGCCAATGAACTGGAGCATCTCGGCTCCAGGGCTCCTATGCTTCTTTCTGATGCGGTGCTGGCTAAAATCGGCACCATGCAGCTGGTGGTGGATGCCATGGCGGCTGAGGGCTGCAAGCCTGCCTGTACCTTTACCGATATTCCGGTGGACTCCTCCCTCAAGGTGGTGAATGAGATTGCTGCTCTGTACCGTAAAAGCGGCTGCGATGCGCTGGTAGCAGTGGGCGGCGGCTCCGTGATTGATACCGCCAAGGGGGTGCGCCTGGTTCTCTCTCAGGAGGCCGAAGATATCCTCGCTATCGGCGGGGTGGAGAATCTGGTGAGGGGCAGGTACATTCCCTTCGTGGTGGTACCCACTACTTCCGGCACCGGGTCGGAGTGCACGGGTGTGGCTGTGATTCGCAACGATGCCAATGGCGTGAAGATGGAGTTCCTTTCTCCCTTCGTGCAGCCGGATGCTGCGGTGATTGACCCGCGCATGACTGCCGGCCTGCCGCCCAAGGCTACGGCCAGCACCGGGTACGATGCCATGGTGCACGCCATTGAAGCCTGCACCTGCCTGCAGGCTAATCCGATGAGCACGGCATACGGCACTGCGGCTATCAGGCTTATCTTTGAAAATCTGGAAGCCGCTACCCGCAACGGCTCCGACAAGAAAGCCCGCTTTGCCATGGCTGTGGCTTCCACCATGGCCGGTATAGCATTCTCCAACAGTATGGTCGGGGCGGTACACGCCATCGGTCATGCGCTGGGTGGTGTGTGCCATGTGCCTCATGCTGTGGCCATGACTATTCTTCTGCCGCATGTCATGCGCTATAACCTGAGCCATTGCGCTGCAGCTTACGCGGAGCTGCTTCCCTGGATGGTGGGGATGGATGCCGCCATGGCCACGCCGGCGGATAGCCGTCCGGCGGCCGCTATTGAGGCTGTGGAAAACCTGAGCCGTCGTCTGCATTCAGTCTGCGGTCTGCCGCTTACGCTGCGCGATGCCGGAGTGGATAAGGCAGATTTCGAGAAGGTTGCTGAGTTCGCAGTGAATGACGGTGCCCTCATTGTGAATCCGCGTGCCGCCGATGAAGCCCAGGTGATTGAAATCCTTAACGCAGCTTACTGATATGCACCAGATTGTTGAAAATCAACGCAAGTTTTTCCTGACTCACGTTACCCGGGATGTGGAGTTCCGCCTGCGTGCGCTCAAGAAGCTGCAACAGACTATACGCGAGTGGGAACCGCGTATTTCCGAAGCCCTGCATGCGGATCTGGGGAAGAATGCGGTCGAAGGCTATATGTGTGAAATCGGGCTCGTGCTCGGCAGTATCCGTGATACTATCCGGAATCTCCGCAAGTGGAGCAAGCCGCGCCGTGTGGCGGCGGGGCTGGCACATTTCCCGAGTACATGCCGGGTGGAGGCTGACCCTTACGGGGTAGTACTTATCATGAGCCCGTGGAATTACCCGGTACTGCTGTTTCTTGACCCGCTGGTGGCGGCACTTTCTGCCGGCAACTGCTGCATTGTCAAGCCCTCGTCTTCCACGCCGAATACCTCCGGCGTGCTGGCCGAGATGCTGGGCAGCATATTCCCGCCTGAGTATGTGAAGGTGGTGCTGGGCTCTCACGAGGACAGTAATGCGCTGCTGGAGGAGAAGCTTGACTATATCTTCTTTACCGGCAGCCCGACTGTGGGTCATCATATCATGGAGGCTGCTGCCCGTCATCTTACCCCGGTTACTCTGGAGCTGGGCGGCAAGAGTCCCTGTATTCTTGATGCCAGCGCCAATGTGAAGGTTGCGGCCCGCCGCATTGCGTTTGGCAAGATTCTGAATGCGGGGCAGACCTGCGTTGCTCCGGATTACCTTCTGGTTCACCGCAGTTGCAAGGAGGAGTTCGTGGCCGAGTTCCGCGAGGCTGTGTCCGAGATGCTGGGCGAACACCCGGTGCAGAATGAGAATATGACTCATATCATCAGCAAGCGCCACTTCGACCGTCTCATGGGGCTCATGGATGATGCAACACCGGTTGTCGGCGGGCAGGGCATAGCAGAAACCTTGCGGATTGAGCCCACTCTGCTCGACAATGTTACCCCGGATTCCGCCTGCATGCAGCAGGAAATCTTCGGGCCCATTCTGCCCATGCTCGTCTGGGATAAGTGGGAAGATGTGGAGGGCTTTGTGCTGTCCCGCCCGCGGCCTCTGGCCTCCTATCTCTTCACCACCGATAAAGGGGTGGAGAATTGCTTCCGGAACCACCTGGCGTTCGGCGGCGGCTGTGTGAATGATACGATTGTCCACCTGGCTGTGCATGGTATGCCGTTCGGCGGCGTGGGCGACAGTGGCATGGGCTCCTACCACGGCAAGACCGGCTTCGATACCTTTACGCACTACAAGTCTATCCTCAGAAAAGCCAACTGGCTGGACCTGCCTTTCCGCTACCAGCCCTACACCCGGCTCAAGGCTTCTCTGCTGCGCCTGTTCCTGCGATGATGACGGCACTCACACCTGAGGAAGAATCCCGGCTCGCAGCACAGCTGCGGCCGGGGGAGACCCCGCTCTGGAAGGGGAAGGGTAGCGCTGCGTCTCCTGCTCCCGGTCTGCTGGCCCGTCTGCTTGGCAGGAAACCGGCGGCTTCTGCATCTGTGCTTTACGCTATAACTCCGAAACGTGTGCTGGCTCTGCTGCCGCAGGGCGAGCTGCAGGAGTGGTTTCTGATGCTCGGGCTGGTGCAGGAATTCCGCGAGCATGGCAATGGCTGCGGTGATATTGTCTTCGATTACACCGAGGAGTCAGGCGAGCGTGTCCCCCGCGGTATTATCGGCGTGGCTCATGCCGCAGAGGTGCATACCTTGTTGCGCGATGCCATCGATGCCGCTTATAACGCGTCTCCCTGGTCGGTGTAAGCAGATTTTGTTAAATTATCCGAAAAATCTGGTTGCAATAAGGGGAAAGAGGGAGTATACTCAAAGCACATGGTTGAGAATATTCTGTACATCGTCGCAGCCTACCTGATTGGCTCTGTTCCGTTCGGCTATATTGCAGGTCGTCTGAACGGGGTTGATTTGCGCGAGCATGGTTCGCGTAACATTGGTGCCACCAACGCTGTGCGCGTTCTGGGTAAAGGGTGGGGGATACCTGTTTTTGTGATGGATTTCCTGAAAGGTCTCGCTCCTCTTCTGTTCATGAAGTGCCATCTCGGCGGGGATATGACGGCGTTCAGTCCGGCGGATATGGGGTGGTTCCTCGGGGTGATGTTCGCTCTTATTCTGGGGCATACGTTCACCTGTTTCCTCAAGTTCAAGGGAGGCAAGGGTGTGGCTACCACCGGTGGCTGTCTGTTTGCTCTTTCTCCCTGGGTGGGTGGTGCTGCGCTGCTGTTCTGGGTGGTGAGCATGATTTTCACCCGCTACGTTTCCTTTTCGAGCATCATGGCCGGCGTGGGCATGATTCTGGCCGCAGCCATCCAGCTGCATACCGCAGGTGGAACTTATTCCGTGGCAGACTGGATGGTGCTGGGGCTGCTGACTGTCATTCTGGTACTGGTCACGGTGAAGCACCGTGCTAACATTGTGCGTATCATGAATGGTACGGAACCTAAGGCTTTTTCTCGTAAAAACTGATTCTCTCGACTGAATATGGAACGGATTTTCAAAAAGACAGCTGTCATCGGCGCCGGTGCATGGGGCACGGCGCTGGCTTTCACCGCAGCTCAGGATGGCAGTGAGGTAGTGCTCTGGACCTATAAGGAGGAGGAAGCCTCTGCTATCCGCGAGACTCGCATGAGCCTGGTGCCCATCAAGGGTGCCCGTCCTCTTCCCGAAAATGTGAAGGTGACCAGCGACTGGGCTGATGTGGCCGGTTCTCAGCTGGTGATTGTGGTGGTTCCCAGCGTGGTGATGCGCAGTGTGGCGCAGAGCTTGTCGAACGTCGGCCTGGCAGATGATGCGGTGATAGTTTCCTGCTCCAAGGGTATCGAGAAGGACACTAACCTGCTGATGAGCGAGATTCTGGCAGCCAATGTGCCGTACCCTGTGGGTGCACTTTCCGGTCCCAATCATGCGGAGGATATTGTGCAGGGTCTGCCCAGCCTTACCCTCATCGGTTTCGACGATATCGAGATTGCCAAGGCTGTGCAGAAGCGCATGAGCACTGGTTTCCTGCGCATCTACACCTCCAGTGACGTGGTGGGTATGCAGATTGGTGGTGCCATCAAGAACGTATTTGCTCTGGCCAGCGGCATCTGCGCCGGTCTGGGACTGGGCGACAATGCGCGCGCCGCTCTTTCCACCCGAGGGCTGGCTGAAATGACTCGTCTGGGTATTGCGCGTGGTGGCCGCATGGAAACCTTCATGGGCCTTTCCGGTATGGGTGACCTGGTGGTGACCTGCTACTCCGAACACAGCCGCAACATGACCGCCGGGCGTCTGCTGGCCAAGGGTATGCCGCTGGATGAATGCCTGAAGCAGATTGGCCAGGTGGTGGAAGGTGTGCCGAACACACTTTCGACCTATCAGCTGGCTCGCAGCTTGAATGTGCGTACACCCATCACCGATGCCATGTACGATATTCTTTACAATGGCAAGCACCCGAGCGATGCTCTGCAGGAGCTCATGGTGCGTGACCTGCGCGAGGAGAATGTGACGGATTAATCTGTCATCTCCGTAGATATTTTATTGCGGTCTGCGTTCTCCGAAATAAATGGGAAGCGTCAGGCCGCTTTTCTATATATGGTATGAGTTCTGTTCCAGAGAATCTGTGGCTGGCCGAGCAGTGGCAGCTGTATCGCGAGCGTATCCAGCGCTTGCTGGGGCTGCGTATGCCGGCGGTGCTGCAGCGGCGTATCAGCGTAGATGACCTGCTGCAGGAAACTTATCTGGCCTGTGGCCGCAGGCTTGAATACCTGCAGGCGGAACCGGAGGTGCCTCTGTATGTGAAGCTGCGTCGCATCGCGATGCAGACACTTACCGACATGGAGCGTCATCATCTGGCTGCTGCCAAGCGCGATGCCATGAAGGAACAGAGCCCCGAGGATGATGTGGCCGTGGCAGATGCCTGGGCTCAGTTTGCCGATACGATTTCGAGTCCCCGTACGCACCTGGAGCGTCTGGAGCGCCAGGCCATGGCTCGCCGGGTGCTCTCTCAGCTTTCCGCCAGTGACCGCGAGATTCTGGAACTCCGGCATTTTGAAGAACTGGGCAATGCCGAGTGCGCTGCCGTGCTGGGGATTGAGCCCAAAGCGGCCAGTATCCGCTACGTGCGCGCATTGAAGCGTTTCCAGGAACTGGTACTCCACGAGAATCCCTATGCCTGATACCCCCGACAAAGAGGAATTGCTGGCGGTGCTGGTGGATGAATATCTGGAAGCCCTGCGTGCCGGCAAAGCTCCCGCGCTGGCAGAATATGCTGCAGCCCACCCTGAGTGTGCGGAGGAACTTCAGTCATTGCTGCGCGGCATGGTGGATATGGAGAGCCTTGGCCTTTCGGCTCGCAGTCCTGCACCGGCTCCTGCCCGTTATCCCGACACGCTGGGCGGCTACCGGCTGCTGGAGCGTATTGGAGCAGGCGGCATGGGTACGGTGTTCCGCGCGCTGCAGGAATCGCTTCACCGGGAAGTGGCCATCAAGATTCTTTCCCCGGCCTGGAATGCAGATGCCCGCCACTGCGAGGCTTTCGAAAATGAGTCGCGTGTGATTGCCGGTCTCCACCACACCAATATCGTGGAAGTATTTGGTGCAGGGCAGGAGGGTGATTACCGCTACTACGTGATGAGCCTGGTGAACGGGCAGGGGATTACTCCATCTCGTATCCGTCAGGCTTTTCCGGGTATTCCCTTTGAACAGGCCGTGGCTAAAGTCGGTCTGCAGGCCGCGCAGGCTCTGGCCTATGCTCATTCCTGCGGCGTGTTACACCGCGATGTGAAGCCCGGTAACCTCCTGCTGGATGCGGAAGGAGTGCTGCATGTGGGGGACTTCGGTCTGGCCACGGTGCTGAACAATGGAGAAACCGCACCGCTGGTGACACAGAGCCACGATGGCACGTTGCGCTACATGCCCCCGGAGCGCCTGATGAAGGGGGAAAACTCCTTTGCCGGTGACCAGTACAGCCTGGGTGTTACACTTTATGAGCTGGTGAGCAATCGTCCCGCTTTCCGGGAATCGGAGCCGGGTAAACTCATTCACCGTATCTGCAATGACCCTCTGAGTGCTTTGCGTGGCGAGGGGGAACTCGGTGCCATTATCAACAAGAGCATCAGTTTTGACCCTGCAGATCGCTACCCCACCATGGCGGAGATGGTGGCAGATTTGCGCCGCTATCTGAATGGTGAACCCGTCAAGGCTCGTCCTGTTTCCTGGGTGCGGCGCTATGGCATGTGGATTCGCCGCCGCCCTGCGGTGGCTTCGTGGAGTCATGTGGCAGCTTTGCTGGTTTTCCTGTTGTTCGGCAGTATTCTTTGGGGGTATGCAGGGGAAAACAAGCAGCGAAAACAGGCAGAGCGTAACGCCGCAATTGCCGATTCTGCTCTTCAGCAGATTTTTGCCAGCATGTCTGACCGCGACTCCGGTGACAACACTCTCTGGCAGCCCACCCGGGCAGATGCTCAGCTGCTCCAGCAGCTTATGCCTTATTACGAGGAAATTGCCGCATTGGCTGAGAATAGCGGTGAGAAAATGGCATCGGCCTGTGAGACGCTTGCCATTATAGCACTTCAGACCGGTGATTATGATACTGCTTGCGAGTATTTCAGCCGAGCCATGGCTCAGTTCGCTCCGGATTCTGCCAGTTACCTGCGTTCTGTGAACGGCATGTGCTCTGCTCTCTATGAACTGAAGAAGAACAAGGAGGCTGAAAAACTGATAAAGGAGCTGGTGGCACGTGCCGATAGCATTACCGCCCCGGAAGCCCGCCTGGAACTAGTGCGTGCGCTGCAGATGCTGAGCACCGGTTCCCGCTATCGCAGGCGCTGGCAGCCCGACCGGTCTCAAAAAGACCAGCCGCGCCGTGGTGCCGCATCGCGGAGCCTGTTCCGCGAGCGCCAGGAGTATCTCAGCCAGGCGGTGGAAATCATGAAGGGGTTGATACAGGAGGTCCCGGATAATGAAAAGGTGCAGATGCGTCGTATTGAGCTGCTCATGCAGGCGCAGAATCGCAACCTTCGCCGCGAGCTTCTGGAGGAAGGTCAGAGCGTGCAGCAGCTTCTGGATAAGATGCTGGAGCGCTACCCGGAAAACTTCCTGTTCAAGCGTGCCTACGTGCAGTGGACCATGCGGCCTTTCTCTCGTGCTGACGTAGAGACTCTGGCTCGCGCCGCGCGATATACCCGTTCTCTGCTGGCGGATAATCCAGGCAGCTCTGAGATGCTTATGCTCTACATTTCCACCCGCGACCGCTATACCGCAGCTCTGGCAGCAGCGGGAAAGGCAGAACTGGCGCATAGTGAGAATGAAATGACTCTTGGTGTTATTTCCCTCATCACCACCCGTGCGGATTATACGCCGGAAATGCGTGAGCGACTGGCCATGCTGGTTTCCATGCACCCCAAGGCGGAAGCCGCGCGTTCGCAGCAGGAGGCTGAGATTTCCCTGATTCTTGAGAGCCATGATGAAAAGCGCCTCAAGGAAGTGCGGGATCGTATCCAGGAAATGCGTAACCGCCGTCCGCGCCGCGAGCCCCGCATGCAGCGACCACGCAAGCAATGATATGTCACAAACAGAAAAGGCCTGCATGAGCAGGCCTTTTTGATTTAAGAGCGGATGATGGGATTCGAACCCACGACATCAACCTTGGCAAGGTTGCGCTCTACCACTGAGCTACATCCGCGATGTTTCTGGAGAGCGGATGATGGGATTCGAACCCACGACATCAACCTTGGCAAGGTTGCGCTCTACCACTGAGCTACATCCGCGTGTTTTTGTGAGAGCGGATGATGGGATTCGAACCCACGACATCAACCTTGGCAAGGTTGCGCTCTACCACTGAGCTACATCCGCGTGTTTTTGGAGAGCGGATGATGGGATTCGAACCCACGACATCAACCTTGGCAAGGTTGCGCTCTACCACTGAGCTACATCCGCGATTTGCTTTTTCCACGAGAGCCGTGGAAGCGGGGACATTATACTCATCTTTGAGCCGGACGCAAGACTTTTTTTTAGAAAATACGATTTATGCCGAAAAAATGATTTTTTGCCGTAGAAAGCTGCGTTTTTGCGGGAGACTGGTGTTAATGGTATAGACAGGCAGGGTGGGGATACTATTTACTTGCCATGCCGGGGCTATATGGTACAATGAAACGACGCCGGATTTATGAAACATTACATTTTGATGATATGGGGATTATTGATGACGGTACTGCCTGCGCTGGGGACAGGCGGTGAACCTCTGGTCGCTTCGTCGAACTATCGCCGCGAGGTGGTGGTATCGTTCCCCGAGCCGCTGGTTCCTCTCAGTGCGGTGGAGAATGCTCATAAAACGGATGCAGCATTGAGCGACAAGGATCTGGGAATCGACTTCGTTCTCATTTCCGGCGATGAGAAGTACAAACCTATAGCCCGCTGGCAGGACCAGAATCAACTCCTGCTCACATTTCCCGATAACGCATCCTGTTCTACTCAATACACCCTGCAACTGAAGCCCGGCACAAAATATCTGGGTGGGGCTGCAGCTTCTTCTGAGCCCGTACACTTCCGCTGCCCGCCTGATACGCTGCACGGGCACGCTTTCAATGATGCCCGCGGCGTGGGAGTCATGGTCTGCCCGGACCGGTATCGCAACCGCGAGAGCCGCGAATTCTCGCCGGATACAAAGCTGCGTTTTGTATTCCGCCGGGCGCGTGAGCATTTCTGGAGCGGGGACAGGTATTATGTGGACTGTGTGGAAGGTGTTCTGGAGCCGGCCTACCTGAAGCAGGGTATAGATGGTTCCAGTATCAATTATTTCCAGCTCTGTGGCAAGGAGGTGTGGAGCCGTCTGCAGCAGGATAAGCCGCTGCCGGGGCATGTGGTGGTGCGTCCTGCCACCACGCTTGACCCGGAAGATAACTGGCATCTGCTGATTCTGGCAGAGGAAGGCGAAGGCTTTGTCGCGGAGGACCCGGTCTGCGACTATATTCCGCAGTACCCGGAGCTTGGTACCGGCGTGGAGTGGCAGGATGAGCCCGGTGCAGGCTACCGGCTGCATGTGCGCTTCAGCGAACCGATGAAAGCAGCAGACATGCCGAAGATATTTGAACGCATGCAGCTGGCCTCCGGAACAAATGTGGCGGTGTCCGCAGGCAAGGGACACAAGAAGCTGCAGCTGGAGGGGAATACGGTGAGTTTCCGCTACGTCGGCATTCTGGAACCCCACACGGTGGAATCCATGTCCTGGCTCCGGAATGTTGCGGATGAAGTAGAGGCGGAATCGCGCACGCTGAGCTACACCCCTCAGCATGAGGCACGCGGTTTTGTGGTGGAGGTGAGTTCCTCTGCCCCTGTGCTATTGGATGTGAAGTTGCCTGCGGATATCACATCGCACCTTGGTGTGAAAGTGGCGGGAGCGCATCACCACCGCATTTCGCTGACTCCCGCCTGGCCGGTGATTCAGCCGGGGCAGAATATCATTGTGCCGCTCAAGGGGGCACGTACGCTGCGACTTCCCTGCGCTAATCTGAACTCGGTGCAGGTGAATGCCTGGAAGATTCCCCACGACATGACCGCCACCGCGTTCCTCAACTCCCTGAGCGATGCCGCCCGAGTGGCTCGCCTCAAGCTGGCGGATGATTTATTCGATTCCCGCTCCTGGCGCGGTCTGGCCGATGATGAACGCACGACGGAGGCGGCGGATGATGCTTTATCCAGCGCCCGCAAGGCGGAGAGCAGGAATCTTCACCGCAGCCGCATGGTGCTGAAGAATGCCACGGCTTTCCCCGCCTGCCGGGTGAAGGTCGATGGCGAGGGAATGCTGAAGAGCGGCGAGGCTGTGTTCAAGCTTGACTCGGCTACCGGCGGTCCGCCCACCCCTGGTATGTATCTGCTGCGCTTCAAGCCCGAGTCCAACACACGAGTGCGCGCTGCCTTGCGCCAGATGGAGCGGGCTGAGGAATCGCTGGATGCCACGCAGGATGTGGTGGTGCAGGTTACGGATTTGAACGTGACCATGGCAGAAGAGGCCGTGCTGGTCAACCGTTATTCCGATGGCCGCCCTGTGCAGGAAGGTACGGTTTCCTGGGTAGACGATGAAGAGAAAATACACCAGGTGAGCATCCGCAACGGCATTGCCTGGCTGCCGGAGGTGAGGTCCACTACCAAGGCCTGGGTGCGCTCGGGGGCTGATGTGGTGGTGGTATCTCTGCCGTCGCATTACCGTGGAGTCGATTCTTCTGACCCTGCGGACATGACCATGCTGGTGCTCGACCGCCCGCTTTATCGCCCGGGCGATGTGGTGAACGTGCGTGGCGTGCTGCGCCGTGCGCTGCAGGATGGCAGCTGCTCCCTCCCCGAAGAAAAACAGGCCAGAATCAGCTTTTTCCACCCGGATGGTCGCGAACTTGAAACCCGCGAACTGTCCTTGGGCGATTTCGGCGCTTTTGAAACGTCCTTCACCATGCCCACCGGCGAGGACGACGTGGCGGGTGAATATGAAATCCGTGTCGAAAGCGGCGATTCACGAGAGTCGGTAAAGGCGAATTGCCAGGTCTTCCGCCGTGATGCCTTCAAGACCACGCTGACCATGGATGTTGACCCCGTGGTGCCGGAATCGTTCACGCTGAATGTGTCGGCTGTGGATTACAGTGGCACTCCGCTGGGCGGTGCCCGTGGCGAGCTCGTCATAGCGGGCGAGAAGAAGGAAGTGACGCTGGATGCAGAAGGTAAAGCCACTCTTACGTGCCCGGTGACCCCGGATATGCGCAAGGAAGGGTGCATCATCGTTTCCGGCCATGTGGTCAATGACCGTGAGGAATACGTGGTGCTCAAGGAATTGAATCAGATTATTCATCCTGCTGATTTCCGGATTGAGCTGAGAGAGAACCGCATCAAGGTGCTCGACTCCCGCACCGGTGAGCCGCTGGCGCGTCCGCAGCTGGTGCAGCTCCAGCTGGTGAGCAGCCATGAAAAACCGCTTCCCGGTCCCAATGGATTCGGCCCGCAGGCGGAGCAGGATACCGTGCATTGGAGCGGCAGTCTGACTATTCCCGCCAACTGCATACTGGGTATGCCCCTGCCGGTGAAGCTGGAGAATGAATGGCGGAGCAGGGGCGAGGCCCTGGTGGCAAGCGGCCGTGATGCCGCGGGGCGCGAGGCGAAGAGCCGTCTGCACCTGAGCCGCTACGCATCCGGAGAGGATAAGGCTCCTGAGTTGAAAGCCACCGCGCAGGATGGCGCAGTGGAGCTGCTGGTGGATTTGCCTCACGCGGGTTTTGCGCATGTGCTGGTCGGCTGTGGGCAGAAACTGCGGCATATGGTGCTGCCCGTGCAGGCAGGAAAACAGACTTACCGTGTTTC
>JAZRBC010000018.1:0-2374 GCA_045634905.1 Akkermansia sp.
GCCAAGGCCGACCGCTACGAGGCTGCCCTCAAGGTGCTCTGCGAGAGCGGTGAGTACAAGAACATCCTCGTTCTCCTCACTCCCCAGCGCGTGACCGAATGCCCCGAGACCGCTCAGGCTGTCATCAAGCTGGCTCCCCAGTACCCCAACGTGAACATCTACTGCTCCTTCGTGGGTGGTGCCCGCGTGGACGAAGGCCGCGTGCTGCTCAACGAGGCTAAGATTCTCAACTACGAGTACCCCGCAGACATCGTGCGTCTGCTCGGTCTGCTGAAGGCTCAGATGGCTTTCCGCGGCAAGAAGCTCGCCACCTGCGAGACCGGCGAAGTTCCCGCCGAAATCAAGGCTGCCGTGACCTCCGCCAAGGAAGCCGGCCTCGCCTCCCTGCCCCAGGAGACCGTGAACATGCTCATGGACCACTACGGCATCGATTACCCGAAGTGCGGCAACTTCACCGATAAGGAAGAGGCTCTGGCCTTCTGCAAGACCATCTTCCCGAACGCTGTGGTGCTCAAGCTCTCCGCTCCCGATGCTCTGCACAAGACCGAAATGAAGGGTATCTACCTCAACATCAACGACGAGGCTTCCTTCAACGAGGCTTGGGAAGGCCTGTGGGGCTCCATCACCAAGTTCCAGCTCAAGGGCGCTTCCGTGCTCATCCAGGAGATGATTACCAAGGCCACCGAAACCATCATCGGCGTGAACACCGACAAGAACTTCGGCCGCGTCATGGTGTTCGGTACCGGCGGTGTGTACACCGAAGTGATGCGCGACACCACCATGCGCATCCTGCCCACCGACGACTTCTCCGACATGATCAAGGAGACCAAGGTCGGCACCATCCTGAACGGTGTGCGTGGCGAGGCTCCCAAGGCTGTGGGCCCGCTGGCTGACACGCTGGCCAAGGTGCAGAAGCTCGTGCTCGAGATTCCCGAAATCACCGCTATCGACGGCAACCCGGTGCTCGTCACCGCCGACCGCGCCGTGGTGGTGGACTTCAAGATGATTCTCAAGTAATCTTCCTCCGCAACGCCCGCTTTTCTCCGGAAAAGCGGGCGTTTCTATTTGATTTTACCGGAGGTTCATGCTAGATTAGTTCCACACACCACCGCCCCCATGAACATTCTGATTTTCTTCATCGTTTTAACAGCAGCCATTGGCGGGGAGTTTCTGACCATCTACCTCGCCTACCTTTCCGTATCACGCAAAAAGGTGACGCAGAAACAGCTGCTTCATGCCTCCTTCGTGGTGACAGCCTACAGCATGATGGCCGGAACCCTGCTCGGATTTGCCGATTTGCCCCGCTCCCTTTCCTTCCTCGTCGCGGCAGCACTGGTGCATTTCATGGGGCGCAGAATGCTGCAGCAGAGCAACAGGCAGGCCTGGGTCTCCTGCCTCATCTTCATCGGGCTGGCCCTTCTGGTGGGCCTGACCTTCACCTGTCTCATGCACACAAGCGATGCTTTCCGGGCGCTGATGACGCAGACCTATAAGTAAACGCCAACAGTCTGCATGGATGCTCCATCCCCGTCCCATGCATATCAGCCTTGGGAATTTACTTTACTCCAACGGAGAAACCTGCTACTCTGGCAAGCATGGCATACTACCTCATCGGACTATTTCTCTGCATTTGCTGCGCCTGGCGTGTGCGCCGGCAGCAGCAGGGGAAGCGACTTCTCCTGTGCAACATTCTGCTTATACTGAGCCTGCTGATGTATGCTCCATTCATTCTGCAGGCACTCAGCAGCCCGCTTCCTATGCACGCTTTCTTTGCGGCGCAGTATATCACCCCTCTGGCGGCAGCTCTTCCCCTCCTGTTCTACAGCAGAAAACACCCGGTGAAATGGTCTGCAGCCACCCTCATCTGCGGCATAGGCGCCGCCATATTCCTCTGCTACCTGTTCTACGTGCAGCAGATAATCATCAGCACCCCCTATGATGCCCCCGTTCCCTTCTGGGTGGAAATCTGGCTGCCGGATTTATCTGGTTTTTCTATTTGATTTAACACGCAGGGAGTGATACACTGATTGCCAGTATGAACAACTGGACTACTGCCGTTTTCAGCCCCACGGGGGGAACATCTAAAATTGCCGCCGCTATTGCGGGGGCTCGTATGGGAACACGAATCGACCTCTGCAGCCCTGTGGAGCCGCAGGAAATGCCCGCTGGGGCTCCTCTGCTGGCCGTGGTGCCGGTGTATGGGGGACGCATACCCGCCATTGCAGCACAGCGGCTGCTGGCGCTGCAGGGCAGCGGCAACCCGGCCATTGCCGTGGTTGTCTATGGCAACCGGGCATACGAAGATGCCCTGCTGGAGCTCAAAAACGTGCTCACCGAGGCAGGCCACCAGGTCATTGCCGCAGCAGCTTTCATT
>JAZRBC010000019.1:0-5956 GCA_045634905.1 Akkermansia sp.
GTGCCGGGCTGCAGATTGAACGGGCGCAGCACCGTCGGTGCCCCGGGCAGCCAGGGAATCAGGTCAGATTGATCCCACACGTGGTCGCCCAGGGTGATGACATCCACCCCGTTTTCCATAAACTCCCGTGCCAGCCGCGGAATGATTCCCTTGCCGCCGGCTGCATTTTCGCCATTCACCACGACCGCATCCACACGCAGCTCTGTCCGTAATTCGGAAAGAGCCCGATACAGGGCAATGCGGCCCGGTTCGCCCACCACGTCTCCCAGAAAGAGAATCCGCATCAGTGGTGATGGTTGTGTCCACAGGGCACCACCGTCACGGGGATGCTGGCGGCGCGCACCAGTTTTTCTGCCGTGTTACCCAGCAGAATAGAGGTGAGCAGCGAGTGGTGGCGGTTGCCGATGACCAGCTGAGTGATATTGTGGCGGCGGCAGAACTGGTGCACACAGTCCACAATGTCGTCATTTTCCTCGGCCTTGGCGTAAATCGGAATACCCCACTTCTTGCTTATCTGTTCGCCCAGCTGTTTGGCGCGTGCATCCGCGATGGCGAGCACTGCCTGGCAGGCATCCATTCGCTGGTAATCCACCATCGGCACATTTCCCGGCAGATCGCCCGTGCCCATATTGCCGCCGGAAAGGCTTCCCGCAGCATCAATGATGCAGGGTTCCACCGCGTGCAGCAGGTACATTTTTCCCCCTGTCTTGCATACCATTTCGGCAGCAAAATCGAGCACAGCCTGCCCTTCTTCACTAAAATCGGTTGCTGCTAATATTCTGACCATGCCCACATACTACCACGCTTTTCCACAATAGCCAAGAATAAATCACCTGTGTCCCGAAGTTTTCCTCATGTGCCCCCTGGTTTGCCGGGGCTTCTGATGATAGGCGGCCTGGCTTCGGGGAGTGTCAGCGGGAAGCCCGGCGCCTGTATGCGACCAGGGCGGCAAGAGCCAGTATGCCCAGCGTGGCAGAGGAGGGTTCCGGTACCAGCTGCCAGCTTGCAGAGGCCTTCGGGTGGATGCTGTTCACGCAGTAGACATGGATGCCCTTAATCCCGGTTTCCAGTGTCTGGTGCAATTTGTAATATCCGATTTCAGCCTCTTCCCTGAAATAGATTTTGCCGTTGTTTCCGGTCACGACATCTATGGGGAAAAGCTCCCCGTATTGCTGCTCCGCAAATGCGTCGTCCGAGTCGGTGACCCAAAGTCTGGCCAGGTTGCCGGAAGTCGTGTACTCCGCGCCCCACAGCGTGATGATATGTGCCAGTCCCCCTTCATCGGATGTCAGCAGGAGCGACACTCCCGCCCCTTCGCTCAGCAGGGAACCGAAAAGGGAAGCGCTGTAATCCGTACTTAAGTCGAGGAACTCTGCCAGCTTTCCTTTGTTGAGTCCGTACTGGTCGTAATAAAATCCGCTGAATGTTTCAAGAGTAACCAGTGAGGAATCCGGTACCGGATTAAAAAGGCTCCGTTGCTGTTCCTTCTCATTCGTCGGCGCGTATACACCGGAAATCCACCAGTTGATGGCAGCCAAAGAATCTCCATACGATTCGGGATGCACGTTGTGTGCTTTATAGGTAGCCCATATATCATTGATGCCGGTAGGCGCAGATGAGGTAAGCTGGCTGCCGTAGGTGCCATTCTGCCACCAGGTGATGAGATTCGTTGCGGCGGCTGCATAGCACATCATGAGCTCCTGCCTGTCGGATGAACTTTTATCAACATCCCACCAACCGCTTTCGGAGGAAACCCCATCGGCCCATATGGTACTGGTATAGATGCCGGTGGTTCCCGGATCTGCGGCGGAGCACATGCAGCTTGCCAGCCAAAGTACCCCTGTAACTATATCCGACAGCTTCATGTGCCTTTTTGTATCCGCGGCAAGACTATCATATTTACCTTGCGAACGCAAATCCAAAAGGCTGAAGCAGACAGACATCGCGCACAAACAGAAAAGCTGACTGCCACGGGGCGTATCAGTTGCCGTAAGGAGAATGGAAACGGATGCTTCTTCCTGTCCGCATGCAGGGATTTGTTTATTATTTCATTGCCGGAAAACAAGGTGGCGAAAATTCTTGACTTCAGGTGGTGGATGTACTATGACTCCTTTCATGAGAATGCGCGTGATTTTTTCAATGCTGGCTGCTATGCTGTGCCTTCAGTCTCCTGCTGCCGAAGTTCCCGGTCTGGGTGTGGATGTGTTCCGAAAGATTGTGAAGGAACAGAAAGGGAATGTGGTGTTTTCCCCCGCCAGTCTGGAGGGTGTGCTGCGTCTGCTGGAGCAGGGGGCCCGCGGTGAAACGCTCAAGGAGTTGCATCTCCTCAGCATGCCGGAGCGGCTGATTCCTTCTGCCATGTCTCCCGCAGAGGCAAATGCTCTTTTTGTGGATGATGCGCTGAAGCTTAAACCGGGTATCAAGGTGGATGAAGTGATTCCCACCCCGCTCCTGACAGATGCAGTCCGGAGTGCCGATATGGTGAATGACTGGGCGAAGGAGAATACCCGTGGAATGATTCCCAGCATCATCAAGCCTTCAGATCTGCAGGGCAACCCGTGCATGATGATTGCGGCCAATGCCATTGCCCTGGAGGAGAAGTGGCAGGTTCCCTTTGAACCGGAATCCACAGAGCCTGCTCCCTTTCACTGTGCGGATGGTTCGGAGTGCGAAGTACCCATGATGTTCCGGACGGGCCGCTATACCTACGCCGAGGGCCTGGACTGGGAGGCGCTTGCGCTGTTCTTCCGCCCGCAGAAGAAGGAAGGTGTGCCCGGTTGCTTCATTGCCATTCTGCCGCAGGGAAATGCCCACGATTTTGCCGCCTCGCTCAGCCCGGAGAAGTTCGATTCCATCTGCAAGGCGCTTGCCGCGGCGGCTCCCCGCCAGGTGCGCGTGGGAATGCCCCGCTTCGAGCAGCGCACCGCCACTTTCCCGCTGACCAATGCGCTCAAGGCCTGCGGCCTCCGCCGGATTTTCACCCCGCAGGCTGATTTGTCCGGCTTTGCAGATGCTCCGCTCTACCTCAGCGAGGTGCTGCAGCGTTGCTATGTGAAGGCAGATGAGCAGGGCGCCAAGGCTGCGGCTGTTACGGTGGGGGTGATACGTTCCTGGTCGGCCCGTCCCCGACCCGTGATTCCTTTCATCATGGACCGCCCCTTCATCTGGGCTATTACCGACCTGGAGAACAGCACTTCCCCCTTGTTCATGGGGCTCTTTGAGCAGCCTGATATGTAAGTGGAGTTTTACCACACCTCTGTCGCAGCCTGGTCGTCATCGCTCCAAAGGCGCTGCCGATTCGGGGGCTGGTGCAACGTGATTTAATCGGCGCTCATTTCTAATTTCCGGGGAAGGAGGCCCTTTTAGCTTGACTTGTCGATGTTTGTTCGCTAAATTAACCGTGTATGGTGAAAAATGAGGATATAGGTGCCGCTATACGGGCACGCCGCGTAGAGCAGGGCGTGTCTCTGGAGGTGGTGGCTGCACTCACAGGTATCGGTATCAACACCCTGAGCCGCCTGGAGCGGGGAGTGGGTAATACCCAGCTGAATGTGCTGGTGAAGGTGCTGGAGACGCTGGGACTGGAGCTTTCGCTTTCTCCTGTCAGAAAATTTTAAGGACTGAGATATCGTGAACGAACGTCGAGCCATTGTTTATGTGAAAAACGTGCCGGCGGCGCAGTTGCTCGAACACGCGCGGCCCGGGGCTCGTCGCTATGAACTGCGGTATCTGCCGGAGTATCTGCAGCTCAAGCCTTGCCGCATGGTCTGCCTGCATATGCCGCCGAGGACGGAACCCTACTTCAGTGAACATTTGTTCCCGTTTTTCGAGAGCCTGCTGCCCGAGGGGGACAACCTGCAGCGTATCTGCCGTTCCTTGAAGCTGGATGAGGACGATCGCTTCAATCAGTTGCTCAGGCTGGCTCGTCATGATACAATAGGCGATGTGACTGTGAGAGCGGAGAAAACGGTATGAAGCTTCTTTTTACTGAGTATACGCGAACCCAGTGTCGCGATTTGTTTGGCGGTCAGGTGGTTTCTCCTGTTCTGCCGTATTCGTATAAGCGAGAATGTCTGGCTGGTTGTGATGAGGAGGCTCCTGGTTCTGTATCTGTTTCCGGGGCTCAGCAGAAAATGTCTGTGGTGGCGGAGGCCGGGCGGCTGCGTTTTGCCCGAGAGGGAGAGACCGGTACGCATATTCTGAAACCCAGTCCGCAACGCTTTGCCTTGAGCCGTGATATTCCTGCCAATGAGGCATTATGCATGCGAATTTGCCGGGAGTTGTTCCGGCTGCCCACTGCGGCATCGGCACTCTGCTTTTTCTCGGATGGTGTGCCGGCTTACCTGACCCGGCGCTTTGACCTGATGCCCATGGGGGGGAAGGCTCACATGGAGGACTTTGCATCTCTGTCGAACATGGAGATGCATGGCAGCAGCAACCGGAAATACCACGGCAGCTATGAACAACTGGCGGAAGTGTTGAAAAGTTGCTCTACCACGCCACTCCTGGATTTGCGCCGATTCTTCTGCATGGTGCTGGCCAATTACCTCTTGTGTAATGGTGACGCTCATGCCAAGAACTTTTCCATGATTGAAGACGTAAACGGTGGGTTTACGCTGGCCCCTGCCTACGATGTCATGAACACCGCGGTGCATGTGAATGATAGCCCCTTTGCCATGTCTTTCGGTTTATTTGCCGATGGCAGAACGGCAGAAAAGAAGCGTGTTCGCGACCACTTTCTCGCCTGGGGTGGGCTGATTGGTTTGTCTCAGAAAATAGCGGCTCTGGATTTGAATATGATGTTGCAGCAGCAGAAACGAATCGAAGCCTTGATTGCGGATTCGTTCCTTTCTCAGAAAGCGCAGCGTGTGTTCCTGTACCATAGCAGGCTGCGTTTTGCTCAATTCCTTTGATGTCTTTCACTATATATGGTGAAAATGTGTATTTTGGTGGCGGGCTGGATGGGTGAAATGGTGTATTTTCACTATATATGGTGAAAATGACGTAGCTGTTCTGCTGGTGGAGGGGTGGTTTTATTAGTTGCGGCAAAATGACGCGGTTATGACTGCGGCAAAATGTGCACATGCGGCAAAATGCCGCTATTTGGGCATGCCGGAATGGGTGGTGAAAATATTTATGACAACGTGGCAAACGCTTAAATATAAGCACTTGTGCGAAATGTGAGCGTGCTGTTTCAGAAGTTGGCACGGAATTTGCAACAGAGGAAGGTAAGAAGCGTCTGCGCGAGTGCAGACCAATCGGATTTCAAACAACACAACAAAATAGAAAGAAAATACACCATGAGCAAGATACTCGGTATTGACCTTGGTACGACAAACTCCTGCATGGCCGTCATGGAAGGCGGTCAGGCTACTGTTCTGGAGAACAGCGAGGGCGCACGTACCACCCCCTCCATCGTCGCTTTCACCAAGAACGGCGAGCGTATCGTAGGCCAGGCTGCCAAGCGCCAGGCCGTGACCAATCCCCGCAACACGGTGTTCTCCGCCAAGCGTCTCATCGGCCGCAAGTATGCCGAGCTGACCGCTGATGACAAGAAGGTTCCTTACACCATCGTGGAGGCCGCCAACGGCGATGCCCACATTCAGGTGGAAGTGGGTGGCGAGACCAAGGTGTACTCCCCCCAGGAAATCAGCGCCATGATTCTCGGCAAGCTGAAGGCTGATGCCGAGGCCAAGCTGGGTGAGACCATCACTGAGGCTGTGATTACCGTGCCCGCTTACTTCAACGACGCTCAGCGTAACGCCACCAAGGCTGCCGGTGAAATCGCCGGCCTGAAGGTGCGCCGCATCATCAACGAACCCACCGCCGCCGCTCTGGCCTATGGCCTGGACAAGGGCAGCAACGAGCAGATTGCCGTGTATGACCTTGGTGGTGGTACCTTCGATATCTCCGTGCTGGAAATCGGCGACGGCGTGTTCGAGGTGAAGGCTTCCGA
>JAZRBC010000020.1:0-4896 GCA_045634905.1 Akkermansia sp.
TACATCACCTTCATCGTGACCATCCTCCTTTGGGTCATTCCCAAGCAGTATCATGGTCTGGATGCCAACAGCGTAGCCATCATCCCCATCGCCGTATTCTCCGTGACCGGCGTTATCACCAAGAAGGACCTCAAGGCCATGAGCTGGGACGTGCTCTGGCTCGTAGCCGGCGGCTTCGCCCTGGGTGTTGCCCTGGGTGAGACCAAGCTCGCCAACGACCTCATCAACTCCATTCCCTTCGCCGAATGGGACAGCCTGGCCCTCATCGTGGGTTCCAGCCTCATCTGCCTCTTCATGGCCACCTTCATGAGCCACACGGCTACCGCCGCCCTGCTCATGCCCATTATGGCCTCTGTGGCAGCCGGCATGGTGGCCGGCGGCTCCATGGATGCTCCCGGTGCCATCGGTCTGCTGGTGACCATCGCCTTCGCCTCCTCGCTGGGCATGGCTCTGCCGATTTCCACCCCGCCCAACGCCATGGCCTACGCCACCGGCCACGTGGAGCAGAAGGGCATGGCTATTTCCGGCACCATCCTGTGCCTGATCGGCCTGGCTCTCTCCATCGGCCTCATGTCCCTGCTGGGTGCAGTCGGCTTCTTCGGCTGATAACCATACGCAACTCAAATGTATCAACTGCCTGAACAGATACTCGAACCCCTGAAGCGCATCAACGAGGTGTACTTCAGCGACCCCGGCCGCACCATCGAGCTCGCGGAAGGCGAGCAGCTGGTGGGCCAGGGCGAGGAGTGCCACCGCGTGTACTTCGTGAAAAAAGGCTGCTTCGCCGCCTTCCGCCGGGCCGACTCCTACGCCGGGGTCGACCTGCCGGTGGAAAGCAGCACCCGCGGCTACGAAGTATTCCGCGCTGAGGAGGGTTCCTACGTCTGCGTTCAGGCATTTTTCTCCCGTTCCTACCACAGTTCCAACTACATTGTAGCCCTGGAAGACTCGGTGGTGACCTATGTGGATGACACCACCGAGGTGGTAGAGCCGGAGAAATACGGCTGCTTCGAGCGCCAGTTCATTCCCGTGCTGGTGCATGAGCTGGCCGCGCGCAACTCGCGCATCTTTACCAAGACTTCTGAAAAGGAAGAAGCGCTGCGAATCGTGCAGCGCGCCGAGATGGCCAGCTCGCTGGCCCAGCTTTCCGCCGGCATTGCACACGAGCTGAACAACGCCGTGGGCGTGCTCTCCCGCCGCACCGAGTTTGTGGCCGACAGCCTGCAGGAATACCTGGAGGACGACGACAAGCTCAACGCTCAGCTCTTCTCCTACGGCTTCGAGGACAGCTCCTTCATCTCCGCCCAGGAGCTGCGGAGCGCTGCCCGCTATTACGAGCGCGAGCTTGACCTGCCCCAGGAGGCCGCCAAGGTCATGGCCCACATCTTCCCCAACACCGATGAAGGCCACAGGCAACCCGGCAAATTCATCCGCAACCTGAAGCGCAACTACCGCTTCTGGGAGCTGGGGCACGACCTGCGCGACATGCGCATGGCCTCTAAACTGGCCACCGGCATCGTGCGCGCTGTGAAACTTCTGGGCGGCGGCAACAGCACCCGCGAACCCGATGTAGACGTGGCACAGAGCGTGACGGATGCCCTGAACCTGCTGCACAACAAACTCAAGCGCGTAGAGGTGCAGACCAGCTTTGAGCCCATGCCCGGCATCACCGCCGATATCACCGAACTGGTGCAGGTGTGGAGCAACGTCATCAAGAACGCCTGCGATGCCATGGAACAGGGTGCCACGGAGCGCCCCTGCATCCGCATCACCGGCCGCAGCTGCCGCGTGCAGGGGGTTCACCTGCTGCCCACGGAATACGTCTCCGTGACCATCGCCAACAATGGCCCCGCCATTGACGAGGAAAACCTCAACAAGATTTTCAACCCCAACTTCACCACCAAGAAACTGGGCCTCGATTTCGGGCTCGGTCTCGGCCTGGCCATCGTGCGTCGCGTGGTCGACAGCTACAGCGGCACCATCGAAGTGCACAGCAATGACCGGGAAACATCTTTCACTATCAACATTCCAACCTCTCAAATCCATGGATAAGATCAATATCATTTGTGTAGACGACCAGCAGGAAGTGCTGGATTCCGTAATGCGCGACCTGCGTCCCCTGGCCTCCCACGTGCGCCTGGAGGAAGCCTCCAGCGTGGCTGACTGCATGCAACTCATCGAACAGATTGATGAAGACGGCGACCACGTGGCCATCGTCATCTCCGACCAGGTGATGCCCGAAGAAACCGGCACCGAGCTGCTGGGTAAGATTGCCGCCGACCGCCGCTTCGGCAAGACCCGCAAGGTACTGCTGACCGGTCAGGCCACGCATGCCGATACCATCAACGCCATCAACGACGGCCACATCGACAACTACATCGAAAAGCCCTGGCAGCCCGAGAAGCTGCTGGCTGTAGTGAAGCGCCTGCTCACCCTGTACGTGATTGATGCCGGTATCGACCACACCGAGTATATGCCGGTGCTGGATTCGACCACCCTCTTCTCCAAGCTCCGCTAAGAGATTCATGAAAGCCATCACTCTTTCTCTGATTGCCGCCGGTGCCGCCTGCGCCGGCGAGGCCATCACCCTGAGCACAAAGCCCGCCACCACCGACTGGGTGGATGCCGTGAAACAGGCTCTGGTGGTCTACGAAAACAAGGACACCTTCGTGACCAAGGTAGCCCTGACCACCCGCCAGCAGTGGCAGATGGCCAGCGTACAGCCCAACGGCTCCAATGGTCTGTACCTCAAGGGCAGCGCAACCCCTTACAACGATGAGTTCCGCCGCAACTGGATTGGCGTCAATGTGTTCACCCGCACCGGCACCCAGTTCCACACCTACGTGCGCATCGGCGGCCTGCCCATCCGCGACACCTACGCCGGCGGCCGCACCAAGAAGAACTACAGCTACACCGGTTTCTATGATATCTGGCTGAAGCAGAACATCGACGCCGTGAAGGGCCTCACCCTGCGCGTGGGTAAGTTCGCCCCCAGCTTCACCTCTGATTTCCGCATGTCCAACGCCAGCATGCCCTGCGTGGAGCGTTGCTATGTGGCCAACCAGTTTGCGCTGGATACTAACTGGGGTGCGGAGTTAAACTACACCTCGCCCGATAAGAAGAACATCCTCTACCTGCAGGTCTTTGCCAACGACCGCGCAAGCAGCTCTCACAGCCTGGCTCACTCCGACTGCTATGCCCGCGGCGAGGGCTTCGACGGCGAGTTCGGCTGGGAGGACAAGTGCTTCGCCATCATCGGTGCCACGCACAAGTTCAACGTGACCGAAAACGGCTACCACGCCATCTCCGGTGAATACACGCACGACTTCAACAACGCCTACCACGGCCGCCGCAAACCCGGTGCCAACAACTACGGCATCGACTTCAAGGATGCCATCTCCCTGGGCTACGAAGTCAAATACAACAAGCTCACCGTCATGACCAACGCCGTGGCGGCCTTTGAGCAGCAGGACGGCAGCGGCACCAACAACGTGGGCCTGGAAATCCAGTCCGTATACGCCGTGCACCCGAATGTAGACCTCGTGTTCCGCTACAATGGCATGACCGGCAAGGGAGCCTGCAAGCTCGGCGCAGACCGCTACATCTGCAACCAGACCACCAGTCCCTCCTGGGTCGACAGCCTGCACGCCTTCTACTTCGGCGTGAACCTGTACGCCTCTGCCAAAACCAAGGACGCCGCCAAAATCATGTTCGGCGCCGAGTACACCACCGCCCGCAAGGACGGCCAGGACTGCTACAACGGCTGGGAGTTCACCACAGCCCTGCGCACCAATTTCTAAAGCGTAGGCGCACAGTTATTCTCCAAAGCCCCTGCCCACCTCGGCAGGGGCTTTTTTGTATCTCTGACCGGAATCTTTACCGCTCGGACGTAAAGAATTTCGACTTCTTTCTTGCTACGGCGTAAAGAATTTGATACCATTCACGGAATCCTTTATGCAACGCCTTCATTTTCGCTTATTTACCGCCGCCCTGTGCGCTATGGGGCTGAGCGGGTGTTACACCAACCTGCACCAGTATGCCTGGCAACGTGCCAAAGTGGTGGACGAAGCCTGGTTCCAGCCTGCAGAAGCGGAGCTCTACCAGGCAGGCAGCACGTTTTACACCAAGGCCTACCACGGGCCGGGGCGTGGGTGTTACGCAGGTTACCCCTTCCACTGGGTCATGCTGCGCGGTGTCGGCATGGCCACCTTCTGCCCAGATGAAGAGAAGGCGGAGGCCGTCTACCTGCCACTCACGAAACAAAGCGCAGCCGAGGTGCAGATGGCACTCGATAAAGGCGCGCCCTATGTGATATGCATCGAAATCTGCGAAGATGCCGGCGGCGACCTGAAGCAACTTCCGGATTCCGCCCGCCTGCTGCCCGTGAAAACCTTCTGCAATCTCGGTGTGACTGCTGACCGCACCCTGAGGAACAACCGCATGCACCCCCGCACCGATGCGCACAAGTACTACGCCTACCCGCTGGGTGCCCTCACCGCCGTAGCGGTGGATGCCCCGCTGAGCATCGCCGGCACTGCAGCTACCGTAGCCATCGGGGTTGTGTCCCTGCCCATCGGCCTCACCTACCGGCTTGTCGAGGCCTGCACCTCCCAGGAAACAGAATCCCCCTGAGCGCGAGCTTTCTGTTTTATGCATTACGGGACTGAAGTCCCGTGCTCCGAATACAACCTTCTCGGACATGTAAGCAACAGAGGAAAACTCACACTCCAGAGTCAGGGTTCAAGGGCTGAAACACATAGCCCACGCCTCGTTCGGTGGCAATGCATTCAGCATACATGCCCAGTTTCTTGCGCAAGCGTTTGATATGAGTATCCAGCGCGCGGGTCTGGGTGGTATCTGAGTGTCCCAGAATGACGTGCTGCAGATCATAGCGGT
>JAZRBC010000021.1:0-5461 GCA_045634905.1 Akkermansia sp.
CGTGGCCTCCCTGCCACCCTCTCACTTCGTTCGGGGTTCCGGGTATATTTAACACCAAACCCAGCGTTCCGCCGCGTTGCGGCTCCACACTGGGCTAATGTTCTGACGCCCTGACGGGCTCAAAATTCCGCTACGCTGACGATCCGCAAACTACTCCACAAATTGACTTTGGCGATGATTCGCGTATTATACCAACGTCTCATTTATGAAGAGGACCAGCAAATCTGAAACTGGCCCAAAATACCGGTTTTTCCTCGAAAACTCCTTGACAATTCCAGACAGAATGCTACTCTGAGCTTGCGATGTCTGCATTTTTATAGTCCTTTCTATAAATGCTGGAAAGAATCCGATGAATGTAATAGTTCATCGGATTCTTTTTATTCTTTCATCATCGCGTCAGGATGCTCTAGAAAGAGCTTTCTTCATCAGGACGAAATAAATGAAACGCATTCCTGGCGCCTCCAGTGCGTTTTTGACAGACTATAGATTAAAGCCACGAGATATGTCCGCTTGAAAATGTTGATAAGATTTTAGGCTTATCACGGATATCCTGTTAAAAATTAACAATAAACACTTACTGAGACCGTCTCTTGATCTCCTGTCGTCTTTTGTCGCTTCTTTGTCACTGTTTTTGAGCGATTTTCAGCGATATTTCCCAATGAAAGAGGCATCGGGCTCTATGTCTCGCGGATTTAATATCACGTTTTTGATAATATAGATTCAAAACGCGCAAATTCTTCGCGACTCGTTCATTTATCAATCTTTTTCAAAGAGAGAAAATCAGAAAAAGAAGAACCCCGAGGCGTTCACCTCGGGGCTTTCTATGGAGCATCCCCACGCGGATTCGAACCGCGGTTCTATGACTGAGAATCATATGTCCTAACCCCTAGACGATGGGGACATGTAGTACGCGAATCGGGACTCGAACCCGAGACCAATAGATTAAAAGTCTACTGCTCTACCAACTGAGCTATTCGCGCACTGGTGCCGGATGAACGGCGAGCAGATACTACAGGGAACGCCGGGCAAAGTCAAGCATAAATCTGCACAAAAGCGGAAAAACATGGACAAACGGCGTGGCGCGTGCTATACCTTGGGCATGCAAGCAGTCCGCAGAGCCACCGCCGCGCTGGCAGCCCTGGCAGGGCTGCTGGTTTTCCGTGTTTCTGCGGCAGAGAATCTGAGCCAGTGGGATGTGGAGGGCATGTATGTGCAGGCGCGCGCCATGCTGGAGGACCGCTCTATTCAGAATGTGGCCAGTGTGCCGATGCTGCTGGAAACCTGCGCCCGCGAGGGACACGCGGAGGCCACCCGCCTGCTGCTGGATGTGTACGAAGGAAAGTTCAAGGGGCTGGAAGCCAATCTTTCCCAGGCGGCGCACCTGGCGCGCTCACTGGCGGAGTCGCAGCGGCTCGACCAGGTGGTCCGCGGCGGAAGCAGCATGCGCACCGAAGCCATGTTCCGCCTGGCGCTCTACCTGGAAAAAGGCAGCGGCTGCGAGGCCAGTCCCGCAGAGGCCAGCGAGTGGATGGAACGCGCCGCACGCCGCGGAATGCCGCGCGCCCGGGTGGAGCTGGCCCGCTACCTGATGAACGGCAGCGGCGTAAAAGCTGACCCGCAGCGGGCCTGGAAGCTGCTGCACACAGAAGCCCGGGAAAACCCGGAAACGCCCCATATTTTCTTCTACATGGGCTACATGTGCGAGCGGGGCGTGGGAATGCCGCGCTCGCCACGCAAGGCATTTGAACTTTACCGCATGGGGGCCCGGCTGAATGATGCGCAGTGTCTGAATAACCTGGGCACCATGTTTGAGAAAGGCTACCCCACCCCCCGCGACACCGAAACAGCGCTGCGGCTGTACCGCAAGGCGGCGCATCTGGGCAACAAACAGGCCTCTGCCAACATGCAGCGGCTTGCATTCAAGGAAGGTATACGCGCCGGCAATCTCAGCTCCACCCCGGCTACAGAGCGCATCGACAATGCAACGCTGCGCATCATTCAGGCGCTGCCCGTGACCGAGGATACGCGCGAACGCCTGCGCGACTGGCTGCGGCTCACCCGCTCACCGGAAGACAGCAGATGAACCCGCACTCCATACGCCAGGCTCTGGAATACGCAGCGGCTGCTCTGGGATTTTCCGCGGTGGGCGTGGCAGATGCCCACGCAGACCAGGGGGAGCACCTTGCCCGTTTCATTGCAGAAGGGAAACATGCCGATATGGCATGGATGGAGCGTCACCTGCCCGCCCGGCAGAATCCGGAGCTGGCGCTGCCGGGAGTGCGCAGCGTTATCATGCTGACCTACGAATACCCCCGCCACGATGCATGGCAGGACAGGCAGGGGCGCATTGCTCGCTATGCCCAGGGCGAAGACTACCACAAATTACTGGCCGGCAAGCTGGCAGATCTGGACGAAACGCTGCAATTCTACGGCGGGCAGCAGCGTTGCTTCACCGACAGCGGACCGGTAAGCGAGCGGTTCTTTGCCGCGCAGGCCGGGCTGGGCTGGATTGGACGCAACGGGCTTCTTATCCGCCCCGGGCGTGGTTCGTATTGTTTTCTGGCCAGTATCCTGACCACTCTGGACCTGCCGGTGGATAGTCCCATGCCCAACCACTGCGGCAACTGCCACCGCTGCGAACAGGCATGCCCCACGCAGGCGCTCCGCAATGGCTGCTGCGATGCCCGCCGGTGTCTTTCGTTCTGGACCATAGAATCAAAGAGCCCCACCCCGCCGGAAATTGCCGCACTGCAGGGAAAGCGCATCTACGGCTGCGATGCCTGCCAGGAAGCATGCCCCTGGAACCGCCCGCGCAGCGGGCTGCAGCCGCGAATTGACCCGCACCTGCTCATGCCGGCCAGGTTGGCGCAGGCTGATACCGCAGAATTGAAGCAGCTGGATGAGAACTCATTTGAAGAACTCTTCACCGGCAGCCCCATACGCCGCATCGGGGTTGAGCATCTGCGGCAGAATCTTGAACATACCAACTGTTATTTTGAACAACACAGGACCGATACGGGTCACACCTGTCAGTAAGAAATCATGATATCATTCATCTCAACTACTCTGGCGCAGGCCGCATACTACTACGGCGGTGCAAATGATTATTTTTACGGAAATCCGGGCTCCACGGGAAGCATGTACAGCGGGCTCACCCTCATCGGGCTGGCTATTCTGCTGATTTCCATGCTCATAGGCGGCGCGGTGCAGATGGGGCTCAAAAAAGCTTTTGCCCGCTACTCAGAAGAACCGGCCCCCCTTACCGGAGCAGAAACCGCCCGCCGCATGCTCATGCAATACGGCCTCACGGATGTGCAGGTCATCAGCACTTCCGGCGAACTCACCGACCACTATAACCCGCTCAACCGCACGGTGAACCTGAGCGACAGTGTGTACAACGAGGCCACTGTGGCTGCCATGGCCGTGGCCGCGCATGAATGCGGGCACGCCGTGCAGCACGCCGAGGCGTATCCCTGGCTGGGGTTGCGTTCGAGTCTGGTGCCCATGGTGAACATCGGGTCACGCCTCGGGCAGGTGGTGCTCTTCGTCGGTCTGCTGCTGCTCGGGGCGGGCAGCGGTACCACCGTGGCCTGGATAGGTCTGGCGCTGTATGCCACCACCACGCTGTTTGCCTTTGTGACCCTGCCGGTGGAGTTTGATGCCTCCCGCCGGGCACTGGCCTGGATTGAGCGCTGCGACTGGGCAAGCCGGGCCATGCACGGTCAGGCAGGCACGGCGCTGCGCTGGGCCGCCATGACCTATGTGTCTGCGGCACTTTCCTCGCTGGCCATGCTGCTGTATTATGCGCTTATCATCTTCAGCCGCATGAGCCAGGGCAACCGCGACTAAACCTCTGCCCTGCCCCATGAACCGCGCCGACTTGCAGGAACTGGTGCGCCGGCAGCTGGGCGGCACCGCCACCCCCATGGCCGCACAACTCGCGGTGGATGCCGTGCTGCGAGCCATTCACCAGGGACTGCTGCGCGACGGCGAGGTGAAACTCGCCAGGTTCGGCACATTCCGCATACAGCAGCGCGCCTCGCGGCGGCTGCTGCTCCCCGGCAGCAAGCAGAGCATGACCCTCCCGCCCCGCAAGGTGGTGCAGTTCAGGCAGAGCCCGGAGGGCTGACACCCACATGTTCCCAAAGATTTTGCGGCGCGACAAAACAGAATTTGAATTACGAATTACGAGGTACGAATTACGAAGTATTGTAGTCAGGCGCGCGGAGCGCGCATTGATACTGCCACGCCAAAGGCGCGGGAAACTTGCACATTCAAAATTCTACTTTCTACATTCTACATCCACAAATTCCAATCGCTCATTTGTTATAACCGGGGGCCTCTGATATAACGGCATTCATTTATCAGCGGCTTCTGCATTCTTTGGGTCACACATGTGCCCACTCTCCGCACCTTGAATTTCCCGCTTGCTATGCGGTGGCGATTCTGCTAGAATAGGCATCCGCATATGAACAAGCCGCTCGAGGAGAACAACATGACCACCCTGGCAGAGCTGGAAGCACGCGCCCGCGCGCTTGAAAGTGAATTGGCCGGTGTGCAGGCGGCCATCGCGATGCTGAGGGCAACCGCAGATGGCAACAACACCCCTGCACAAGGCAGGGAAGTCCCTCTCACCCCGGCATGGGATGCACCTATCCCCATTGCCGTTCCTCCTCAATCGCGCCCGTCGGATAACACCACCGACACGGGCTACATTCACCTGCAGGCGCTGCAGCCATACCACGTTCTGCGTGCCAAATGGGGGCTGGGCAGCGGATTGGAAGATGCTCAGACTCCGGAGGTGAACATGCCGGAAAACCAGGCTACAGAAACAGCCAGTGAACTGCGTTTATTCGGACTTCTGAGCGACGGCGTGGCGTGGGAGCAGCGTATTCCCTTCATCCAGATTGCCCAGGAGGGCGGCCTGATTCTAGGGCGCGACCCCGAGCTGGCTCATGTCACCGTGGACGATGCCAGCGTTTCCCGGGCACACCTGCAGCTGCAGCTGAACGAATCCGGGCTGGTGGCCAACGATATGGGGTCAACCAACGGCTCCGCCATCAATGATGAAGCGCTGGAAGCGTATCATAACTGCCGCGCCATTCACGATGGCGACACCCTCACCATGGGATGCATCTCCCTCCAGGTTGAATTTATCTGATTTTCGCTATGAGAAAATACCCTCTGCTCCTTCTGCCCGCTCTCTGTTGTGCTGCGCATGCAAATGAAGATGCCACGCCCCCGTCCCAGAATTATCTCTGGTACAAACAGCCGGCCATAGTCAGCCCCGTTGCCCTGCCCTGGACCAAGGATGCCGGCAACACCGGCAACCTGCCCGGCAAGCAGACCAAGGATGCCTGGGAATCCCAGACCCTGCCCGTGGGCAACGGCCGCATCGGCGGCACGATATTCGGCGGCGATAAGCTGGAGCACGTGAACCTCAATGAAGTAAGCCTGTGGA
>JAZRBC010000022.1:0-14806 GCA_045634905.1 Akkermansia sp.
CACCGATGCGGCGGAAATCACAGGCGAGCATGGAGGGGGCAATCAGCATGGCCTTATATTAGAGCCTTGCAGCTGATAAGGCAAGGAAAAACCGCCTGAGATTGCTCTCAGGCGGTTCTGGTTATCAGAAAATAATTACCGGGCGTCAGCTGGCGGGGTATTCCCGGGGCTCCAGCGTGCCGCGCTGAATGAGCTGCATGACGTCGGCGCCGGGCTGCTCCACATTCTTCGGCTCCACAGGCAGAGCCTTGGAGCTGAACACGGGGAAATCTGTCTCGGGGGCAATATCGCCACCGGAGGCCATGGAGAAGTAGCCACGTGCGGGGTTGAAGCGGCAGTTGATTTCCATGTTCGGGTTGCCGTCCTTGGTGAAGCGGTACTCTTTGGCCATGTGCCATTCCTTGCCGTCCCAGCGGAAAGCAGGGCCGAAGGTGGCGCGGCGCTCATACTTCTTGGATTCCACGTCGCGCTTGAAGTCTTCCACGAAACCGCAGCCGCCGCCCAGACCACGGCTCAGCGCCTGAATGCGCCAGCAGCTCATGAGCATCCACTTGTTTTCGGCGGGGTCAAAGATGTAACCGGCAATCTGGCGGAAATCCGGGCCGTCCTCGTGTTCCACCACCAGGGTCTTGATGACCTGGCCTTCCTTCCAGGGGAAGGGGCGCATGGAGTTGCCGCCCGTGCCTTCGCCACCGAAACGGCGGTGGGTCACCTTATCGCCCTTCTGGATGAGCTTGGCGCGTTCCTCCTCGGGGGCAGCGTGGGGGTTGTCGCCGCTGTCCTTGGCATCCCAGATGGAGAAGATAGCCACGCGCACCGGGTTGCCGTTCTCGTCCTTGTGGCCGAGTTCCTGTACGCCGATATAGCCACAGCCGAAGTTGTTGCAGGCAAAGTAGGTGCCGGGGGCGCTCTTCTCAATCACTGTTTCCTGGTAAGCTGCGGTGTGCTTGGGAATGGTGGGCCCGTAGTGAAGATGCACAGAAGTGCACTGGCGCTTGGCCATGTTTTCAGGCGCCCAGTAATCCGAATAGCGGTCGGCCTGGGCCTCCTGCGTGCAGCATGCAGCGAGTGCGACCAGACCCGTCATCAGGGTGTAGATGCGTTTCATCGCTGTACATGCTAACATAATAACCGGGCTTTTTCAAGTCTAAAGAAACTGCTGATTAGAATTGACTACATGTCGGTTTCGCGGTAAACTCGCCGCCGACATGACAGCGACAGCAGATTACAAGGTGGCCGATATTGCCCTGAAGGACTGGGGACGCAAGGAAATTACCGTATCGGAATACGAGATGCCGGGCCTCATGGCCTGCCGCGAGAAGTATGGCGAGCAGAAGCCTCTGGCCGGGGTGCGTATCACCGGTTCTCTGCACATGACGATTCAGACCGCGGTGCTCATTGAAACGCTGGTCGCCCTGGGGGCTGAGGTGCGCTGGGCCAGCTGCAACATTTTCTCCACGCAGGACCACGCCGCCGCAGCCATTGCGGCCACGGGCGTGCCGGTGTTTGCCTGGAAGGGCGAGACGCTTGAAGAATACTGGGATTGCACCTGGGCTGCCCTGAGCCACCGCGATGGCCTTGGCCCGCAGCTGGTGGTAGACGACGGCGGCGATGTGACGCTGCTGCTGCACCGCGGCTATGAGATGGAAGAGGGCTCCGACTGGGTGAACACTCCCTCCGGCAGTGAGGAAGAGGGTGTCATCAAGGCTCTGCTCAAGCGCATTGCAGCCGAGCAGCCCGGTGTGTTCCACCGCTGGATGCCCGAGTGGAAGGGTGTTTCCGAGGAAACGACCACCGGCGTGCACCGCCTTTACCAGATGGAGCGCGACGGCCGTCTGCTGGTGCCTGCCATCAATGTGAATGACTCGGTGACCAAGAGCAAGTTCGATAACCTGTACGGCTGCCGCGAGAGCCTGACCGATGGTATCAAGCGCGCCACGGACGTGATGATTGCCGGTAAGGTAGCCGTTATCTGCGGCTATGGCGATGTGGGCAAGGGCTGCGCGCAGGCTCTGCGCGGGCTGGGTGCCCAGGTGATTGTGACCGAGGTGGATCCCATCTGCGCCCTGCAGGCTGCTATGGAAGGCTATCGCGTGCTGACGGTGGAGGACACCCTCGGCATGGCTGATATTTATGTGACCACCACGGGCAACTGCGATATCATCACCCTGGAGCACATGGAGAAAATCAAGGACCAGGCAATCGTCTGCAACATCGGCCACTTCGACAATGAGATTCAGGTGGCTCGCCTGCAGGCTTACCCCGGTATTGTCTGCACCAACATCAAGCCGCAGGTGGACAAGTACACCTTCCCGGATGGTCACAGCCTCTATCTGCTGGCCGAAGGCCGCCTGGTGAACCTGGGCTGCGCCACGGGTCATGCTTCCTTTGTGATGAGCAACAGCTTCACCAACCAGGTGCTGGCTCAGATTGCCCTGTGGCAGGACCGCGAAACCGCCAAGCCCTCCGTAACCGTGCTGCCCAAGAAGCTGGACGAAGAGGTGGCCCGCCTGCACCTCGCCAAGCTCGGTGTGCGCCTCACCACCCTCACCCAGAAGCAGGCTGACTACATCGGCGTGCCGGTGGAAGGCCCCTACAAGGCTGAAGCATACAGATATTAAAGTACGAGGGACGAAGTCCGAAGTACGAAGTAAAATTGAAATATGAGCACACTGCAGGCGGAGCTGGACTGGTTGTATTCTACGCAGGCTTTCGGCATCAAGCTGGGGCTGGAGGGGGTGACGCGTCTGCTCTCGGCCTGCGGTGTGCTGTATCCCCGGGCACAGGTCATTCATGTGGCCGGCACGAATGGCAAGGGAAGCACCTGTGCCTTCTGCGAGAGTGTGGCACGCGCCGCCGGGTACAAGACAGGCTTGTTCACTTCGCCGCATCTGGTGGAGTTCAGTGAGCGCATCCGCGTGAACGGGCAGAATATCCCGGATGCGGATGCCGCCCGCCTTATTACCAAGGTGCGCGAGCTGGTGCAGAGCTGGGATCCGTGTCCGACTTTCTTTGAACTGGTGCTGGCGGTGGCCATGCTCTGGTTTGCCGAGCAGGAGGTGGAGCTCATTGTGCTGGAAACCGGTATGGGCGGCCGTCTGGATGCCACCAACGCCGTGCCCAAGGACGTGGCGGTGCTTGCTCCCATTGGGCTCGACCACACCCAGTATCTGGGCGAAACGCTTTACGAGGTGGCAGGTGAGAAAGCCGCCATCCTTTCCTGGCACCGCCCGGCGGTGTGTGCCCCTCAGGAACCGGAAGCCATGCGGGCAATTCATGAGGCAGCTCAGCGCATGGATACCTATTGCCGCGTGATTTCCACCGAATGCGACCAGCCGCTGGGGCTGAAGGGCGAACACCAGCGCCGCAATGCTGCGCTGGCCCTCGCTGCGCTGCGCGCATTGCCGCATTTCCTCTGCAGTGCAGATGAAGAAGCCCGCGGGCTGGCCCAGGTAAGCTGGCCGGGGCGCTTCGAGGAAGTGCAGCCCGGTGTCATCATGGACGGCGCGCACAATCCGCACGCCATGCACGTGCTCACCCGAACCTGGCGCGAGACCTTCGGCGAGCAGAAAGCCCGCTGTATCTACGCCGGCTCGGCGGACAAGGCTCTGGACGAGGTGCTGGAGCTGCTCGCTCCCATCGTGGGTGAGTGGGTGCTGCCCCCGGTGCAGTCTCCCCGTATCCTTTCCCCTGCCGAAATGGCAGCCAAGGTGCAGGCTGTGTCTGCAGCTCCCGTTTCCACCCCCGCCACGCTGGCTGAATGCCTGACTGATATGCCGCCCCACACCCTCATCTGCGGTTCTTTCTTCCTCCTCGGCGAGGCCAAGGCCATCCTCCGTAGTGCAGATTATCGCACTACGGTGCAGTGATTATTTGGCGAGTAGGTATGGTTCTATTCGGAGCACGGGACTTTAGTCCCGTTTATGTTTTCGGGACTAAAGTCCCGTGCCCCGACAGATTTGCGGCCTCGAATCGCAATTGTCTTGCGAAATGAAAGGGGATGAACGGTGCTATAATAAAAGACGCGCATGGAAACCGCCATGCGCGTAATTTTGTGATTTGTGTGTCCGAGACCTTAAATCTCAATGTACTTAGCCTTGGGGAAGTTGCAGAGCGGGCAGCGGTCCGGCTCGGTGCCTTCGGCAAAGGTGTCACCACAGAGGGGGCACACGTAGTACTTGGCGGGCAGGTCGAGCTTCTCACCGGCTTCGAGCTGGGCAAGAGCCTTGCTGTACAGGTCGGCGTGTTCCTTTTCGGCCTCGTTGGCCCAGGTGAAGCTGCGCACGGCGTCGGTGTTGCCTTCTTCCTGAGCAAGGGCAATCATGGGAGGATACATCTCGGTGAACTCGTAGGTCTCGCCGGCGATAGCGGCCTTCAGGTTCTCGATGGTGTTGCCCACCTCGATGTGCATCTCCAGGTCGATGGGAGCCTCACCCATTTTCACGAGCACCTTGTTGTGGTTGGTGGCGTGAATACGCTCAGCGCGGCTTGCGGCGGCGAAGAGCTTTTCGATGAGCGGATAGCCCTCCTGGGCGGCGCGGGTGGCGTAGGCTGCGTACTTGGCGCTGGCGGTGCTTTCGCCGGTAATGGCGGTTTTGAGGTTGTCGATCGTTGTCATGGCCGTAGTATAATCTAAATTAGAATAATTACAAGAAAAATCTGAGAAAAATTGAAAAATAATTTATTGCAGAGTTATATTTCTATGGTAAAACATCTGAAAGGGAAGGAGATACGGCGATTATAGCGGAATTGCGGAACAGGACAAGCAAAAAATAACACGGCGTATACTCAGGGCTCCCGGGTAAGAATGTGCTCCATTTCTGCAACGGAGGTACAACGGCGGAGGCGGTATTCCTGCTCGGGGGAGAAGTCGGGGTAGCAGAAGGCAAGATATTTTTTCAGCCTGTTGCAGTGGCCTTTTTCTGTGCGCTTGTGAAGGAGGACGCGCCCTGTCTCTTCGATGAGGATGCCGTAGTAAAGTTTCATTTCTTCCCGGGTGGGGGCAGGCCCGCCACGTAGCTGGCGGAAGAGGTAGGGATTGCGTACGGCACCACGGCCGAGCATGAGCCCTGCGGCACCGGTGAGGCTCAGGCAGCGCTGAGCCTGCGCCGGTGTGGTGATGTCGCCGTTGGCGAGCACCGGGCAGCTGAGCTGTGCGACCGCTTGCCGCACGTAGCTGAAATCCGGGGTGCCACCGTAGAGCTGGCGGCGAGTCCGGGCATGGATGCCTGCTTCATCGGGTGCGGCGTGGGCGATTATTTCGAGGATGCGGGGGAATTCTTCTTCGGCGTTTTCCCAGCCGAGTCGGCATTTGACGCTGAAACAGCCGGTGGGCAGGGCGGCGCGCAGCTGCTGCAGGATATCGCGGAAACGCGGCAGCTCGCGAAGCAGGCCGGCCCCGGCCCCGTGTCGGTTGACCAGGGGTGAGGGGCAACCGGCGTTCAGGTTGATACCCGCCACGCCGGGGCGGGAAAGCAGCATGGCGGCATCGCGCAGCAGAGCGGCGGGTTCGCTGCCTGCAAGCTGGGCCAGCATCGGAACGCCGGTTTCGTTTTCATCAATGCAGCGCAGGTTATGCTCTGCCAGGGCACAGGTGGTGGGGGTGCTGCGGAAGTAGGCGGTGATGAAGGTATCGGGCAGGGAATGGATGCGCTGCAGTGTGCGCATGAATGCGAGGTCGGTTACGTCCTGCATGGGAGCCAGCACCAGTTTCATGGCGGCTATGGTAACATGAGATACCCGTAGTGGCAAGGCGGCAGACACGATTTGTGCGCCTGTGTCGTATGAAAAAATCTCGCCTCCGGTTGCGTAAACGGGGACCGGGGTGCCGTAAATTAGGGAGCAGGTATCGGAATGAGCTTGACAAAAGCGCGCAGAGCGGGCATAAAGACCAGCAGCATGCTCTCCGCAGCCGATGCGCGGAGGTGGTGCTGAAGTGACCTCGCTGATTTTCTGAGATGAAACACAGTCTGCTTATCCCTGCCGCTTTTTCTGCCCTGACCCTGGTTTCCTGTCTGAGTACTCCCTATGAACTGGCTCAGGTGACGAATGGTTATGCTTTTGCCCGTCCGCAAATCAAGATGACGGTGACCGACTCCGTGAGCGTGGGGCAGTGGGATGTGCCGGCTGGTCTGGAGGGCCCGCGCCGCATCGTAATCGACACGGAGCTGCAGCAGGCGCACTACTATATAGCCGGTCGCCGCGTGGGCTGGAGCACGATTTCCTCCGGCAAGGCAGGCAAGGATACGCCCAAGGGGGTGTTCCCGATTCTGGCGAAGGATGAAGACCATGTTTCATCGACCTACGGCAGCATAGTTGATGCCGATGGCAACACACTGGTAGCCAATTATACGAAGGGAGAGCCGATTCCCCCGGGCGGTATCTACAAGGGAGCTCCCATGACGAACGGTATGCAGCTCACCTGGGGCGGTATCTGGATGCACGAGGGGCTGGTCACTTCCGCTCCGGAGAGTCATGGTTGTATACGCCTGCCGAAGCGTATGGCCAAAATTTTCTTTGATAACACCCCGGTGGGTACACCCGTAGAAATCAAGTAATATGCGCGCAAGTCTGAAATATCTTCTGCTGGCTGGTGCCGGCATGCTGGTTTCCTGCCAGCAGAATCAGGTGCAGACCCCGCAGGTTACCCCGGAAGTCGTGGTGCAGAGTCCCTACGAGCGGTTTGTCTCCGAGAGCCGTAAGTACCCGACGGTGATGGAGGTGTATCTGGACCGTTCCCTGCTGAAGAAGGCCACGGGTAAGGATTTAATCTGCATCTGCCTGAGCCAGCAGCGCGGGCGTTTGTATGTGGACGGCAAGGTGGCGGTTGACTGGCCTGTTTCCACCGGGGCGGATACGCACCCCACCCCCACAGGGCGCTACCGTGTGCGCCTCATGAAGAAGGAACACGCCTCGAATCGCTACGGCAAGTTCTTCGATGCCGAGGGTAAGTGCGTGAATAACAACGCTGATTTCTTTACCCAGGAAATGCCCGAGGGCGGTCGCTTTGAGGGCTCTTCCATGCCGAACTGGATGCGCCTTACCTCCGATGGTGTGGGAATGCACACCGGCAAGGTGCGTGCCGGCAAGCGCTTGTCGCATGGCTGTATCCGCCTGCCGCATGCCGTGGCCACCCTGCTTTTTGATGAGGTGGTGAAAGTGGGCACCCCCGTTCATATTGTCGAGGATATCGAACCCGGATATCCTGTGGCAGAAACCATGGCCCGCCGGGAGATTGAGACGGCAGAAGAGAAATTGGCCGAAGCTGCCTCTTCTGCCGCTGAGGCGGAGTAATATGTCCCCAGTGCGGGGCATTACCCGCAGGATGCCGCTTTTTCCGCGGCTTTGCGGCCGTAGGCGGTAGCAGGGCAGGTGGTGGCTGCGCGTTGCCAGTAGTCCCGGGCCCGCGCATTGTCATGCAGCCCGGTTTCGCAGAGCTTTCCTGCGCGGAAGAGGAGGAGTGCTGTGTCTTCCGGGGAGGAGATGAAGGTCGTGGCCTGTTCCAGCGTTTCCAGAGCACCGGCGGGGTCGCCCTGCAGCTGGTGCCGGAACCGGGCCAGTGCCAGCCAGCCGCGCGACCGGCGGGGTTGTTGCCTTACGAGTTGCTGCAGAGCCGGCAGCAGGGAGCAGTCGCCCGTCTGTTCAATGCGGTCAATAAGGCAGGCCAGTGCATCCTGCCCGGGTAGGTAGGAACCGGCGTAGAGGCGCTCCGCCACTTTTCCGCACCAGCCGGGGAGAATCCAGTAGCGGAACATAAGCCCCTCTGCGAGAGTCAGGAGCGCCAGTGCTGCAAGCAGCAGCACAATGCCGCGGGTGGCCTGGCCGCCGAACATGAGCTCCTGCACCGGCTGCAGTGCCAGTACAAACAGCCCCAGCGGCAGCAGTACCACCAGCAGCCTGAGAAATCGGCCCATGCGTTTACTTCTTGCCGGGCAGATCATCCATCTCCAGATAATCCAGCGCTATGGTGCGATCCGGGTTTTCGGGGTTGCGCACCTCCAGCTTCATCTGCTTGAAGAACCAGGTGCCGTCGCTGAGTCGCTGTACAGAGGTGATGGAGAATCGCTTGCGGAGCTTGCCGTCGGCGCCGTATCCGTCAATCTGCCAGGTGGTGCCGTTTTCCTTGTCCACCCACATGCGCACCCAGGCAAACTGCCCCACGCTGGGATTCGGGTTGGGTACCTGCACCACATAGCAATCGCGGCCTTTGATGCGGGCGGCATCGCCGGCATCTATCATCTGGCCGCCCTGCCAGTAGAGGAATCGCAGGGAAAGATCCTCGTAGCATACATCCGTGCCGGCGATATTCCGGGCATACTGGGCGGGTGCCATAACCCGGGCCTTGCCGTTCTCCACCTGCACGATATCCACATTCTTTTCCTTGATGCGCACATCGAAGCGTTTCCACTGCTCCCCCTCCTTGTACTGGAAGGCGAGGGTGTCGCCGCGAACGCTCAGGCTGAAAGGAATCTTGCTGCGGCCTTTGCGGATGCGGCCTGCAACGTCCTTGTTACCCTGGCTTACAGTCATCTCGCGCATGACTGCCAGCAGTTCATCTGCCGTGGGCGGAACTTCCTCGCCCTCCACCGCCTGCACAGGTGCAATCATCAGCGCGGCGGCCATCGCTATGTATTTCCAGATCTTCATGGCGTGTCTTATACCATAAAAGCGCATGAATGCACAGCTTTTATTTTTTTGAGTCCGGTCTGCCCTCCGGTAAAGTGAAAAACATCGATGCGTGCGTGGGGCGGGGGACATTCATTCACGCTCAATGGCGGAAGCAGTTTCTGGGGAATCGGAGCGGCTCGGAGATGAAGGGGGTGGCAAATTCATCTGCCCCGAAAAGGCGGAGCTCCATGGCAATGGGCGGAGTGTCGAATTCCTGGGAGCCGCTGGTGGCAAAGACCGCCCCGGGGGTGAGCAGGGGAGATGTGCCGAAAATCTTATCTGCTTCGATGATGCGGGTGCTGCCGTTCAGTTCGCGGAGAGTCCATTTGCGCCCCAGAATCCGCAGCGGGCGGTTGCCGCGGTTGCAGATGGCAATGCGGAAGAGCGCCCGGTAGAGCGGGCGGGGGTAACGGAGCGCCTGAACCCCGGCCATGATGAGGCGGAGCTCCAGCGTGGGGCAGATGGGAAGGCTGCGCGTATCAGTGCTCATAGCCGGCGCCCACTGCAATGGCGGAGATGCGGCCCGCGAGCTCGCGGATGCTGCTCACTTTTCCGGGGCTGGGGTATTCCCCGGGAGTCAGGGACATCGTGGCAACCAGCTGCTCCAGCAGGGTGCTCATCTGCTCCACCTTGAGCCGTCTGGCGGTGCGGGGGTGAAGCCCTGCCAGGATTTCGCGGAAGTAGGCGGGGGCATCAGGATAGAAGATGACGGCGGCCTGCTGTGCATCGAAACGCTGTTCAATGGCAGCGGCCGAGGCTTCCAGTGCGCGCACCCAGCCACCCAGCGCCAGCAGATGGGCCAGGTCAGGGTCGCGCAGGTCAGTCAGTTCCTCGTTCACCGCGCTCTGGGTGGAAGCCAGAATGCGCTTGAATTCCTCGAGCTGGCCTTTTTCAGCGTGTTCGAGCAGGCTGGCGGAGTAGGTGTTCATGCGCCCCCCCACGCCGATGGCCTTGCCATAGCGCGATAAGTCCAGCGCAATGGGTTTGATATCGTTCATGTGCCCGCTGCGCACCGCAATGAAACCATCGGCCATGAGGTAGCCCATTTCGAGCGCGAGTTTACCGGCATCCAGCGGGAGGTGCTCCGGCCGGTTACGCAGCACATAGTCCTCCGGAATGGCGGGCAGATTATCCAGCTGGGCAAAAATTTTGCTGATGGAGGGCGCCGTGTAGACATTGATGCCGAGTTCCTGGTTGGAGTGCGAGTCATCGAGCAGGGCATCATCGCGGAACATGGCGGGAACCTCGCCCGGGCGCCGTTCCGGTTCCTCCAGGGTGGCGTAATCCGGCATGCCGTCCATGGCCGTATCTATGTTTTCCTCGCAGATTTCGACCTCATCCTGGGCGTGGAGCAGGGGGAGCCCCAGGGCGGCTGCTGTAAGCAGAAGGTGGCAGATACGGGGTGTTTTCATAAAGTCTCAGGTGTTAATTTAAGCTTGACTCTCAACCCAGTTTACATTACTATCGCGGTGCGTCAAGTATGCGCTGGGATGCTGACGCAGAAATGGCCTGAGATGCAGTCGCACAGGGCTCGCTTTATCACCTGAAAAACCGAGATTATGGAATCCTCTGACTACTGGTTTAATTTCTGTTGGCTTGTTGCTTATTTTCTTGTGCTTGTGGGCATGTCTGGCTATGGCTTTCACCGCCTGCTTATGGTGTGTCTCTACCTGAAGCACCGCAAGGATGTGCCCAAGCCGGCGGGACAGTGGGAGGAGTGGCCGATGGTGACGGTGCAGCTGCCCATGTTCAACGAGAAATTTGTGGTGGAGGGCCTCCTGAAAAAGGTAACAGCTATTGATTACCCCAAGGATAAGCGCGAAATCCAGATTCTGGATGACTCCACGGATGATACATACGAGCTCTGCCAGCAGCAGGTGGAGTACTACCGCGCTCAGGGCTTCGATATCGTGTGTCTGCACCGCACGGACCGCACCGGTTTCAAGGCCGGCGCTCTGGAAGCGGCCGATGCCGTGGCCAAGGGCGAGTTCCTGCTGATTCTCGATGCCGATTTCCGCCCCGAGCCGGATATCCTGAAGGTCTGTGTGCCCTATTTCACCGACCCGAAAATCGGTGTGGTGCAGACCCGCTGGGCTCATATCAACCGCCGCTATAACCTGCTCACGCGCCTGCAGAGCATTTTCCTGGACGGCCACTTTGCGCTGGAGCAGACCTGCCGCAACCGCTCCGGCCGCTTCTTCACCTTCAATGGTACTGCCGGTATGTGGCGCAAGAGCACCATCGTGGATGCCGGTGGCTGGGAGCACGACACCATCACTGAGGATATGGACCTTTCCTACCGCGCTCAGATGAAAGGCTGGCGTTTCGTGTACCTGAATGATTACGAGACCCCCGCAGAGCTGCCGGTGGATATGGACGGCTTCAAGGCCCAGCAGCACCGCTGGACCAAGGGCTGCATCCAGGTGTGCCGCAAGATGCTTTTCGATATCTGGCGTTCCAACGCTCCCTTCAAGGCCAAGATGGAAGCCACGACCCACCTGACCTGCAACTACTCTTACCTGGCGCTCATCCTGCTCTGCTTCCTGGTCATGCCCGTGTGCACGGGTATGGTGGCTCCTACCGGTGACTGGGCCTGGGATCAGTGGCAGATGATGCTGCTCACCTTCACGCTCTTCTTCTTCGCCACAATTTCGGTGTGTCTGTTCTACATTGTAGCCGAAATGATTGTGTGCCCCCGCCGCTGGTACATGGTGTTCCCGCTCATGATTCCGCTGCTGGCGCTGGGTGTGGGCATGGCTGTGAATAACGCCAAGGCTGTGCTGGAGGCCGTGTGTGGTCAGCAGAGCGAGTTTGTGCGCACGCCTAAGTTCGGCGAGTCGAATCAGGGTGCCCTCTCCATTGAGAAACGCGCCAAGGGCTACAAGGCTATCAAGTCCGTTCTGGTTCCGGTGCTGGAGCTCTCCTTTGCTTTGTTCTTCGGCTGGGTGGAGTATGTGAACTTCTCCAATGGCGATTACCTCACCTTTGTGCTCATGACCCCCTTCCTGGGCTTCTTCTACACCAGCACCGCCTCCCTGGCCCGCCTGGTGGACGGTGTGCTGCAGAAGCGCCGCGCCGCAGCCAAGGCCTGATATACCTGTTTCCGAGATTTCCTTCCCTTCTCTCTCCCTGCATGAAAAAGAATCAATTTTCCGGTCTGGCTACCTGTTTTCTGGCAGGTGTGGCGGTGCTGCTGAGCGCCTGCCACCACGGCAAGAAAATGTACGCCCAGGATATTCCCCCGAAAGCCGTGGTGCGCGATGGCGTGGCGGTGACGCTCTGCGACCAGAAGCTGACCTTGTTCAAGGACGGCAAGAAGGTGAAGGACTACAGCATCAGTTCTTCCAAGTTCGGTATCGGTACTACGAATGGCAGCCACCGCACCCCGCTGGGGATTCACGCTGTTTCTCAGAAGAACGGCGAAGGCCAGCCCGAGGGTATGGTGTTCAAGGCCTGCAAACCCACCGGTGAGGTGGTGGATGTAGATGCCGCCGGGCGTGACCCGGTGGTGACCCGCGTGATTCAGCTGGCCGGCATGGAGACCAACAACCGCTCCACCCACAATCGCCGCATCTATATTCATGGCACGCCCGAGGAACGCAAAATCGGCCAGCCTGCATCTTACGGCTGTATCCGCATGAAGAGCCACGACATTGTGGACCTCTTCAGCCACGTGCACCGCGGCATGCCCGTGGCCATTGAAAGCTGCACGCAGGAAACCTACATGAAGGCTGAGCAGGATAACCGCCTGGGCAGCATCCGTATCCCCCGCGAGGCCATTGCCAAGCTGCCGGTGGATGGTCTGCGCCCCACCCAGCGCTACCGTTCCCGCAATTCTCGCAGCTGGTCCCGCCGCGGCATGGCTACTCGTTTCAAGAAGCGCACCGTACGCGGCAGCAGCAAATCCGGCAGCTCATCTACCCGCAGGCTGGCGCTTCGCAAGCGCTCCAGCTGAGCAGCAGTGCAATGATTGTTCCCTCAGAAAGGCTGCGTGACGCAGCCTTTTTCTGTGGTACACCCGCAGCAGGCTTGACAAAAAGCTACAACAAGTGTATGAAATGCGCCGTTAACTTTTCGTAACATATATGCAGGAGATTTTGCAGAACCCGACCTTTGTCTTGTTTGCCATTTTGTTTTTCGGACTTTGTCTGGGGAATCTTAGTGTGAAGGGTATTGCCCTGGGGACATCCGGGGTGCTGTTCGTGGCCATGGTGGCCGGACATTATAAGTTGAGCGTGCCTTCTGGTGTGTCGGAGCTGGGGACGGCGTTGTTCGTGTATTGCGTGGGCCTGGGCGTGGGTAATCGCTTTTTTGCTTCTCTGCGGAGCCGCGGCAGGAATCTGGTGCTGCTGGCTGTCATCATTGTGCTCTGTGGCTGGGTGTCGGCCTGGGGGTGCTGTAAGCTGCTGGGTATAGATATGAGTGTGGCGGCGGGGTTGTTTGCCGGTGCCTGCACCAGCACACCGGCGCTGGCTGCCGCCCTGGAGGCTGCCCACGAGGCCGGTATCAACGAATCTGTCATCAATATCGGTTACGGTGTGGCCTATCCCTTCGGCGTTATCGGTATTGTACTCTTTGTGCAGCTGCTTCCCCGCCTGTTGAAGCAGGACCTGGGCGGGCAGAGTGGTGCTGCCACGGCGGAAGGTGCCATAGTGGCCCGCCTGGTGAAAGTGGTGAATAGCGGTGTGGCCGGGCTGCGACCGGAGGAGGTGCAGGAGCGTTTCCGCCTTCGCAGTCGTATCACCCGCATCATGCGAGGGGGTGAGTTGCAGCCCCTGCAGGAAAATGATACCCTGGCCTGTGACGATGAAATCCTGATGGTGGGTAGCAGTGATGCTCTGGGGCATGATGCCGCAGTGCTGGGATATATGGAGAGCCCGGGCCAGCGGCTTCGCCTCCTGCGCGATGATATGGCAGAGGTGATTCTTCTTGATGAGAAGATGAGCAACAAGACCCTGGAGCAGCTCGATACCCTGCATAACTTCGGAATCACTGTTTCGCGTGTTTCCCGCCTGGGGAACGAGTTTGTTCCCACGCTCGGCACGGAGCTCATGCGTAATGATGTGCTGCGTGTTGTCGGCTCGCCCGATGCCATTGCTACTTTCAAGAAAGCCTGCGGACACCGCAGCACATCGATGAACGCTGCCGATATGCTCTCGCTCACCGGTGGTCTGCTGCTGGGTATTCTGCTGGGTAAAATCAACATCAGCCTGGGTTCGGGCGATGGGTTCTCCCTGGGTATGGCAGGTGGTCCGCTGGTGGTTGCCCTTATCATGGGGCACTTCGGCAAGGTGGGCCCCATCACCGGCTATATGCCGCGCCCTACGCGCATGCTGGTCATGGATCTGGGGCTCATGCTGTTCCTGGCCGGAGCCGGTGTGAAGGGTGGCGAGAAGCTGGTGGAAACGCTCATGCAGAATGGTATCACCATGTTCCTGGTCGGTGCGGTCATTACCCTGCTGCCGCTTTTTGTCGGTTATTTCTTTGCCCGCAAGGTGCTCAAGATGGAACTGGCAGAAACGCTGGGCTGCTGCTGCGGTTCGCAGACTTCCACCCCCGCTCTCGGTGCCATTACCGCTAAGACAGATAGCCAGGACCCCGTTATTGCCTATTCCACGGCCTATCCGGTGGCGCTCATCCTCATGACCATCCTCTCCCAGCTCCTCATCCGCCTCTGCTGATGCGGTGGGTATCATCAGGTAATCGGGATTTGGCGGCATGAAATGTCGCCATGTCCCCATGCGTTAGCATGGGGATTTCTTACATCGGCAACGCCGATGTATTTCATGCGGCTTCGCCGCATTTCATACCGCAGGAACTGCGTTATTTTGTGCACCGAAGGTGCAATTCATTGAGTCCCGCAAAGCGGGGCGACTGCTTCGCAGACCGAGAGATAAAAAAATAAACAATCATATAGGATGTTAAGCTTAAGTGTTTATTGCGCTTCTCAGTCTATGTAATTCAACGCTCCAATCAGCAGTCGGTCGCTACGCGCCCACAATGAAATACTCGCTGCGCGAGCATGAAATCCGCCGTACCGGTGGAAGAAAGCTCTGCTTTGCAGTGGATGAATTCCTTTGCTGCGCAAAGGACGAAATACCTGCGCGTCGCACAGGTACAAATTTGAAGGGCTATTGCC
>JAZRBC010000023.1:0-14885 GCA_045634905.1 Akkermansia sp.
TCCGCGGCTGGCACGGGAGTTTATGGAAAACGGGGTGGATGTCATCACCCTGGGCGACCACGTGTGGGATCAATCTGACCTGATTCCCTGGCTGCCCGGGGCACCGACGGTGCTGCGCCCGTTCAATCTGCAGCCCGGCACACCCGGAAACGGCAGCTGCATCATCGATACGCCCGCGGGGCGGCTCGGGGTGCTGTGTCTGCAGGGGCGTACCTTCATGCGACCGGGAGCAGAGAACCCCTACACCCGGGGCTACGACGAAGCGCTACGCCTGCGCGAAGCGGGAGCAGACGCGGTACTGGTAGATTTTCACGGCGAGACCACAAGCGAGAAAATAGCCATGGGCTACCGCATGGATGGCGTGGCCAGCGCCGTCATCGGCACGCACACGCATGTGCAGACGGCGGATGAGCGGATTCTGCCCGGCGGCACGGCTTACCTGACGGATGCGGGCATGTGCGGCAGCCGGGACGGGGTCATCGGCCGCGATGCCGAGTGTGTACTGCAGGGGCTTATCACCAACCTGCCCAACCGCTTCCCGATTGCGGGGTTCCCCGCCATGGTGAACGGTGCCCTCATCGAGGTGGATACCTCCACCGGCAAGGCAACAAAGATTCAGCGCGTGACCCGCGCCTACGATGAAAAATGATGGATGTGGAACGATTCGGCGGCATTGCCCGCCTGTATGGAGTGAAACCTGCTGAGCGACTGGCCGCAGCCCGCGTGGCGGTGGTGGGTATAGGCGGGGTGGGTTCGTGGGCAGCGGAGGCGCTGGCCCGCAGCGGAGTGGGCAGCATCATCCTGCTGGATATGGATGACCTGTGCATCACCAACACGAACAGGCAGATTCACGCGCTGGACGGTAACTACGGCCGAGCCAAGGTGGAAGCCATGGGCGAGCGGCTGCGCGCCATTAATCCCGCTGTGCAGGTGGAGGAAGTCATGGCCTTCTACACCGTAGCAAAACCGGAACGATTGTTCGATACGCAGCCGGACGTGGTGATTGACGCCATTGACAGCATGCGCCCTAAGGCTCATCTCATTGCCGAATGCTGGAAGCGAGGCGTGCCGCTGGTGACCTGCGGCGGTGCCGGCGGACGGATTGATGCCGGAAGCATTGCGGTGGCAGACCTGGCCCGCAGCTGTGGCGACAACATGCTCTCCCAGCTGCGCAAGACACTGCGCCGCGAATACGGCCTGCCGCTGCAGGATAAATGCCCGGAAATCGGCATCCGCTGCGTGTACTCGCCCGAGCGCCCGCGCTTCCCGAAGTGCGATGGCACGGTGAGCTGCGAGCGCGAAGCACACCAGAAAGGCGGTATAGGCTGCGCCAGCGGCTTCGGCTCCGCCACGCACATCACCGGCACATTCGGCTTCATGATGGCCGGAGAAGCCCTTAACATTCTAACACAAGACCCCGCATGAAATTCAACGACCGCACCGCACGCGCCAACAAGCACACCGCCAAAAGCGAAACCCGATTCGAGAAAAAGCCCGCCGCCACCATCGTGGTGAAACCCCGCCCCGAAGGCGAGCTGCTGGATATACTGGAGGAACAGCCGCAGGGACTCTACCTGGTGCTGGACTGTGTGCAGGACCCGCATAATCTGGGTGCCATTCTCCGCACGGCCGATGGCGCGGGGGTGGCCGCCGTCATCGCGCCGAAAGACAAATCCGTGGGCATCACCGAAACGGTGCTGCGTGTTTCCGTGGGCGCGGCGGAGAATGTGCCCTTTGTGCAGGTGACCAACCTGGCCCGCACCATGAAGCAGATGAAAGATGCCGGTATCTGGTTCGTGGGCACCTCCGACCACGGCGACCGCTCGCTGTACGATATCGATTTCAAGGGCGGTATCGCCCTGGTGATGGGGGCGGAGGGTGACGGCATGCGCCGCCTCACTGAGGAGAACTGCGATTTCCTGGTGCGCATTCCCATGGCAGGCAAGGTGCCCTGTCTGAATGTATCGGTAGCAACAGGTGTATGCCTGTATGAGGCCGTGCGCCAGCGCAACCTGTGATTTTCATGAGCTGGTGTATCGACATCGAGCCGCCGCCCGGCTGCCTTGTACGCTTCATTTCGGACCTGCACCTGGGACACGAGCGCTGCGAAGCACCCGCTGCTGCAGACCTGGCACCGCTGCTGCAGGGCATCGGCATGCTGGTGGTAGTCGGTGACATGGCGGAAACCCGCAGGAGTCCCTGGCAGGAACGCGGTATGGCCGCCCGCGAGGAGCTGCGCCGCCTCTGCCGCGAGCACGGGGTGCGGCTCGTCGAAATCTCCGGCAACCATGACCCGGATACCCCTGCCCTGGTGGCGAAATTCTGGGGCGGCCGTGTGGTGGCCATGCACGGCCACGCGCTCTACAAGGAAGCAGCGCCCTGGAGCTGGGAATACCTGAACAACAAAGAAGCCTGCCAGGCTCTCATTGCCACCCACCCGGATGCCGACTCCAGTCTGGAAAGCCGGGTGGAACTCTCGCGCGAAATGTGCCAGCTGGTGCCCCCCATCATGCGGCGAGAGGGATACCGGAATCCCCTGCTCCGCGGGTTCATGCATTGTTTCTGGCCGCCGCAGCGGCCGCTGGGCATCATCTGGGGGTGGCTCACCTGCGGACGCCGCGCCGAGCACTTTGCCCGCACCTTCTTTCCCGATGCGGAATGCGTGATTTTCGGGCATTTCCACCGCTCCGGGCGCTGGAAATACGGCAAACGCACCCTGCTGAACACCGGAGCGTGGTTCCGCCACGCAACTCCGTATGTTGTTGATATGAAAAATGCTGAGCTGATTTCCTACAAAAATGCCGCGAAGCTGGGTGTTTTTTCAAAAAACTGACAACTTTTTTTGAAAGATTGTTATTTCGAGCTTGAGTTGAGAAAGTTAGGATGATATATTGCACGAGTTACCACTTCTTAACATCATGAACAAGACTCAGCTTATTGACGCCATCCAGAAGGAGCTCGGCCCGGACGCCACCAAGAAGTGCGCCGCTGATGCCCTTAACGCCACCCTTGCCGCCATCACCAAGGCTGTTGCCACGGAGAAGGTTCAGCTGGTAGGTTTCGGCACCTTTGAAACGAAGGAACGCCCCGCTCGCACCGGCCGCAATCCCCAGACGGGTGAAGCCATGACCATCGCCGCCTGCAAGGTGGTGACCTTCAAGGCCTCTTCCGCTCTGAAGGGTTAATTGCCCCCCATTTCTACTGCAAACCACCCCGGATTCTGCTGAATCCGGGGTGGTTTGTATTACGGCAGACAGGAATCTGCAAAAATTCACCGCACAGCTTGCGGTGCTCAGGCGGTCTTAACCCAGCACGGCGGCGGAATCAATTTCATCCTCGCCATGGATGAGCTCGGCAAGCACGGGGAGACCGGTGTATTCCTCCAGCATAGCACAGTTGGTCACAGCGGCGGTGTCCCACTCCTCGCTCTGCTGGTTGAGAATGATACCCCGGCACTCCAGCCCACGCTCACGGATGGCACGCAGAGTAAGAAGCGCCTGGCTCACAGCACCCTGGCAGTTGCTCACCACCAGCAGCACCGGCAGGTGCAACTCTGCCGCCAGATCTGCCATGGTATGCCCGGGGCTCAGCGGGGTTTCCCAGCCGCCTACGCCCTCCACCAGCAGGTGAGAACAGGTCTCCGCCAGCGCGCGGCACTGCGCCGCCAGCGCCGGGATGGAAATCGTCTGGCGCTCGAACTCGGCCCCCATACGCGGATCCGCCATCGTACGGAGGTACAGAGGATTAATCTGCTCCAGGCTGGCAGCGGGTGCGCCGGCTGCATCACGCATGGCACGCAGTTCCTTGCGGTCTCCGCAGGATACAGGCTTGCAGCCCATGGGGGAGGCCCCTCGCTTCACCAGGTCGCGCAGCAGAGCGCAGACCACATAGGTCTTGCCCACACCCACTCCCGTTCCAGTCACAAAACAGGCATTCATATCCATATTATTCCGGCATCGACAGACGAATATCATCAATATCCCACTCCGGACTGGCACCTCGCACCAGCAGGTGGTTCACCATGAGCCACACCACCACAGCCGCAGCCAGGCATATAAGCTTGGCCTGCCAGTTAGTGGTCACCAATTTCCGCAATCTGATCCTGCGTCGCATGAGAATAAAGAAGTTTTGTTAATCGTTCGGAAAGGAGCTCCAGGTTGATATCGCGCTGCACCACATTGCCCACCGCCAGCGAAACCGAGCCGGTTTCCTCGGAGACAATGATGACCACGGCATCCGAGGCTTCGGCCAGGCCGATACCGGCGCGGTGGCGCAGGCCCATGCTGCGGTCCTTGAGTTCGCGATTGGAAACAGGCAGAATAGCCGCCGCCGCCACAATACGCTCGTTATTCACAATGACAGCGCCGTCGTGCAGCAGTGTCTTGGGCATGAAAATAGTACCTATCAGCTCGCGGGTATAGTGGGCATCCAGCTCCGTGCCGGTCTTGGCGTATTCCTGCAGTTTGTTCGTGCGGCAGATGGCGATAAGCGCGCCATAGCGCTTGGAAACCAGATAGGAGACCGACTCTCTGACCAGAGTCACGAAGTCCTGATTTTCCTGCTGGTTGCCCAGCAGGCGGGAAATAAGCTTATTCGAGCCGAAGCGGGCCAGAGCGGTGCGCAGCTCCGGCTGAAAGAGAATAACGAGCAGAGTACCCGGACCGATGATGAGTGCAGCCAGCTGCTTAAGCACCACAGCGTGCGTTATTTCAAGCAGGATGTAGCCGAGAATCACCGTAGCAATGAGCCCGGCAAGCATGGCCGCCGCGCGAGAATCCTTCACCGCGCGATACAGCTGGTAGAACAAAGCCCAGAGCACCAGAATCTCAAACAGGGCTCTGAGAATCTCAAGAAAAGTCATGGCTGTATGATACTATGACAAAAGGCGCATGGCAAGCGGAAATGCCCGGGCTGACACCGGCTTTCGGTACGAAAATACGCAAAAGTTCATTTTCCTGTTTGCAAGTACGCGCAAATATGCTAGAATGTGGGGCGTTGCAATGAAAACCATTGACCGATACATCCTCAAGCAACTCATCACGGTAACCTTTCTCGGCGTGCTCTCGCTGACCATGCTTCTGCTGCTTGGTCAGCTCTTCAAGGAGCTGCACACGCTGCTGGTGGAAAGCGGTGCCCCGCCCACCATTGTGATTGATTTCATTCTGCAGGTTATTCCCTTCTCTCTCACCTTCTCCGTACCCTGGGGGTTCCTCACCGCCGTGCTGCTGGTATATGGCCGCCTGGCCGCAGACAACGAGCTGACCTCCATGCGCATGGCTGGTCTCAGCCTGTGGCGGCTCAGCGTCCCCGCCATCGGCATGGGGTTTGCGCTTTCCGCGCTCTGCTACTATATCAACATTGAAGTTGCACCGCAGGGAAAGAATGCCATGAGCGAGCTTGTCATGAAGGCCGCCATGAACAACCCTCGTAACCTGCTTAACTCCAGCCAGAGTGTCACCAAACTTGACAAAGTACAGCTCTACATCGAGCACCGCGAGGGAGACGACCTGATGGGACTGCATATCTACCCCATTGAAAGAGGAGCTGGCATGGGAACTGATTTCGATGCCATTCATGCAGAGCGCGCCACCATCGGCGAATTTGACCTCAAGACCCGCCTGCTGACGCTCACGCTCAAGAACGCCCGTTTTGAACGCTCCGGTGGAGGGCTCACGGACATGCCGGCCATCGGGGTCATGCCGCTGCGCGTCCACATTCCCATCAAGAGCCAGCGCAAGCTCAAGCCCAACCGCTTCACGAACAGCGAAATCGCCTATGTGCTGGATCACATTCAGTATACCCTGCAGCTGGATGCCAAGCAGCTGGAATCATACGAAAACATAGCCGCCTCGCGCCCGGCCTTCCCCTGTGCAGATAAACTCTGGGCGGAGGTCCGTAAGGATGTGAACTACTACAGCGGCATGTCGAAGGAGAAAAACCGCCTTGCCTTCGAGACCGAAGGGGTGCAGCGCGCTTCCTTTGCCTGCGCCTGCATCGTGTTCTCGCTCATCGGCGTTCCGCTGGCCATCACCGCCCGTCGAAAAGACACCTCCACCGGTTTTGCCATCGGCATTCTGGTGGCCGCCGTCTACTTCATGGCCCTGGTCTTCTGCGAACTCTCCCGCAAAGCCAGTGGAATCACGCCCTACATTGTGCTCTGGATTCCCAACGTGCTCACGGTTGCATTCGCCATCTGGCAGCACCAGAAAGCCAAATACCGCGGTTAATCCAGGCAATCGCTTCGTAAAAAAAGGCCACCCGTTCACGGTGGCCTTTTTTTTCACACGGATAATGCCTTGCGCATCAGGGCAGCTTGTGGCCGCTGCGCTGCTCGTAATCCGCCCGCTGGTCGGGGCCGATGGGACCCACGCTCATGTATTTTGCCTTCGGGTGGTTGAATACCAGAGCACAGACGGCGGCAGAGGGCTGCATCATGCAGGTTTCTGTCAGGGTGGTACCAGTGTGCGAGGTAGCATCCAGTTCAGCAAATACGGTCACTTTCTCCGCATGGTCTGGCTGGCTGGGGTAGCCGCAGGCGGGGCGCACCATGCAGTTCCTGCCGGCGGGAGCCCAGATGGTCTCCATCACCTCCTGGGTGCATTCAGCCAGGGCCTCAGCCAACATATTCGCCACAGCGGCAATCAGCAGCGCATTATAGGGATCGGCAGCAGCATTCAGCTCGGCAGCCCATTCATCCGCTCCGGTAATGGCCATCTGCATGGCACCTACGTAACCATTTTCAGGCTCCACGAAATCAGCCAGCGCCAGGCAGACTTCCTTGCCAGCCTTCTGCTGGCGCAGCGTATGGAACACCGCACCACCGGGCAGCAGAATATCCTCATCGCCCAGGCGGGAAGCGGGCCAGATACCGAAACAGGCACGTGCCTTCAGGCGCTGTTCCGCAATACCGCGCTGCAGCAGCGCCTCGGCATCGGCTTTCAGCGTAGCGGCTTCACGGCGTTTCTCCTCATCACCGCCCAGCATACCGAAAGTACGCAGGGTGATGCTCCAGTCTGCCTTATCCAGCAATTGCTGCCAGCTCAGCGGATAATCCGGCTGCGGGGTATGGCAGGCGCATCCCGTGGGCACACCTGCTGTGAACACACCGCTACGCTCCGGCACTGGCTGAGCGTACTCGCCGGGAGCAAGCCTGCGGGCACGAGCCTCTGCCAGCGGCATAACCGGTTCTTCTTTCTGAATATGAGCGGCACACATCTCTGCCTGAGCTGCCTTGTGCTCTGCGATGAAGGCATCTCGTCCGCTGCCCACCAGAGCCGAAGCCACCGGCACAATGGTGGAGGCATCTGCCGTCTGAATCACCACGCCATCCGGGTAATGGGGAGCCAGCTTCAGCGCGGTATGCAGCGGGCTGGTCGTAGCACCGCCCACCAGCAGAGGAATGCGAAGCTCACTTTCCTGAAGCATGCGGGCAACGGTGGCCATTTCATCCAGCGAGGGGGTAATCAGCCCGGAAAGCGCCACCATGGCAGCATTTTCACGGCGAGCGGCCTCCAGTATATCCTGCGGAGGGACCATCACCCCCAGATCAACCACGCGGAAACCATTGCAAGCGAGCACCACACCCACGATATTCTTGCCGATATCGTGCACATCGCCCTTCACCGTGGCCAGAACCACGGTGGCCGCTGCGGACTGTCCTGCCTGCTCTGCCTCAAGCAAGGGGGTGAGAATGGCCACGCTCTGCTTCATCACGCGGGCGCTTTTCACCACCTGCGGCAGGAACATTCTGCCGGAGCCGAACAGCTCACCCACCTGCTTCATGCCATCCATCAGCGGGCCTTCGATGACCGCCAGCGGGCTGCCGCAAAGCTCCAGAGCCTCGCGGGTATCGGACTCAATGTGTTCCGTAATGCCGTTCACCAGCGCATGAGCCAGGCGCTCCTGCACCGGCAGGCTGCGCCAGTCTGCCTGCTTACGCGGGGCGGGCGCGGAAGCCCCTGCCCCGGCATTCTTGAGCGCCTCGCGGGCTTCGGCCAGCTCCTGTGCATAGGCAATCAGACATTCGGTGGCGTCCTCACAGGTGTTCAGCAGCACGTCCTCCACCAGCTTGCGGCGGTGGGCGGGAATCGTCTCATACGGGGTCATGAGAGCGGCATTCACGATGCACAAATCAAGCCCGCCGGCGCAGGCGTGGTGCAGAAAGGCGCTGTGCATCGCCTCGCGGATGGGATTATTGCCGCGGAATGCAAAGCTCACATTGGAGATACCGCCGGAAAGGTGGCAGAGCGGGTGGCAGCGGTGAATCTCTGCCACGGAGCGGAAGAAATTGCGCGCATGGTCGGCATGCTCCGGCAGGCCGGTACCCACGGTCAGCACATTGGGGTCGAAGATGATATCCTCATCCGCAAAGCCGACCTCGCGGGTAAGCAGCTCATATGCACGATGAGCAATGCGCACGCGGTCTTCATAACCGCAGGCCTGCCCCTGCTCATCAAAGCCCATGACCACCACCGCTGCCCCGAAGCGGCGGATGATACGAGCCTGGCGCAGGAATTCTGCCTCGCCATTCTTCAGGGAGATAGAGTTCACAATGGCCTTGCCCTGCACGCAGCGCAGGCCGGCTACAATCACCTCCCACTTGGAGGAATCAATCATGCAGGGCACGGCTGCGATATCCGGCTCCGCCGCCACCAGGTTCAGGAAGCGGGTCATGGTGGCCGGACCGTCAATCATGCCATCGTCAAAGCAGAAATCAAGCACGCGCGCCCCCTTCTGCACCTGGGTGCGGGCAATTTCCAGAGCTTCCTCCAGCTTACCTTCGCGCACCAGACGGGCAAATTTCGGCGAGCCGGCCACATTGCAGCGCTCGCCCACGTACAGCAGGCCATCGCGGCGGCGGTGGTTATATTCCTCCAGCCCGCTCAGACGCAGGGTGCCGTCCTGCTCGTATGTCGGGATGGCACGGGGAGCAAAGCCCTGCACCGCCTCGCGGATGGCAGCTATATATTCCGGAGTAGTACCGCAGCAACCACCCACGATATTGAGCATGCCCTCCTGCGCATAATCGCGCAGGATACCGGCCATGTGAGCAGCGCTGTGCTCATACCCAGTGGGGCTGAGCGGGTCTGGCAAGCCGGCATTCGGATACAGACACACGGCGCAGTCAGCCAGCTCTGCCAGCCTGGCAGCAAAGGGCTTCATGAGGTCGGCACCCAGGGCACAGTTGATACTGATGGCCAGCGGCCGGGCATGGCGCACACTGTTCCAGAAGGCCTCCACCGTCTGCCCGGAAAGGGTTCGACCCGCGCGGTCGGTAATGGTGAAGCTGATGATGACGGGCGGCAGCTCGCGTTCCTCGCGCAACTCGTCGATTGCGTAGAGACAAGCCTTGGCATTCAGCGTATCGAAAATGGTTTCCAGCAGCAGAATATCCACCCCGCCATCCGCCAGGGCAATGACCTGCTGGCGATAAGCCTGGCGCAGCTGCTCGAAATTGATGGCGCGGTAGGCCGGGTCTGTCACCTTGGGAGAAAGAGAAGCCGTCACCGCCATGGGGCCGATGGAACCGGCCACCAGCACGGGGCGGTTCTCACGGGCCTCGGCTTCTTCTGCAGCCTCGCGTGCCAGCGCGCAGGCGGCCAGATTCATTTCCCGCGTCAGTTCTGCCAGCCCGGCATCGGCCAGCACACCATCGTAATATTCCTGACCTCGCTCGCCGTCCGCAGCCATGTGGAAGAACTCGTGCTGCCCCAGCGGAGTTGCGGAAAAGGTGCAGGTGGTGATGATATCTGCCCCGGCCGAGGCATACTCCGCATGAATACCGCGGATAATTCCGGGCTGAGTCAGCACCAGCACATCATTATTATTCTTGAGCGCTCCGGCAAAACCGGCAAAGCGCTCGCCCCGGTAGTCGTCTTCCGTCAGCTTGTGTTTCTGCACCATGGTGCCACAGGCACCATCCAGTATCAGAATACGTTCCTTCAGCGAGCTGAGCAGAAACTCGCGGCGTTCGGCGGCTGTCGTCTTCATCATATCAAAGTCTGTTCGGTAGGAAAAACAAGAACTGCCGCCGGGGTCATCACCCACGCGGCAGTTGCAGAAAAAGTCATACGCACACAGGCGAATCTCAGCGGCGGGGTGCGGGGTTGCGGTGCCAGGTGATAGCGCCCTTGCCCACGGCGTAAAGGTAAGCCACCATCAGCACACCGATGAAAGCGGTCATGGCGGCAAAGGCCTCACCATTGTTCATCACCACATCCTGGAAACCAAGAGCCCAGGGGTACAGGAAAATCACCTCCAGGTCGAATACCAGGAACAGGATGGCCACCAGGTAGAATTTGATGGAGAAGTAAGAGGGAGAACCCTCACCCTCCGGCACGTTACCACACTCATACGGCACCTCCATGGCAGCACGCTTCTTCGAGCGGCGGCCGAAAACAATGCTCAGAACAATAATCAGACCGGCAAAGCCAAAGCCGGCAATCAACTGAATAAGGGCTGAAAAGTATTCCTGTAACATAACGCGGTGCAGATTTTATAGCAATAAATGGCTGATTAGTCAACACAAAAGCGGGCAACGCCCTGAAAGTTGACCTACTTTTGCTCCGGTGCCGGGGCTGATTTCATCAGTTCCTGCAGGCGGGCATCCCAGGCTGCGGCCTCATTTTCATAATCGGCGGCATTGGTGGCATTGCGCAGCACATTGATGAGGCGGGCCATAGCAGGTTTATAGTCCTGACCGGCAGCCATGCGCAGCATCGCGAGCCCGCGTTCCACATCCTTTTCCACCGGGTCGCCCAGCAGCAGCATTTCCGCAAAGATATGCTGGGCCAGCGGGTCACCCGCCAGAGCTCCTTTCTCAAACCAGGCGGCCGCAGCCTCGTGGTTTTCCAGATACCTGTAGTACAGGTTTCCCAGCGCGGTCGAGGCCTGCGGCACCGCTGCGGATGCCTTGGTCAGCCACTCAATGCCCTCTTTCCGGGTATCTTCGGCCTGCGCCAGCACACGCCCCAGGCGATACTGCGCATCCGCAATACCGGCACCGGCTGCATTGCGCCAGTGGTTCAGTGCTGATTCCACATTTTTCTTACCCTGCAGCCCCTCATACTGAATGATGCCGAGAAAAACCTCCGCCTCCTTGCTTCCCTGAGCCGCCGCCTTGCTGAACCAGTCAAAGGCCTGCTGCATATCCACCTTCTGTCCATGCCCACCCGCAAAGCAGATACCCCCCAGATCCAGCTGCGCGCGCTGCAGCCCCGCCTCCGCCGATTGACGCAACCAGTGAAGAGCCCCGGCAAAATCGGATTCGGGGTTCTCCACATTCGGCTGCAGCAGAGCCTGGGCCTTATCATACATGGCCTGCGGGGTGGTGGGCTGTTCCGTTTCATCCTTCTGGCAGGCTGTAAGCAACAGCGAAATCAGCAGCAGTGCGCGTTTCATACGCCGCTCATTATAGCGCGCCGGGCGCATCATTTCAAGCCCCATACCCGCCTGTTTTTACACTTCTGAGCAAAGCGGCAGCGTCATTACCCTCGTCATGAACACCAAATGCGACACCATTACAACCAGTCTGTATGGGGCTACGGACGTTTCTCGTCCCCTGCCCTCCGATAAAATGCCCGAGCACTCCATGCGCCCGCAGGATGCCTTTGAACTCATCAAAGCCGAGCTGCTGCTGGACGGCAACGCGCGGCAGAACCTGGCCACCTTCTGCCAGACCTGGGATGATGAGCAGGTACACAATCTCATGGACCTGAGCATCAGCAAGAACATGATTGACAAGGATGAATACCCCCAGACCGCCGAGCTGGAAATGCGCTGCGTGCGCATGATTGCCAATCTCTGGCACGCTCCGGCAGACGGCAAACCCATCGGCTGCTCCACCATAGGCAGCAGCGAGGCCTGCATGCTGGGCGGCATGGCCGCTCTCTGGCGCTGGCGCGCCCGGCAGAAAGCCGCAGACAAACCCACCGACAAGCCGAACCTGGTCTGCGGACCGGTGCAGATATGCTGGCACAAGTTCTGCCGCTACTGGGATGTGGAAATGCGCGAAATCCCCATGAACCCGGGGCAGTACTGCATGAACGAGGAAGAAGTGCTCAAGCGTGTGGATGAAAACACCATCTGCGTGGTACCGACCTTCGGCGTGACCTACACCGGGCAGTACGAGTTCCCGGCAGAGGTCTGCCACGTGCTCGATAAACTGGCTGCCGCCGGTGGCCCGGATGTGGATGTGCATGTGGATGCCGCCAGTGGTGGTTTCCTGGCTCCGTTCTGCGCGCCGCATATTCCCTTCGATTTCCGCCTCAAGCGGGTGAAGAGCATCAGCTCCAGCGGCCACAAATACGGGCTGGCCCCGCTGGGCTGCGGCTGGATTGTCTGGCGTACGGAAAAAGACCTGCCCACCGATCTCACCTTTGCGGTGAACTACCTGGGCGGCAGCATTCCCACCATCGCCATCAACTTCTCCCGTCCCGCCGGTCAGATTATTGCGCAGTATTATGACTTCGTGCGCCTTGGCATGGAGGGATACCGCGCCATCCACATGGCTGCCTATCAGGTCGCTGCCTATCTTGCAGAGCAAATCCGCCAACTGGGCGATTTCGAGTTCATTGCCTCCGGCAACCCGCAGAAGGACATCCCCGCCGTGTGCTTCCACTTCCGCAAACCGGAGGAAGCCGACTTCAACCTCTACGAGCTGTCCGACCGCCTGCGCATGCGCGGCTGGCAGGTGCCGGCTTTCTCGCTGCCTGCCAATGTGCAGGATATTGTGGTCATGCGCGTGATGGTGCGCCAGGGCTTCACCATGGACATGGCCAGCCTGCTGGTGGAAGACATGAAACGCGCCATCTGCCACCTGAAGAAATACCGCAACGTGAACGCCCTGGGCGAAGCCGACGGAATGGCCTTCAAGCACACCTGATGCCGAGCTCCGCGCGGAGTCCGTGGGAGGGGCTCCGGCGGCTTGCGGGGCTCACGCCGCGGGAGCAGCAGCCGGTCTGCAGCTCCCGCGGCATCCATCTCGCACTTTCCCTTATTTTCCGCGTCAATCATACCATTTTTTTCTTTCCTATATGGAATTTTCCGTGTATAAAATGGAGAGTTGTCTGCCGTGTGAATGTCAGAAGCAGCCAACCAGCATATCTTAACCCCAGCTTATTAAAAAATATGAGCAAATCCTTCCTTCCAGCGCAGTATGCGCATCCCTACGAGATTGACGAAAAATACAGCAAGTCCGTGGCCTATTTCTGCATGGAATACGCCATCGACAACGTGTTCAAGATTTACTCCGGCGGCCTCGGGTACCTGGCCGGTTCTCACATGCGCTCCGCCGGAGCCCTGCGCCAGAATCTGGTAGGCGTGGGCATCCTCTGGTCCTACGGTTACTACAACCAGATTCGTGCCGAGGACGGCTCCATGGCCGTGCAGTACCTGCGCAAGGACTACAGTTTCCTGGAGGACCACAACATCAAGTTCCTCATCCGCATCTGCGGTGCCCCGGTATGGGTCAAGGCCTATTACCTCCGCCCGGAAACCTTCGGCACTGCCCCCATGTTCTTCCTTACCACCGACCTGCCGGAGAACGACGACATTTCCCGCTCCATCACCCAGCGTCTGTACGATTCCAACCCCATGACCCGCATCTCGCAGTACATCGTGCTTGGTCAGGGCGGCGCACGCCTCTTCGAGGAACTGGGCGTGGAACCTGAAATCTACCACATGAACGAAGCCCACGCCATCGGCGCCGCCTTCAACATGCTGGCCCGCAACGGCGGCAATGTGGACGAAGTGCGCAAGCGCTTCGTCTTCACCACCCACACCCCCGAGGAAGCCGGCAACGAGAAGATGGATATCAACCTCATGGCCAACTTCTCCTTCTTCGATGGTCTGTCGCTGGACCAGGTGCGCTCCATGCTCAAGCTCGACCCGAATGAGCAGACCTTCAACTACACCCTGGCCGCCCTGCGCCTCTCGCACATGGCCAACGGCGTATCCGCGCTGCACGGCGAAGTCTCCCGCCAGATGTGGCAGGGATACAGCGATATCTGCCCCATCACTCACGTGACCAACGCCCAGAACCGCGAATACTGGCAGGACCCCGAGCTGGCCGAAGCCTATGCCATGCGCGATAAGAAGGCGTTCATGCACCGCAAGCGTGCCCTGAAGAAGGAACTCTTCCGCGTGGTGGGCGAGCAGACGGGCCACCTCTTTGACCAGGACACCCTCACCATCGTATGGGCCCGCCGCTTTGCCGCCTACAAGCGTCCGGGGCTCATCACCGAGAATCCGGTCATGTTCGAGCGTATGCTCCAGCGCACCAACCGCCCCGTGCAGATGATCTGGGCAGGCAAGCCCTATCCCACCGACTTCACTGCCGTGGAGATATTCAATCGTCTGAACAACCTGAGCAAGAAATACCCCCGCTGCGCCGTGCTCACCGGCTACGAACTCGGACTCAGCCGTCTCCTCAAGAACGGCTCCGATATCTGGCTGAACAACCCCGTGGTCACCCGCGAGGCCTCCGGCACCTCCGGCATGAGCGCCACCATGAACGGCTCCCTCTCCGTTTCCACCAATGACGGCTGGGTACGCGAGTTCGCCCGCGACGGCGAGAACTGCTTCATGATTCCCGAGGCAAAGGAAGGCCTGGCCCCCGAAGCCCGCGACCGCTCCGACCGCGACAACTTCTACAGCGTGCTGGAAAGCAAGATTCTGCCCCTCTACTACGACAACCGCGATAAGTGGATGGACATGGTATTCAACGGCCTGCACGATATCTGCCCCGCCTTCGATTCCGACCGCATGGCAGATGAATATTACACCAAGATGTACAACTGCTGATAACGCGAACCGCCCCCGCAACCCCCCGGTGGGGGGGGGGTGCATTTTGGCCCCAAGGGGGGTCCCCGGCCCACCCCCCCCGA
>JAZRBC010000024.1:0-7392 GCA_045634905.1 Akkermansia sp.
TCGGGCTTATCACGGGAGGTATCGGTTGGTCTAAGGAATGCAGTTTTCTACTCTGCTTTGCCCCGGGAGCCGGGTTCGGCCTCTCCATCTGCTGGAGTATATATATTGCCGATAAGGGGCTTCCCAAATGGGATGGCATTCAGCACCACTGCCCGCACTGGCGCCGCACCAGAGCAGGCATCCTGCTCTACGGCCATACCCCGGACAGCCCCGGCATCTTTCTGCCCTGGCACAGCATCGACTCGGCCACCCGAAGCGAAGATGGAATTCTCCTCGAAACAAAGGATTGCATCCTCTTTCATCTCCCGGCAGCCCAGGAAGCGGCAGATGAGGCACTGACCAGCATCCGGGCTCTGCTTAACCCCGGCTGCATTGGAGACGAGGCATTGGTGAAGAACCCGGCCTTTTTGCAGCGCACCCCCGAGGCCCCCGGTATGGGCGCTTTTCTGAAGGTGGGTATCCCCTGGCTCGTTGCCGGGCTGATTCTTCCCTTCATCCCGTTGGATGAGAAGGAACTGATGCTTCTCTGTATCTGCTGCTTTTGCGCTGCGGTCTTTTTTGTGCTGTTCGGTCACAGCGATTTCCGGGATGAATATGATGCTGACACCTTTCTGGGCAGTGAATCGCGGCACACCCGGCGGGGACTGCATATTCAGGGGCTCTCCGGCTGGCATTACTTCCAACCCTGGGCCGGTATCAGCGAGTGTCTGGAGCTCGACACTCAGGAATTCTTCCTGAAGCTCTATGACAGCGCCATGGGCATCAACATCGGCAGCGAAGGCAAAATTTTGCCCTTCCCGGTTGCCCGGTGCGTCAAGGTGAAACCCCGCCGCTGGCGTACCATCCTGAATTACGCGCTCTGTTTCCTCTTTGCTCTGCTTGGTTTGCTGTGGTGGATGCTCTGGAATTGATTTTTTAGGCCCATTACCAGCGATTCTGCTTGAAATAAGGCGGAGGAATGGGTATCATATGCAGCAAATGAGTGACACCCCTGAGCAGAGTAATGCCAAACGCACAGTACCGGGCGTATTTGTGTGGGATATGGTGCGCAAGGCGCTTCGCGCGGCTGAGGAAGGGGTGTTCTGCTGGTTGCTGGAAAATGATGAGATTTTCTACACCGAGCAATGCGTGAAAATGATGGGTATGAGCATGCACGACTGGGCTCCCAACATCTTCACTGAACCGGAAAAAACCATTCATCCGGAAGATATCTCATTCTTCACCACCACGGTCAAACGCTACATTGACCGCCCTACTTCGTATCCGCTGCGCGTGGAGATACGCCTGCTCAACCAGCGCAGCAGAGGCTGGCGGTGGGTACGCATCAATGGTCTGCTGGAGTACGATGAGAGTCACAAACCCAACAGGCTGGTCGGCGTGTGGGTGGATATCACCCGGCGAAAAATGGCGGATCTGCACGCCATGGAAGACCGTGACCTATTCCGCACGCTCATTAACTACCTGCCAGACAATATCTTCTTCAAGAACCGCGAGTCTCGTTTCGTGATTGCGAACGAATCCACGGCCCGCAAGATGAAGGTGCGAACCCCCTCCGACCTCATAGGCAGCCGGGATTCCAATTTCTTTGACCCGGAAATGTGTGAAATCGCCCGTGCTGAGGAGGCTGAAATCATGCGGACAGGGCGGCCGATTACCAACCGCGTTCACCACGAGAAGTGGAAAGGTGGAAAATCCACCTGGAGCCGTGTCTCGAAATTTCCCTGGTACGCTGCCGATGGCGCGGTGAAAGGCATTGTAGGTATTTCCAGTGATGTGACAAAACTCATCGAGACCCAGCAGCGCTACCAGCGACTTGCCAAGGAACTGAATGAGAAGAACAAGGCTCTGGAAAAGGAAATCAATCTGGCGCGCGAGGTGCAGCAGGCTCTGCAGCCTCTGAATATCCCCGACCGCGAGTGGCAGCACAGCGGTGGCGGTATCCGCAGGGCTCATTTCCACCACGTTTACCTGCCTTCCGCCGGTGTGGCCGGTGATTGTTTCGAGGTATTTCCCGTGGGGCAGAGCGGTGTCGGTATGCTGATTTGCGATGTCATGGGGCATGGTGTGCGTGCAGCCCTCATTGCTTCCATGCTGCGTGGCCTCATGGAGCAGGTTTCCAGCCTGGCAGATACACCTGCGCTGCTGCTTTCCTCTCTGAACCGTCAGATGTTCCGCATTTTCAGCAAGGCAAATATCACCATGTTTGCCTCTGCCTGCTACGTTTATCTGGATCTGGACCGCCGCCGCCTTACTCTGGCTGGTGCCGGGCATCCGGCTCCCATTGTGGTACCTCCTAATGGCAAGCCATTCCAGCCGGCCATTCCCCGCACCCCGGCACTGGGGCTCATGAACAACGTGATGTTCCGCGAAAGCGAAATACGCGTGGAAAAAGGCATGAAGCTCATGCTCTACACCGATGGCCTGACCGAGGCGCAGAATGCCGAGGGGGATGAGCTGGGTGCACCACGTATCATGGATTTCCTGTACGAGCGCAATCCACAGAGCATCCGGGAAATGCTCGATATTGCTCTGGCCGGCATGCACCAGTTCACCGGTAGTGTGCAGCACGATGATGATATCTGCCTGCTGGGTGTTGAGTTCGACGAGGAATCCTTGTAAATTCCGCAATTTTTCAAGTCTTTCGTGCAAAAAATGATTGCAATGGCGCGGAATTCGGGGTAGTCTAATTGGCAGTTACCTAACTTATATCTCATGAGCGAAGAAAAGAGCCAGGGGAATGCGAATTCCCTCAATCTGTCGGATCTGGCAGATTTCCAGTTCGGGCCGTCCTGGGCACGCCCAGGCGCAGCCGCAAGCCCCACCTACACCAGTGCCCCGAGCGAAGCCCGCGCACCCCGCCGCAAGGAAGGTGGCGAGCGCCGTCCCTTCAATCGCGAGCGCCGCGAGGCAGGTGATTCTCCCCGTACCCCGCGCAGCAAGGGTGACCGCCCGCAGAAGCGCGATGCCCGCCGCGAGCCCAGGCCCCAGCGTGAGCTGCCTGCCCCGGCAGAGGGATTCCGCGTGGAGCTGCGCCCGGCCAACAGCATTCTGGAGCTTTTTGCCGCCAATATTCAGAAGCAGAAGCGCGCCTTGCCCCTGATTGACCTTGCCCGCGTGGTCATGGGTGACAAAGCGCGCTATGACCTGGTGTTCATGAAGATGGAGAATGGCCCCATGCTCATTCACAGCACGAAGGGAGACCAGGCCTGCTGGCTGACAGAGGCAGAGGCCACCGCCTACCTCTGGAAAGCCCCCTGGTTCAGCGAGCTCTACACGAAGGAAGAGATTGAAATCGAGGCTCCCAAGGGCAATTTCTCCGCTGTGGCGGTCTGCAGCATCGGCGGCGAAATCATTGGCCCGGTCACCTGGCACGGCTACCAGGCGGCTCTCATGAACCTGTATCGCAGCAAGTACTCCTCCATGCCGCTGGATGCGTTCAAGAACCGCATCTCTGTGGATAAGAACGAAGAGACCGTGGCCGCCTGGGTGCAGGCCGCCAGCCACAAGACGGTGTGGAAGCCCACCCGTGAGGATGCTGCAGATACCGTGCTTGAGGATACACGCGCCGTGGAAGCAGACTTCATGGCCAACCACTACGCCTCTGTCTATGAGGTGGTGGACAAGGTATTCATCAACGGTGCTGCACCGCGTGCCGTTCTTTCCCCCGGTATTGCTGCTCACGTGGCGATTCTTTCCGACAAGACCCGCCGTTTCCCGCAGATGCTCATCCCGAACCTCTGCCATGGCATGGCCCGCCACCACATGCCTATTTACAAGTGGCATGGCAACCACTTCACCGGTCCCAGCCGTGTGCGTGCCCTTCCCGAGGATACCGTGCTGGCTGACCGCATGATGGCTATCATGAACTGGGCCAAGGAAAACTCCGGCAAGAAGACTGATGCCATGTTTGCCGAACTGAGCGGTGTAACTGCCGGTGAGGACGAGGAGAGCCGCAAGGCCGCCACCGATGCGCATGCTCCTTACGTGGCAGATATGATCTGGCTGCTGGAGCAAGGCTACATCGTGGTGACCAGCGACAACGCCGTGTGGTTCCCCAAGGGCGAGGCGGCTCCTGAGCCTGTGACCAAGCCTCAGCCCCGCAAGAGCGGAAACAAGAAGACCCGCAAGCCTGCCCGAAAAGACGAGCAGCCCAAGGCCTGATTTCTGCCGCAGCAGATTTCACCAACACCACCTGCCGGGCTATCTGCCTGGCAGGTGAGTTTTTTTTACGCCTGAACTTTCCCTGCAGCGGACTGGCAATCGCCATTGGGCTGCTGTTCTAACCGGCAGATAATTAGATTGCAATATGGGGAAAATGCGGGTAATAAACATGCATGACTACCGGGTTGAGGCATCGGGAAACGGCGCATTTCATCATCATCTTTCTGCTGGTCAGTTTTAATCTGCGCATGAGCTTTTCGGCGGCAGACCCGCTGCTGGCCCGGCTCATGCAGTCCCTGCATCTGGGCGTGGGCAGCAGCAGTCTGCTCGGGCTTCTGCCCGTCATGGCGCTGGGAGTGGCTGCGCCTCTGGGGGCCCGTCTGGTGGAGTGGGTACGCCCGGGTATATTGATTATCTACGCCCTGCTCTTTGCCACCGCCGGGGTGGCGTGGCGCAGCTGCGGAGAGCTGTCAGGGCTTTTCGGCGGCACTCTTATCATCGGGCTAGGGCTCGGCGTGGCTGGGACGGTGATTCTGGGAATTGCCCGGCAGGCCACGCCGGGGCATGTGCCTGAGCTGATGAGTGCCTACACCGCCTGTGTGAGTCTGGGAACGGCAGTGGGGGCGGGTGTGGCCACCCCGCTGGAGATTCTGCTCGGCAGTTGGCAGGCAGGGCTGCTTATCTGGGCTCTGCCCCTGCTGGCAGCCACCGCCTTGTGGAGCCTGCTGGTGCTGCACCGGCGCGGCACCAGCACCGGGCAGCCAGCCATGCGGGTGCCGGTTCTGCCTTTGCTCCGCCAGCGGAATGCGAGGGTTATCTCTCTTTATTATCTTTTCCGCGTGGCGAGTGCCTGGCTGCTTATTGTATGGCTGGCAACGCTGATGAAAGAACGCGGCCAGACAGCGGAGGAAGCCGGCTGGGTGCTGGCTCTTGTCACTGTTTCTCAGATTCCGGGTGCCTTTCTGGCGGGCGTGCTGAGCCGTTGGTTCGGCGGTATGCACCGGCTTATGAGCGTGGCCACATTGCTGGCGGTGCTGGCCTGCTGGGGGTTGCTGGCTGCTCCGCTTGAGCTGTGGCCCTGGGCTGCCGTATGCCTCGGGCTTGGGCTGGGCTGCATCTTCTCCATAGGCATGACCCTCATTGCCGCAGCAGAACCCACAGCCGCCGGTACCATTGCGCTTTCCGGGCTGGCCCAGGGCTGCGGATTCATCGGCGGGGGTGTGCTGGCCTGGGTGGCAGGCATGGGACTCAGTCTGCCCCACCCTCCGCTGGCTATGGCGGTCATTTATTCCCTGCTGGCCCTCACCGGGCTCTACTTCGGCCTGCAATGCCGCCTCAGTCGCGAGGAGTAATCGTAAAATCCGGAACACCGGCGCTTGCACCCGGCCGGAAAATCGCCTATAATAGAGCACATGAATTTCCACGCTGCTCTCCACAACGCCTTTATTGCTCTTGGTATCACTCTGCTTATCTCCAAACTCGGCTCCTGGGGTTTCGGCATCAGGGAGACACTCCTTGCAGACAAAGGACTGTTGGTTGCTTACGAGGCGGGTATTCTGCTGCTGGTGGTCCTGTGCATGTGGCTCTACCGCCGCCGGGGGCAGTCTTCCTGTCCTCCTGCGGCTGAACCATTTGAGCGCACATGTACGGAGATGAGCTTTCCCCTGCTGCTTATGTATGAGGACGATGCACCTGAGCTTGTGACCAGCCCCGCAGAGCTTGCGTCTGCTTCAGACCTGACCGGCTGCACTATTTACAGCAAATCCGGAGTATTCACTATCACAGCCTTTCGCGGCAAGCCCGCACCTGCTTCCCGCTTACAGAGCGAGGGGGCACTCGATATACCGGCGCTCAAGCAGAGCATCGGCCGCAGTCTTGCTGCGGATGATGACCTCATGACCCAGTTCTACGATTCAGACGTGCTGGCTCACCTGCTCTCATCCTGCACCACCTTCGAGGAAATTCTCTGCTGGGGTACAATCACCGGTGGTATTCCGGCAGACCCGGGTCCTGGTCTTCCCAAGCTGGTGGAAGAGGATGCGGATGATGACCAGCCAGAGCTGGAACGTATTACTGCAGCGTCCTATACCGGAAAGCTGCGCAAGGAATATATCCGTGAATGCGCCGCCGGGGTCAGCTTCCGCACCTGGCCGGATATTCTGCCGGTCGATTAATGTTGCATTCCTCAGAATCCGTTGCTCTGAAAGCTGGTTCAGCGGCGGCGGCGTGCTGCAATCCCGACCAGTCCCAGCATTGCCAGTGCGGCGCAAGCAGGTTCGGGGATGCTGGAGCCGTTGGTGAGCGTGATACTCATTCCATACGCCCAGCCGCCGGATATGGGTTCACCCCGTGAATCCATGACGCCCCATTCGTTTGAATGGGAATCATTGAAAATCACGGCACCATGAGAACTCAGGAACTTCGGGTCCTGCGTGGTAATGATACCGCTCTCATCATATGCGTGGTCGGACCCCTTGAAATATACTTTGTACAGAGCATCCTTTGTCAGATTTACATCTGAAGAAAAGCTGAAGGTGTAATCCTGTACTTTGTCCGGCAGAATGTCGGCATCCCCTTTGCTGACCTTGATTTCCTGCGGGGATGAGATGCCCAGAACCTGATTCTGCTCATCCGTCACATACAGATAGAGACTGTAGGTCTTGTTCCATTCTGTCTCGTTTTCGTTATGAAAATAGATCTGATTCAGGGTGATGGATTGCAGCCCGAGCGACGAGCCGAGAATATGGGGTTCTCCCCCTGAATAAACCAGCTCATAGCGCTCGGGGGTGTCCTTTATGGTGAAGACTGTCCCGAAATACTGAGAGTTGTATATGGAGGCCTCACCGTATTCCCCTTGCAGAGTAACGGTCTGTTCCGTTGCCTGCGCTATGCTTGCTGAAAAGAGAATGGGTAATAGAAATTTATGCATGAGTCATCTTATCCGTGGTAGAAATCCTATGATATTTCTTCGGTTAATGCAAGCCCCAATCTGTCCATACATAAATCTGAGCTGTGTTTTTCATAGTTGCGGTGAAGCGATTATCGGTTGCACTTCATCAGAACGGAACCTCCTTTATTTCGGTATATACCCCAGGGCAGACGCATTAGGAATATGACAAAAGGGCAATAAAGGAGAAAAGCGCTGGATTTAATTATTTTCGCCCGGTAAGCCAAAGAGGATGCGTTCCAATTCTGCCGTATTCCAGGCAGCAAGTTTGCGCTTGCGTCTCA
>JAZRBC010000025.1:0-7349 GCA_045634905.1 Akkermansia sp.
GCTTCCATAGAAAAATGAAATTAATTCAACGCCGCGCCTATGGCTATCGTAACTTTCAGAACTACCGATTAAGAGTCTTAATTGAATGTGGGCACATTGTGATATGAAAATTCAAATTCCACACTTTTTGCTATTGACCCATGAATTCGCGCTTAGAAAAAGGGGCTTAGGCGTGCTTAGGCTTTTTGACCTTTTGGTGCTGTTTTGCGCCCGGCAGGGCGGTGGCATCGCTAGCAAGCGTGCAATGACTAAGCGCGCGAGGGTATTGAAAATCAATGCAAAGCAAAAACCGAACCAGATTGCTTTCTGATTCGGTTTCTGGGATTAAGTGGAGCATAGCGGACTCGAACCGCTGACCCCTTCAATGCCATTGAAGTGCTCTACCAGCTGAGCTAATACCCCGTTCTGTAGTTTGTCCTCCGGGTGAGGACGGGCGAAGTATACACGATACGAATGAGGAATGCAAGCCGAATTTGATATTTTTTTCATTTTCTTAGTCAAGAGTGGCAAATTGGAGGTGCATCCAGTCGAAATTGCGCTCTCTCCCCATGGAAACGGCACCATGACGCTCCCAGATCTGCCACCAGGCGGAGCAATCGGGGTGAGAAAGTGTGGCGCGCGGTGACCGGAGGGCATAGCCATTGGTACGCGGGGCGAAATCGAGCGCAATGCCCCAGGCGTGCATCGACAGTGCATTCCCGCTTGTGGTGGGGCGGTAGTTATAGCTGCCGCCGTACTGGTCCAGGGCTAGCCGCCGGATTTCTTTCTCTCCGTAATGGGCAAGCACTTCCTGGAGTGCCTGTTGCACGTGCGCTGCTATGAGTCGGTGCACCCGTATGCTGCGAATGGGGGTTCCTTCATAATAAAGCTGGTAGGCGGGTAGAATGCTGACGAGTGCTTCTTCGCACCCGGGAGCACCGAAGATACTGCAGCCACGGCGCACACTGCTCTGCGATGGCCAGGCGGGGGAGTCTGCCAGGCCGAGAGCGGTGCAGATGGCCCGGAGGGTCCGGGGGCCGATGATGCCATCTGCCGCAAGACCGAGATGCTGCTGGATACGGATGATGGACGTTTTCATTTGCTCTGAGGTGCTGCGTGGTGTTCGATGACGGAGAGGCGGGTATCCATGGCTCGCAGGATTTCCACGGTCTGGGCAGCGGTAGTGGCCTGGTCGCGGGCCAGTTGCCGGAAATCGCTGTACACGAAGCAGACGAGGGCAAATCCGCCGAAGGTGATGATTTCCCGCATATATTCGCGGGTGAGCGTCAGGTAGTCTTTGAATGGCTTGCACATGGCTATGGTATAGAAGCACGGTGCCGGAAACGCAAGGAAGCAGACAGCAGCGGAGCCTCTTTCCACCAGGAAAGAGGCTCCGGAAAAAGCCAGGAAAATGTGTTGCTTCCTATATCTTACACACCTGCCGGTGTGGCTGCAGGAGCGGGGGCTGCGGCAGGAGCTGCAGGAGCCACGGGCTGGGGCACCGGGTTGGTAGTGGGAGGAGCCTCGGGCGGGGTGTAGGTGTAGTACACCTGGCCATCGATGCTGGCGTGGTACTGTCCACCGGGCACGATGCTGATACCGAAGGTCTTGCCGGCATAGTTGGCGGGCGGGTTCACCTTGAAACGGCGAATCTCAGGGGTGCCTTCCTTGTCCGGGTCACGCACGATGACGGTGATGGGCCCCTTGATGGGAGCGGCCTGCTCCATGGGGGTCACGCAGCTGGCGTTGCCCACCATTTCACCACAGGGGTATTCCACACCGGCGGCATCGCGGGCTTCCACCAGAATGCGCCCGGGCGTGGTGTTGGTAATCTTCACGGTGTAGCTCATGGTACCACCCACTGCAGGGGTGGTGGTCTGAGTCACCACAGGTACAGCCACAGGAGCCGGGGTGATGGATTCGCCGCTGGCGTACACGTTGCCATCCACGCTGGCGTGGTACTTGCCACCGGCAATGATGCTGATACCCACGGTCTGGTTAGCATAGCTCTGCGGCGGATTCACCTTGAAGCGACGGATTTCAGGAGCGCCTTCCTTATCCGGGTCACGCACCACGATGGTGATGGGGCCTACGATAGGATCTGCCTGTTCCATGGGAGTGGTGGCGCTGCGGCCGCCATCCATGAAGCCGCAGGGATAGATGGTGCCGGCGGCATCCTGAGCCTCTACGAAAATCTTGCCATTGGTGCTGTTGGTGATGCGCACCGAGTAGTTCATGGGCACGCCGGCCATGGGCATACCGGGCATGGCACTCACACCGGGAGTCATTCCCACGGTGGCCTGACCAGGAACGGCACTCTGGTGAATATAGGAGGGGGTGGTGTATGCAGGGGCAGACTGCGGCAGCATGGGACTGGGAGTCTGCTGCAGCGGGGCGAGTACGCCGGCGACAGTGTTGGCAGCAGCATTGCTCATGGTAGCGCCCATGTAATTGGCTGCGGAGGAGGTCTGATTACCGTACTGCGCTACCTGGGCATCAAAGGCGGAATCCACACTGCCACCACCCACGGCAACAGCGGCCTGGCCGGGGAGCGCAAGATACTGCCCTGTGGGGGTGCCATAGGGCTTGGCCACAACGGTGCTGCGGTTGGTCACCACCGTATTATCGGTAGAACTGCAGGAGGCCACCACCAGGGCGGCACTGGCTACGATACAGGTTTTAATCTTCATGCTGACACGAAAAATACCACAACTGACAGAAAAAAGCAAGGACAATGTTACGCATCTGCTTATTATTCTTGCATCATTCATCTTTTTTCCCTAGAATACGAAGCATACCAGCACCGCATACCCCGGACCACACACAATCCTTACCACGAATGACTACAACGCAGACGAAAGCATTGCTCACGTTTCTCCTGCTGGGAAGTATCTCTACTGCCGACGAGCGGCTCGTGACCGCAGCCCGGCAGCAGGTCGGAGTTACAGTCGATTACGACGCTTCCTACCTGCCTATCCCCTACCCCGGCGGCGATGTGCCGGAGGAAACCGGCACCTGTGCGGATGTAGTGGTGCGGGCACTGCGCGTGCTGGGACTTGATATACAGAAAGAAATACACGAGGACATGCGCCGGCACTTCTCAGCCTACCCTGCCCGCCACATGTGGGGGCAGAAACGACCGGACCGGAATATCGACCACCGCCGCGTTCCGAACCAGATGGTCTATTTCAGGCGCAAGGGCTGGAGCCTGCCAGTCACGCAGAATCCGGCAGACTACAGACCGGGTGATATTGTCACCTGCCTGATAGGCGACACCATTCCCCACGCCATGATAGTGAGCAACCGGAAATCTGCGGAGGGAATTCCGCTCTGCTTTCACAACATAGGCGCCGGAACCGAAGAAGAAGACTGCCTGTTCAGCTTCAGGCTCACCGGGCATTTCAGGGCGAAACTTCCCCGATAAACCCGGTTATGGCGCAGCCTCCCCCTGGGCAGAGGTGACTTCTGATGATGCCAACGCGTCGGGCAACCTTTAACGATACCGGTCTTCCGGGAAATTACGATAGCCGATTTTCAGCGGGCTCATGTCATCCAGCAGCCGGCGGTCGTAGCGGCGACGGGGTGGTTCCAGGTTCCCGAGGGTCTTGCCCTTATCGGGCTCGAAGAAGAACTGGAGGTAGTAGTTCCCAGAGTAACCGAGGGAGTGGGTGTCGCGAATCATGCGCAGGATATCGGCTTCATCCAGCAGGTCGGGATGCACCGTGGTGCGCACCTCGTGCTCCACACCATATAGCAGCAGAGTTTTCAGGGTCTCCTGGTAGCGTTCGAAAAGGAGCTTGCCACCGGGGAGCCGCCAGCTGCGGTTGGAAGGCATCTTGTTATCAAGAGCCACGTAGTTAATCAATTTTTCTTCCAGCAGGTTACGGATGACCTGCGGATTGCTGCCGTTGGTATCTACCTTGATAAGGTAGCCGAGTTTCTTGATCTCGCGGCAGGTCTCAACAATATCGGGATTGAGAGTGGACTCTCCTCCGGAAAGCACTACGGCATCTAAGAAGCCGGCGCGTTCGCGGAGGAAAGCCATCTCATCCTGCCCGCCGCCATGACTCAGAACAAGTTCCGGGTTGTAGCAGTAGGGGCAACGCAGATTACACCCGGTGTACCAGAAGATACAGGCCGCTTTTTTCGGGTAATCCAGAAAGGTAAGCGGGGTGATATCTGCGGGGTGACGCATAACCTGATATTCGCAACGCGAATTACTTGAGGATGGCGTCGCAGCCACAGCCGCAGGGCTCTTCGAAGTGCGCGCGCTCCTCGAACTCACCCTGCTTACCGGCGTTGAAGGTCTCCACCGGACGGTGGTAACCCATCACGCGGGTGTAAACGGTGCACTTGGTGCGCTCCTCGGCATGCTCAGCCAGCAGCTGCTCGTCAGTCTTGTATACGGGTTTTACTTCCTGATCGCTCATGGTCGTGTTGTTTCTATTGGTTCGGGGTTTGAAGACTTTTTATCAGAAGAGCGGCAGCTCAGGCTGCTCCTCGGTGCGGGCGCGGTCGATAATCTCCTGGTCGCAGAGCGGGCAGAAGTCGTGGCGGCCGCGGAGGTAGCCGTGCTTCTCGCACACGGAGAAGAGCGGAGTCACCGTGATGTAGGGCATCTTGAAGTTGGTGAGCACCTTGCGTACGATGTCGCGGCAGGCCTCGGGGGAGGAAATAGCCTCGTTCATGTACATGTGGAACACCGTGCCGCCCGTGTAGCAGCACTGCAGCTTGTCCTGCATCTTCAGAGCCTTGAACAGGTCGTGCGTGTAGCCGGCGGGCAGCTGCGAGCTGTTCGTGTAGTAACGGTGGCCGGGGGTGCCGCTCTGGATGATATCGGGGAAGCGCTTCTGGTCTTCGCGGGCAAAGCGGTGGGTGGTGCCTTCGGCGGGGGTGGCCTCCAGGTTGTAGAGGTTGCCGGTGGTCTCCTGGTAGCCGCGGATGCGTTCGCGCATGAAGTGCAGCACCTCCTCCGCAAAGGCGATGCCAACGGGCTCGGCGGTGTTCATCCGGTCATTGGAGAAGTTGCGCAGCATTTCGTTCATGCCGTTCAGACCAATGGTGGAGAAGTGGTTGCGCAGGTGCGGCAGGTAGCGCTTGGTGTAGGGATACAGACCGCGCTCGTACAGCGTGTTGATGAATACGCGCTTCTTCTCCAGCGTGTCCTTGGCCAGATCCATCAGCTCGCCCAGCTTGCTGTACAGCAGGTTCTTGTTGCCCTTGTACAGGTAGCCCAGACGCGCCAGGTTGATGGTCACCACACCGATGGAACCGGTCATTTCGGCAGAGCCGAACAGACCACCGCCGCGCTTGAGCAGTTCGCGCAGGTCGAGCTGCAGACGGCAGCACATGGAGCGCACAGCATCCGGCTTGTAGGCTTCTTCGTCGATAATCTTGTTGCCGTTCTCGTCGAACTTGTACTGGGAACCGATGAAGTTCTGGAAGTAGGAGGAACCAATCTTGGCGGCGTTCTCGAACAGCAGCGGCACGTTCTCGTCATCCCAGTCGAAGTCTTCGGTGATGTTCACCGTGGGAATGGGGAAGGTGAAAGGCTGGCCCGTGCTGTCGCCTTCGGTCAGCACCTCGTAGAAAGCCTTCTGGATGACCTTCATTTCCGGCTGGAAATGCTTGTAGGTCAGATCGGTCAGGCTATCCACGCCACGAGCCTTGGCAATGGCGAGAAGCTCCTCGTCCTCCACGCCCTCGAAGATGTGCTGGTTGTTGGACATGGGGGTCTGCTCGCGCAGGTCGCGGGGCACCGTCCAGTCGATGGTCACGTTGGTGAACGGGCTCTGGCCCCAGCGGCTGGGCACGTTCAGATTGTACACAAAGCCACGCAGCGCCTTCTTCACAGCCTTGTAAGGCAGCTGATCCTTGAAGAGGTACGGGGAAAGGTAAGTATCAAAGGAGCTGAATGCCTGGGCACCGGCCCATTCACTCTGCAGAATACCCAGGAAGTTGGCCATCTGCCCCAGAGCCTCACGGAAATGCTTGGGCGGGCGGCTGTTCACACGGCTGCGCACACCGTTGAAACCTTCGTTCAGCAGGGCGCGGAGACTCCAGCCGGCGCAGTAACCGGTCAGGCAGTCAAGGTCGTGAATGTGGTAGTCGCCGTTGCGGTGGGCGGCACCTTCCTCGGGGGTATACACCTGGTCCAGCCAGTAGTTGGCAATCACCTTACCGGCGGTGTTGTTCACCAGACCGGCGTTGGAGTAAGTGGTGTTGGAGTTGGCCTTGATACGCCAGTCGGTGTTGCCGATGTACTCCTCAATGGTCTGCTTGCAATCCACCCAGGTGTTGCCCTGGTACAGACCGGCAATCTGCTCACGCTGCAGCTTGTGCAGGAAACGGTATTTAATGAAATTACGGGCTGTGTCGTAAGCGCCGGCTCGCATCAGTTCCTTTTCGATGCGGTCCTGCACCATTTCCACAGGCAGGTATTCTTCGTGCTTCAGCTTATCCAGCACATTGGCATAGACAAGAGGATTGTACTCCTCCTGTGAGGCGTGGAACGCTTTCTCGATGGCCTGCTGTACTTTGTAGGCCTCGAAGCGCTCGCGCTTTCCGTTTCGTTTGATGATTTCAGGCATGTTCCGTGAGAGGTTAGGTGAGTTTCATGTACCCGTTTACCGGGGCGTCCCGGCAGGCGGGTCGCTGCTCGGTGCACAGGGGCAACTCTACCACGCACAACACCCCTTTGCAAGCAAAAAAAAGCATACGGTCGCACTTTTCATTATACAAAATATAGCAGAGCTTTTGTTTCCTACATACTATATATTGTGTATTCTATCACCTATACAGGATTTAGAATCATTCTACATCCAACATTCTGAAACAGCGTCAGAAAGCATTGATTCCGCAGGATTCCAAGGCATTCAGGAGCCATTTCATACATACTCCATATAGTGTGGACGCGCACTTATGCACACACTATATGGAGTGGCACAAAAGAACACAAAGGGGCGGCGTTAATTCTGCGCCCAGATGCATTTCAGGTAGTCCTCGCCATCGAAATCGAAGGGCATAGGCACCGAAACAAGCTTTGCTCCGGGAATTCCGGCCGCCACCATACGACGGAATGCCGCCATGGTCAGTTTGCGGCAATTCGTGGAGCACAGGATGCGTCCGCCCGGCTCCAGACAAGCCGCAGCCAGGTTCACCAGGTGGTCATAATCCCGCTCCACGCGCCAGACGTGCCCCTTCTCATCGCGCGAGAAGGTGGGCGGGTCCAGCACAATGACATCGAAGCGCCGCCCCTGACGGGCAAAGCGGTCGAGCCAGTGCAAGGCATCGCCCTTGCAGAAGTAGTGGTCGTCGGGGTCGATATCATTCAGCGCCATATTCTCCCGGCACCAGCTCAGGCAGGGCTG
>JAZRBC010000026.1:0-4022 GCA_045634905.1 Akkermansia sp.
GTCAGATTAGGCTTGCAAAATGGTGCGTGGCGTAGTAGTCTCCGCTATGGCAGAAATTCAGCTTGGACTTACATTTGACGATGTGCTTCTGCTTCCCTGCTTGAGCACGATTCTTCCCGGCGAGGCCGACCCTTCTTCCCAGCTTTGCGCTGGCATTCCGCTGCGCCTTCCCTTCCTCTCCGCTCCCATGGATACGGTGACCGAGGTGGAAATGGCCATTGCCATGGCTCGCGAAGGCGGCCTGGGTGTCATTCACCGCAACAACCGCATCGATGACCAGGCCTCCATGGTGGCCAAGGTAAAGCGTTTCGAGAACGCCGTCATCACCAAGCCCCTCACCGTGACCAGCGATATGAGCCTGAGCCGCGTGAAGGGCATCATGCTCGAAAACGGCTTCTCCGGTCTTCCCGTTATCGCCGAGGGCAACATCCTCGTGGGCATCATCACCGGCCGCGACATGCGCGTAGTGGATGGCCACGACCTCGACAAGCTCACTGTGGCTGACGTGATGACCCCCATGAGCCGCCTCATCACCGGCACCCCCAGCACCACGCAGGAGGAAGCCCGCAAGATTCTCTACAGCAACCGCATCGAAAAGCTCCCCCTCGTGGACGAAAACGGTTGCCTCGTCGGCCTTATCACCGACACCGACATCCGCAAGCGCGAAGCTTTCCAGGAATCCACCAAGGATGAGCTGGGGCGCCTTCGCTGCGGCGCTGCCGTGGGTCCGGGTCCGGAGTTCATGGCCCGCGCTCAAGCTGTGGTGGACGCCGGTGCCGATGCTCTCTTCATCGATGCCGCCACCGGCCACACCAGCCGCGTGCTGCACGTGATTGAGAAGCTCAGCGAGCTCGGCAAGCCCGTGGTGGCCGGCAATGTGGTCACCCAGGACGGTGCCCGCGACCTCATCTCCGCCGGTGCCAGCGCCATCAAGGTAGGCGTGGGCCCGGGTTCCATCTGCACCACCCGCATCATCTCCGGCGTGGGTATGCCCCAGTTCACCGCCATTCAGGAGGTGGCCACCGTAGCCCGCCCCGCCGGCGTGACCGTGATTGCGGACGGCGGTCTCCGCTACTCCGGCGACGTGGTGAAGGCTCTGGCCGCCGGTGCCGACCTCATCATGATGGGTGGCCTGCTGGCCGGTTGCGAGGAAAGCCCCGGTGCTGTGGTGCACTACCAGGGTCGTAACTTCAAGACCTACCGCGGCATGGGTTCTCTGGGCGCCATGCGTGCCGGCTCCGGCGACCGCTACGGCCAGAACGGCAGCGGCAAGCTCGTGGCCGAAGGCGTGGAAGCCCGCGTGCCGTACAAGGGCATGCTGGCCGACGTTATCTTCCAGCTCGTGGGCGGCCTGCGCTCCGGCATGGGCTACCTCGGCGCCAAGAGCCTCCAGGAGCTCCGCGACCACGCCCGCTTCGTGCGCATCACCGCCGGTGGTCTCCAGGAAAGCCACCCGCACGATGTGACCATCACCCAGGATCCCGGCAACTACAGCCGCTGATACCGGTGAACTCCACCAGATAACCATTTAACTACGGCGCGCCTGCGGGCGCGCCGTTTTGCAGCAAGATAAAACTATGATGAAAAATATCGACATCACCGAAATCACCACCAGCCCCGTGCAGCTCATCGGCAAGCAGTGGATGCTCATCACCGCCGGCACCCCGGAGAACTTCAACTGCATGACCGCCAGCTGGGGCGGCATCGGCTACCTGTGGAACCGCCCCGTGGCCTTCGTCTTCGTGCGCCCCAATCGCCACACCGTGAACTTCATCGACGCGCAGCCCTCCTTCACCCTCAGCTTCATGCCCGAGCAGTACCGCCAGGACCTCGTCTTCTGCGGCCGCAATTCCGGCCGCGATGTCGACAAAATGGCCGCCACCTCCCTGGTGCCTGCCACCACCCCCGCCGGCCTGCCCACCTTTGAGAACGCCGAGCTCGTGCTCGAATGCCGCAAGATGTTCTGCACCTCCCTGCAGGAGGCCGACTTCATCGACTGGAGCGAAGTCTCCCCCGCCTGGTACGAGGAATCCAATCCCCTCCACAAACTCTACATCTGCGAGATTTCCTCTGCGCTTGTTTCAAACTGAAGGAGCAACGCGCCCTCATGTACCCGAGCCCAGCGAGGGTATTTCGTGCAGGCGCCCGCGCCTGCATTTCATCTCGGCGCATGCCGGGATTTCATACACGCAAAGCTTGTAATTCATTGAGGCCCATAGGGCCGACTAGTTACCGCTGCATCAGCGGCGGTACTTCCATTATAGAGTGCGCCAATTGAATCAGAGCTCATTGGGAAAACTTTCCCTATCCCAACGAATGCACAAACATCATCAACTAGCACAACGGTAGTTCCGCTGCTATTGCAGCGGAAACCAGTCGCCGCATACGCGGCTCAATGAAATACACGGGCAGGCCCGTGTATGAAATCCTCCCTTCGGTCAGATGAAAGCGCGACGGTCGCCGCGCATGAATTACCGCCTGACGGCGGTACAAAAGGCCCCACGCAGCCATACGAAATGCTTGCAATGCCCCATTGCTTGCGGTATCATGGCGCTGCGTTATTTTATTATGTCCAGTTCATTCGGTTCCGTTTTCAAAATCAGCACCTGGGGCGAATCCCACGGTATGGGCGTCGGCGTAGTGATTGATGGCTGCCCCGCCCGGGTTCCCCTCACCGCAGAGATGATTCAGGCCGAGCTGGACCGCCGCCGCCCGGGGCAGAGCGATATCGTAACCCCGCGCAAAGAGGCCGACAGCGTGGAAATCCTCTCCGGCGTGCTCGATGGCCTCACCCTCGGCACCCCCATTGCCCTCTCTGTGCGCAACAAGGACCAGCGCTCCACCGCGTACGACGAAATGCAGCACACCTACCGACCCTCGCACGCAGACTACTGCTACGATGCCAAATACGGCATACGCGCCTGGGCCGGTGGTGGCCGCGCCAGTGCCCGCGAAACCATAGGCCGCGTGGCCGCCGGTGCCGTGGCCCGCGCCGTGGTGCAGGCCATCTGCCCTCAGGTAGAGGTACTGGCCTGGGTGCAGCAGGTGCACACCATCGTGTGCCCCACTCCCGCCGATGAAGTGCGCGCAGAAACCGTGGAAAGCAACATCGTGCGCACGGCAGACCCCGCCACCGCCGAACAGATGGCCGGGGCCATACGCCAGGCCCGCAGCGCCGGCGATTCGCTGGGCGGCATCGTGGCCTGCACCGTGCGCAACTGCCCCGTCGGCCTGGGCGACCCGGTGTTCGACAAGCTAGAGGCCACCCTGGCCCACGCCATGCTCAGCATCCCCGCCTGCAAGGGCTTCGAGGTAGGCAGCGGATTCTCCGCCCCCCTGCTCAAAGGCAGCGAGCACAACGACCCCTTCTACATGGCCGGCGACCGCGTGCGCACCCGCACCAACAACTCCGGCGGCATCCAGGGCGGCATCTCCAATGGCGAAGCCATCAACCTCCGCCTGGCCTTCAAACCCACCGCCACTCTCATGATTGAGCAGGAAACCGTGAACGATGCCCACCAGCCCGCCACCCTGCGCGGCAAAGGCCGCCACGACCCCTGCGTACTCCCCCGCGCCGTCCCCGTGGTGGAGCCCATGGCATGGCTCGTCCTCTGCGACCACCTCCTCCGCCAGCGCTGCTCCTCCATATAAAGCGGCACCCCGTGCCGCTTTCATACCGCCGCCAGGCGGTAATTCATGCGCGGCAGCAGCCGCGCTTTCATCCGCCCGCAGGGCCGATTTCATACACGCGGAGCGTGTATTTCATTGAGCACACCAAAGGTGTGCGACTGGTTTCCGCTGCATCAGCAGCGGAACTTCCATTTCTACCGCTGCCGATATCTGTTCATTCATCGGGACAAAAAGGACCTTTCCCAATGATACCCGATTTCATGAACCCTCGCAATATCCGCAGCGGCATCCCCCCCCCACCGGCGGGCGTGTGCGCCCGCGGAACTCAATACATTCCCGAAGGCCTCGGCGTAGCTTTAGCGAAGATGGGAAAATTCAAAATCGAACATCCA
>JAZRBC010000027.1:0-6372 GCA_045634905.1 Akkermansia sp.
ATCTCCACAGCTGGACGGCGTAGGCGAGGAGTCCTGAGCCGGGGATGAGGAAGAGCAGGCCGGGCATCATGATATGCTCCAGCTTGAGGAGGCCTGTTTCATTGAGCACGATGATGGCCGCACCGGTGAGAAGGAACGCAGCGCCGCCGCCGAGCAGCAGGGCGGCCTGCCAGAGCGGCAGGCGCAGGATATCTGCCCTGCGGGTCAGGTTCCACCAGATGGCGCGGAGGGTGCCCAGCAGCATGAGCAGCAGCACCCACAGCGCCAGGTAGACGATGGGAATTATGGGAGCCTCTTCGCTTCTGAAATCAAGCTTGGTTTCTCGCTTTCGTTCCTCCCATACCCAGGGGGTGGTTTCGTAGGTGCCGGGCTGGGATAAATCGAGGCAGCCGTTTAACTGGCGGCCGATGATGTAGAGCGGGGGCTCCGGCTGCGAGGGGATGCGGTAGGAGACGGTGCCCAGGTGGATGCCGTCTGCGGTGTAAATCTGCAGGGAATCGCTGATGGTGATGCCCTCCGGCGGGGTGCCGGGGGTGATGTGGCTGGGGGTGGCGGCGGCGGTTTCGCTGATGTAGCGCTCCAGAATGGCCTCCTCCGGGTGCTTGATGCGGTAGGCGCCGATGTGGCCGTCCACCGTGGTCAGGGTGTCATCTGCGGTGAACAGTTGCTTGATTACCGGCAGGTCGGATTTAAGCTGAGCCATGCCCTCCGGGTTCATGCGGAAGGAGCGGCGGGCGCAGGGGGCGGCGATGTTCAGCCCCAGGACGGGGTCCTGAACCGAGGTGGCGGGCACGGTCATCTTACCCTGAATCTTGATTAACCGGCCTTCGTTGTCGGGGTTGACCGTGGCGGAGTCGCAGGCAATGATGGGTTCTCCGCATATGTAATCGGTCACGGCGGTGTTGACATAGACGATACCCAGAAGGTCTTGCAGCGCGAGCAGGGCCAGCGGCAGGGTGACAATCAGCTGCAGCAGCCCCCAGCACCAGCGGAGCGCTTTCTCCGGGATGAAACGGGAGAGAACGCGGTTGCAGACGGATTCGATGGCATTCCAGATTCGGGATGGATGCTGCAAAGGACGGGGCTGGTCAGTCATATTCTATCTGTTATGATAAGCCGGGGCAGGGCGGTGTTCAATCATAAAAAAAGGACATGGCGCATTTTTCTGCTTCACATGCGGGGAAAAGGGCGTATAATGCTTCCGTTCACATAAATTTTTTATCATGAAAATCTGGTTCGATGGCAAGCTGGTTGACCGGGACGAGGCTAAGGTCTCCGTCTTTGATCATGGTGTTCTCTATGGTGATGGCTGCTTTGAGGGTATCCGTTTCTACTCCGGCAAGGTGTTCCGCCTGGAGGAACACATCGTGCGCCTGTTCAACTCCATGCGCTACCTCATGATTGAGCTGCCGTGGAGCTTCGAGGAAGTGTGCGAGGCTACGAAGGAAACCGTGGCTGCCAGCGGCATGGAGGACGGCTACATCCGCCTGGTGGTGACCCGCGGCGTGGGCGACCTGGGGCTGAATCCCCGCAACTGCCCCAAGGCCAGCATGTTCATCATCGTGCAGAATATCGCCCTGTACCCCAAGGAGATGTACGAGAAGGGCCTGAGCATGATTACCTCTTCCTTCCGCCGCCCGAACCCGGATATTCTCTGCCCGCAGGTGAAGAGCCTGAACTACCTGAACGGCATTTCCGCCAAGATGGAGGCTGTGGCAGCCGGTGCCGGCGAGGCGCTTATGCTCAACCAGCGCGGCAATGTGGCCGAATGCACGGGCGATAATATCTTCATCGTGGTGAACGGTGAGGTGCAGACCCCCCCGCTGACCGAGGGTGGCCTGGGCGGTATCACCCGCCACGCGGTGATGGATATCTGCGCTGAGCTCGGTATTCCCTGTGTGGAGAAGGTCATGAACCGTTTCGATATTCTCTGCGCAGATGAGTGCTTCCTCACCGGCTCTGCCGCAGAGGTGATTGCCGCCACCTCTCTGGATGGCCGCACCATCGGCGCCGGTGTGGCCGGCCCCGTGACCAAGCGCATTCTGGCCCGCTTCCAGACCCTGGTGCGCGAGTAAGATTTCGTACGCGTCGGCATAGTCAGGCTCATTAATTCTGCGAACTGGATGACGATGCAATTTTGAATGTAGAAAGTAGAATGTTGAATGTGCAGGTTCCCGCCTTCGCGTCACGGCTGGCGCCGAGCTTGCTACGCCGAGGCAGGCCCCGCGCCACTGGCGCGCCCGATACACAGCTGCGCCAGTGGCGCAGGAGATTCTATACATTCTACATCAACAATTCAAAATTCTACATTTTGTGTCTCGGTGTTGCGCTGATTCCTTAATGATGCCAACGCGTAGATTTCGCTTATTTTCAACCGGGGCGGCGGGTGCAGAACTTGCCGCCCCCCTTTTTTTCTCTGCTATGGAAACGCTTTACAAAGGAAAGTTCCTGAACATGGTGCGCGAGGGGCGCTGGGAGTACTGCGAGCGCGTGAACAACACGGGCGCGGTCATGGTGTTTGCCTGCACCCCGGAAAACAAGGTGCTGCTGGTGGAGGAGTTCCGCCCGCCCATAGGGCAGCGCTGCCTCTGCTTCCCCGCCGGACTCAGCGGCGATGAGGGGCCGGAGAGCGATGCCGCTGCCGCGCGCCGCGAGCTGCTGGAGGAAACCGGCTACGAGGCGGATACGGTGGAGTTCCTTTTCCATGGCCCCTCCTCACCCGGTCTCACGTCGGAGAGCCTCTCCTTCTTTCTGGCCACCGGGCTGCGCCGCGTGGCTGCCGGCGGCGGGGTGGAGAGTGAGGATATCACCGTGCGCGAAGCTCCGCTGGAGGATATAGATGCCTGGCTGGCTGCGCAGGTGGAGCAGGGGATAGCCCTTGACCCGCGCATATACACCGGGCTCTATTTCCTGAAGACCAGAAAATGAGGGGCTCGCCAGCCGCGCAGGGAAAACTGTTGAGCTGCGATGCCGCCGGTATTCTGGCCTGCCGAAATGCCAGAAATGCGCTTTCTGGAGAAAATACGGCGTTGCAGGAGCAGTTTTTGTGGTTGAAAAATCAGATTAAAACGCCGATAACAGGCGATTCTGGAACAAAAGTTGTCATTTTTGCAGAAAAGGCTTGCTAAGTGAGGCCTTTAGCTGTATCCTTTGCGCCGCGCGGGTTTATTAAAAATCCGGTCGTTGGTCCTCCCTTTCCGCCAGGAAGCAGAGCCCGCAAGGAGGGAAACCCGACCACACAAACACACTAATATGTCTGACGAAATCATTCAGGAGCAGGGGCCCATCAAGCTGGCCCATTTCGAGATTCCGAACACGCTTAAGCGCATCGCTGACCCGGAGGATCCCAACCACGTGACCTTCATTGCCGAGCCTATTGAGACCGGCTTCGGTCACACCCTCGGTAACTCTCTGCGCCGCGTGCTGCTCAGCTCCCTGGAGGGTGCTGCCATCACCAGCGTGCGTATCGCCGGTGCCCAGCACGAGTTCACTTCTCTGCCCGGCGTGGTGGAGGACGTGACCGAAATCATCCTCAACCTCAAGAAGGTCAAGTTCAAGCACTATGGCAAGGAGCCCCGCACCCTTTCCCTTCGCGTGACGAAGCAGGGCGTGGTGACCGCCGGTGACATCCAGGACGACCACATCTACTCCGTGGTGAACAAGGATCAGGTTATCTGCCACCTTGACCAGAGCACCATCTTCGACTGCGACTTCGAGGTGAACGTGGGCCGTGGCTTCCACACCGCCGACGACAACAACGACAAGGACCGCCCCATCGGCGTGATTCCGATTGACTCCATCTTCTCCCCGGTGACCCGCGTGAAGTACGCTGTGGACAACGCCCGTGTGGGTCAGATGACTGAGTTCGACAAGCTCGTGCTCGATATCTGGACCGACGGCCGCGTGAGCCCCGCCGATGCCATGCTCCAGGCCGCCAGCATCATGCGCCACCACCTGGACGTGTTCGTGGACGCCGACAGCCGCCGCGTTGAGTTCGACAAGGCCAACGGTGGCGAGCAGGACGCCAACACCGCCCAGCTCCGCAAGCTGCTCAACATGAGCGTGAACGAAATCGAGCTCTCCGTGCGTGCCGCCAACTGCCTGAACAACGCTAACATCACCACCGTTGGTCAGCTGGCCATGAAGACCGAGAGCGAAATGCTCAAGTACCGCAACTTCGGTAAGAAGTCCCTCAACGAGATTAAGGACAAGCTCGTGCAGCACGGTCTGTCCCTGGGTATGCAGTTCGACGCCAAGCTCCTCGCTTCTCCCGCTCCCGCTTCCCGCATGCGTGAGAACAATGATGAGATTCGCGCCACCGACCTGCAGGCTCTCATCTCCCACAATATCGACGCCTTCGGTGACGACGACGACGAGTAAAGATTCCAATAAACAACACATTAAACCACTAACACACCATAAAAGACTATGAGACACGGCGTTAAGAAAGCCAAGCTTCAGCGTACCGCTTCCCACCGCAAGGCCCTGCTTGCCAACCAGGCTTGCAGCCTGATCAGCCACGGCCGCATCACCACCACTCTGGCCAAGGCCAAGGCCCTGCGCCCCTACGTGGAGAAGCTCATCACCCTCGGTAAGAACGGTTCCCTGCACGCCCGCCGTCAGGCCCTCGCTACGCTGCCCCAGCCCAAGGTTGTGGCCAAGCTGTTCAGCGTGGTTGCCGAGGCTACCAAGGACCGCCAGGGTGGTTACACCCGCATCGTGAAGCTCGGCCAGCGCATGACCGACAGCGCCCCCATGGCTCTGATCGAAATCATCGACCTGCCCCAGCTCACCGCTCCTGTGGCTCCCTCCACCACTACCGCTACCGGTTCCACCTCCGAGGAGGCCTGAGCCGAAGCGCTGAGCGAATAAGCTTAAACCCGCCGCAGTTGTTCACGCAGCTGCGGCGGTTTATCTCCTCTACTCATGAAAATTATTCCTGACTGGATGCGAGGCGCGCTGGGGCGCACATGGTGTATGCCGGTGCTCACCGTGCTGGGTATCTGGCTGTGCATGTTTGCCGTCTGTTGCGTTGGTTACGCGAGCAGTGGAGCGGGTGTGGTGATGCGCATGCTCCTGGGATGGGTAAATTCTGCCGTCTGGCTTGTGGTGTTGCTGCTGCTGCTGGGGTTGGCCGCCTGGCTTCTGGTGTTCACGATTCGCCGCCTGAAACAGCGACAGTGGAGGGCCCTGCTGGCCTGGGTATGGTCCGCTCTGGCGATACCGCTCGTCATGCCTGCCATAACGACGGGGGCGTTTGTCAGCGTCATGGCTTATTACGATGATTTTACGCTCGGTATCAGCGTGCCGCAGGAGTGCGCCCCTGGTGAAAAACACGCATTGGCGGTGCCGCGGAGTATGCATTTCCAGCCCCCGTTGCATGAAGGGGATGATGCCGAGCTGCCCGACGTGGTTCAGCAATATGCTGATTTGTGTAAGGCGGACCATTCCATGAGCGTAAGTGTTGACGAAGTGCTTCCCACCACGGCCGCGAATCTGGAGAAACTGGCGGCAGAGGCTCCGGAACTGCTGCATGAGTATTGTATGCGAGCATATTGTCACGAGGTCCTGACACCGGGATTCCAGGCGAGCCCGCTTCTCGAGAGCCTGTACCACCCGGAAAAGGCTGCGTGCATCGGTTTCTGTCTCGAGGATGATGACTGGGAGCCTGCGTTTGCCAATGACTGGCGTTATCTGGGGTATAAGCAGAGCTCTGGTGAGTCTTTTAGGTTTTCTCTGAAAGGGATGCAGCTGCTGGATGAATCAATGGCCCCGCTGGCTGCCAGCCCTGACCAGGAAACGCTGGATTCTCTGGTGCCCGCTTTGCCTGACAAGCCGTTTGTCGTGCTTGCGCAAATGGGGCAGCCCGGTATGTACAGATTGCTGCTGGTGGCTCCGGCTGATTATCCTGCCGGAACTTTCTGCGTGAAGGCCCGGGAATATACCAAGGGCAAGGAGCTCAGTGTGAGGGATACTCAGCTCCAGAGCATGAGCACCAGGGCGTATCGCCGGATATGCCAGCTTTCGGAACCGGTTGACTTTACCGTGTTCAGCGGTGAGTGGGGAGAATACTATGCCTCTGTGTGGGAGCTGTATTTTACCCCGGCCGGTGGTTCGGAATCCCGCTGTGTGAACTCTCAGCTCTACCTGATGCAAGGGTGGAGCCGGTGAATTAATCCAGCTCGTTCATTTCCCCGGTAGCCAGATAGGTGGGCAGCCAGTCATCGAACACGGCTGCCGGGGCAAACAGGTTGCCTGCATAGCGCAGGGTGAAATCCTCTGTGCTGGTGTAGGGGTATACCTGCATCTTGTTGCGGGTGCACCAGGCGATACCGCTCACGGGCAGGTCGCAGTACTTCTGCGCCAGTTCCT
>JAZRBC010000028.1:0-35521 GCA_045634905.1 Akkermansia sp.
ATTGGGCTTGCCTGAGCTGCAGCATGGTGTATACTCTCCGGGCAATGGAAGTTTACTGCATGCCCGTGCCAGGACACCCTGGCGGGCGCATGCCGGGGAACTGCGGGGGCAGCGGCAGCCCCCCGCGGCATACCTGTTCAACCGCAACGCATGACACACCATGGATTTCTCCATTATTCCGCAACTTACCCTGCAGCATTTCCGCGAAATGGAAGCGCTGGAGCTGCAGTTCTACGCTGCCGAATTCATCACCCCGGCAGAGGAATCCTGGAGCTGGTATGACCTGCACCCGCACAGCACGGTGGCAGCCGAAGTGAAGGGTAAACTGGCCGGGTTCGTGAATCTTTTTCCGGTGCAGCAGGCCATTTACGAAGCCCTGCGGGCGGGTCAGTTCAATGACCATTTCATGGAGCTGGAGCATGTGGCCCCCATCACGCAGCCGCCGCTGCACATGTTTCTGAGCTGCATCCTGGTGGACCGCCAGTTCCGCAGAATGGGCCTCACCCGCCAGCTGCTGCAGGCCGCCATAAAGCCCTATGCCGCCCTGCCCTGCGTGGGCGTGGTCACCGATAATGTGACGGCAGATGGCTGCGCCTTCTCCGAACGCTACGGCTTCACCCGCCTGCACCGCTCCGACCACGATTCCTGGATTTACGAACAGGCCTGGCCGGACTTTGTGAAACGGGTCAGAGGAGCGCAGGCCTGACCGTCCCGCTCTACGGAGCGCAAAAAGCCCCGCTGCATGTGAGCGGGGCTTTTTGTGATTAGGAAGGTTGTTTTACTGCGGGTATCAGACATCGACCACGCCATCGTCGTCGTTATCCTCGCCGCCGTGGGCAAGAATGAACTGCAGGTCGTTGAGGTCGAGGCTGGAGGCGAAGCCTTCATCGCCGAGCACGTTGGTGACCAGCTGGTTCTTCTGGTGCTGCAGCACGCGAATCTTCTCTTCCACGGAGTCGCGGGTGAGCAGACGGTAGGCAATCACCTTATTCTTCTGGCCGATTCGGTGCGTACGGTCAATAGCCTGGCTTTCCACGGCAGGGTTCCACCACGGGTCATACAGAATGACGTAGGAAGCAGAGGTAAGGTTCAGACCGGCACCACCAGCCTTGAGCGAAAGGAGGAACACGCTGGGTTCCTTGGTGGTCTGGAACTTCTCGATTTCCGCCTTACGGTCCTTCGTCTGACCGGTGAGGTAGTTATACGGGTAGTTGTTCTCCTCGAGCTTGCTCTTGATGATTTCGAGCATGGACACGAACTGGGAGAACACCAGTACCTTGTGACCTTCCTCACGCAGCTGGTCGAGCAGGTAGAAGAGAGCCGTGAGCTTCGCGCTGTCTTCCTTGGCGTACTTCGGGTCCACCAGACCGGGGTGACAGCAGATCTGGCGCAGGCGCATAAGCCCCTGCAGAATGGCAAAGGAGTTCTTCTTCACCGATTCGTCGGAATCCACGCCCAGCAGTGCCTTCTGGATTCGGCGCAGCTCCGCCTTGTACAGCTGGCGCTGGATGCCTTCCATCTTGGCGTATACCTCCTCTTCGGTACGCGGCGGCAGGTCCTTGGCCACCTGCTGCTTGGTGCGGCGCAGGAGGAAGGGCTTGAGACGCGCAGCCAGGCGGTTCTGACTCTGGGAATCCTTGCGCTTGTCGAAACGCTTCTTGAAGTAGGCGCGGCTGCCCAGCACACCAGGCATGGCAAACGCCATGAGCGACCACATATCCAGCAGGCGGTTTTCGATAGGCGTACCAGAAAGCACCAGGCGGTTGTATGCGTTAATCTCGCGGGCAGCCTTGGCAGCCTTGGAATCCGGGTTCTTGATCTGCTGGCCTTCGTCCAGAATCACCGTAAGCCACTTGATGGCGTTGATCTGCTCGCCACAGACGCGGAGCTGGGCGTAGTTGATGACCACCATGTCGTAGTTGGCGAGAATATTCTCCACATCGGCCTGCTCCTTGTTGCGGATAACCATGACCCGCACGCCGGGGGCGAACTTCTCGGTTTCGCTGGCCCACACATCCAACACGGATTTCGGGCACACGATGAGCACCGGGGGAATGGTCACCTTCTTGCGTCCCTGCTTGTTGCGGCGCATGTAGTCCTCGCGCAGCCACAGCATGTAGGTGATGGACTGGATGGTCTTACCCAGACCCATGTCGTCAGCCAGAATACCGCCGAAACCGTTCTCTGCCAGGTAGGCCAGGAAGTGGAAACCTTCAATCTGGTACGGGCGGAGCGTAGCCTGCAGAGTGGAAGGCACATCGGGCTTCACATCAATCTTGATTTCTGCCGTGCGTTCCTTGATACGCTGCCAGGCCTTCGGGTCAAACACCTCGGCGGCGCGCGGGTCGGCCAGCTGCAGGGCGTGCATGCGGTGAGTCTCGCCGGAAAGATCGAAGGGATCGAGGCCGAGCTTGGTCACGGCATCGCGCTGGGCGTCGTCCAGCTTGATTTCGAGTCGCATCCAGCGGCCGTCGTCCATGCGCACATAGCCACCGCGGGCGGAGACGAGGGAGCGGATCTGCTCCTTGGTGAGGGTCACGCCCTCCACATCGATGACCACGCGGAGGTCGAACCAGTCGATTTCCTGGTTCACCACCTCGAAGCGGATGGCCGCAGCCACCGGGTCAGCCAGCAGGGACTTGAGGTTCTCATCCATCTCCACGTTGATGGACTCGGGAATGGCCTTGGCCCATTCAGCGAATTTTTCGGGGAACTGCTTCGTGATTCGGCTCTTGAACGCCTCCACCTGCGTATCGTAGGTGAAGTTCATTTCCTCCAGCAGCCCGGGAATGGGGTAAAGGTAATCGCGGATGAAACGCAGCAGGGTGTGATCCTTCACCGGCTGCTGCTCGATGAGCTCCCAGTCGTCCTTGCCCAGGCGCTCGCGGCGGCGGCCGGGGGAATCCTGAGCATTCACCTCCAGCAGCACGTGCTCGGTATCGGCGCTGGTCAGGCCGCGCACAATCTTCATGCTGAAGGTGGGTTTCATCTCAATATCGATGACACGCTCCTCCATGCTCGGCGGCAGGGTGGCACCAATCTTGCGCAGGAACTCCACGCCGTCCAGGCTGTCAATCACCGATTTGGGAATGGAATAGCGGGGCTCCACCTCGGTGCTTTCCAGCCAGCGGGGCGGGCCGGGGAACACTGTTTCGTCTGACTGGTAGAGCTCCACCTGCCCCGGCAGCTGGCGCACAGAGTGAGTCACGTGCACACCGGCAGCCGTAACCAGCTGCAGGCCATAGCAATCGGGAACGATGGGGTCATCTATGCAAATCCACTTGAGCGGCTCGCGCACCACCTTGAAGTAGCACTCATCCAGGTTCACCAGATACCCCTTGAGCGCCGCCTGGTGGAACAGGATATTCATCACCCGGCAGGCGGCTTCTTCATCCAGGTCAAGAATCACGGTATCCTGGCGCTCGGCATAGCTGCGCAGCACATTGAGCAGAATATCCGTCTGCGGGTCGCACTTCAGCGCACCATTCAGGAATTCGTCCAGAATGGCATCCAGCTGGCTGCGCTCGCGGATGGCAATCCAGTCTTCCTTTTCGTCAAAACGGTACTCGAAGCGAGCCTCGTTGATGGTGGAGACCAGACGCATGAAAAGCGGGTGGCGGGGCGGCTGCGGCGGGCGTTCATTCACACTCTGGATACGCTCGTACCAGGTGCCCACTTCCTTCTCACGCTCCCACTCGGAAATGCGCTTCTGCACCTTCTCCAGGTCAGTCACCACATTCATGAACTCCGGGTAGGCTATGCGCTTCTTGGCAAAGGCGTAGGCAATGTAGTTCCAGAATTCAAGGATATTGCGCGGCGGGGTGGGCCAGAGCTCCAGCGCCTCATACCCCGTAATCTCCCAGCGGGGGTTGAGACGCACCAGGTCGTGGTCATGAATCTCCTGCTCAATGGCAAAGCGCCGGTAGCGCTTCTCCAGCTTGGTCACGTAATCAGACTCGCGGTCATCCAGATCACGCCCCAGCTTTTCCTCCAGCAGGTCGGAAAGGGGAATCTCGTTCAGCTCATTCGGGCTTTCGGGCATATTAGCCCCGCGGTACATGCGCTCCACCATGGTGGCGATAAGACACGCCCCGGCAACACGCTCGTCCTCTGCCGTGCAGGAACCGAACCAGCGGTTACCCTGCAGGCGCAGACTCGTGCGGAACACGCCGACCCTCGTCTCAACACGCCCCTGGATGTAGAGGTGGTTACCGAAGATTTGCGTCACAGCTCCGTCTTTCTGGAGCTTTTCGCCCGCGTTGCGTACCTGTTCGGAATAGGCGTTCAGGAAATTAAGCGTTGCGCGGTCGGGATTGAGTGCAGAACTTAACATGATGAATTAAGGGAGATAGTGAGCGATACGGCCAGCAGCGAGGGTACAGGCAGCCCCGCGTTGCGCATCGCGTGCATGGTGTAATAATAGCACAACAAAATGGATTTTTCAAGATGTCAGCTGAAGATTTTTCGCATTTTTCCCATTTTTCCGGTATTTCTGCGCGCGTGACAGCGCGCTGACACCCCGGAGACTTGCCATTTTTTCCCGCCGGCACTATGCTGAAACGGTACGGACATGAAACATCTGCTTCCCCTCATCCTCCTGTTCTGCGTGTTCAGTTTCACCGCGTGCTCCCGGATGCCCCACGAGAGCACCCAGGCCATCATCGGCATTGCCGATAACTGGAACAGCTCCCACGTGACCCTCACCATGGTGGAGAAAAACGCCGCCGGCAAGTGGGTGCGCGTGCTGGGTCCCTACGCCGGCAGACTGGGCAGCAAAGGCTGCGTATGGGGGCTCGGGCTGCACAGCAACCCTGCAGGTGCCACCACCAAACGCGAGGGCGACGGCCGTTCCCCCGCCGGTATCTACTCGCTGGGCGGGCTCTGGGTCACAAGCCCGACCCCGGTGCAGCACGACCCCGCCATTCCCTATGTCCAGGTAGGGCCCAATGACCTCTGGGTCAGCGACCCCCGCACCCCCCGGCTGTACAACCGCCACGTGCGCCTTGACCACCCCGCCACCACAGCCTGGGAAAAGCGCGAGCAGATGCGCCAGACCGACTACCCGCACAGCATCAAGCTGCTGGTGCACCACAACACGCCGGAAAGCGTGGGCACCCCCCGCGTAGGTGCCGGCTCTTCCATTTTCATGCACATCTGGCGCCGCGGCGGCGAAGCCCCCACCGCCGGCTGCACCAGCATGGATGAACAGGTGCTGCGCCAGTTCATCGCCCGCCTCAGAGCCGACAAAAAGCCCGTGTACATCCTCCTGCCCCGGGAGGAATACACCCGCCGCCGCAAGGCGTGGAACCTGCCCTGATGCGCCGCCTTACTCCGCTGCGCAACAGCGCAGCCCCGTGTAGACATCAATCACCGCGCGACCTATCCGCCCATACATCGGGTGCCCGGTGCAGTCCAGGTACAGCCGCCCCTCTGACTCCACCACAGGAATACGGTGCAGCATGGTCAGGCGGTCATCGGAATCGCACATGTAAACGGCCTGTATGCGGCCGTCCGACTCATCAATCCCCCACAGGTTGACGGAATGCATGAAATGCCGGCCATCGGGTTTGCGGAGCGACACGCCCACCCAGAAGGCATCTCCCCGGCGGAATCCCCGCAGCAGCACATCGGTAAGCCGCTGCGCCGTCACCTCTGCCCAGCGGCCGTTGTACAGCAACTGCTCCGGCGCAGGCCCATGCTCCCGGTAGTAGCCACCGGCGGCAGAATCCCGCAGCGTGGCGCAGCTCATACCACCACCGGGGTTCTGCCTCGCATACACACCACTGAACCACCAGCGGAGCCCCTGGTCAGGGTCGCTGCCTTCGTTTTCAAAGGCCGATTTGTAGGCAGCCCATACCGCCTCTCCGGTGGGTGTTCCCTGCGGCACAAGCGCAGCATTCTGCTGCTGCCACCAGGCCAGCAGATTCGAACACACCGCCGCCCAGCAAAGCAGGTCATCACCCGTCTCGCCCCGGGTCCAGGATTTATTGAAATCCTGCCAGCCGGCCTCGGCCGATACACCCCGGGACCAGTGCGTGGCGGCATTCAGCGGCCCGTTCAGCATGAACAACAGCAGAACTATCAGAGAACAGAAGCGGTGCATGGGCACTCTATACCACAAAAAGAGTAATAAAACAACCGCATTCCGACATCTCTGGCCTTAATAAGCCACGGAAAATCCTTGCAAGGGCGGCAAAAATCCTCTAATATGGCCGCCAACATGGATTTCCGCACCTATCTTCGCAATTATCCCGATGCCAACGGCTACTATGGCCGCTTCGGCGGAGCCTACCTTCCCGCAGAGCTCGAACCTGCGTTCAAGGAAATTACCGATGCTTACAACGACATCTGCCAGTCTGCCCAGTTCATCAATGAGTTGCGCCGCATCCGCAAGCAGTTCCAGGGGCGTCCCACGCCGGTGTACCACTGCGAGCGCCTCTCCCGCCTGGTCGGCGGTGCGCAGATTTACCTGAAGCGCGAAGACCTGAACCACACCGGTGCCCACAAGCTCAACCACTGCATGGGCGAGGGCCTGCTGGCCAAGTTCATGGGCAAGAAGAAGATTATTGCCGAAACCGGTGCCGGCCAGCACGGCGTGGCTCTGGCCACGGCTGCTGCCTACTTCGGGCTGGAATGCGAAATCCACATGGGCGAAGTAGATATCGCCAAGCAGGCGCCCAACGTGACCCGCATGAAGATGCTGGGTGCCAACGTGGTGTGCGTGAGCCACGGGCTCAAGACCCTGAAGGAAGCCGTGGACAGCGCTTTCGAGGCCTACCTCCGCGACTACAGGAACGCCATCTACTGCATCGGTTCCGTGCTGGGGCCGCACCCCTTCCCCATGATGGTGCGCGATTTCCAGATGGTCATCGGCCACGAAGCCCGCGCCCAGTTCGAGGAAATGACCGGCCACCTGCCGGACGTGGTGTGCGCCTGCGTAGGCGGCGGTTCAAATGCCATGGGCATGTTCCCCGCCTTCCTCGGTGACCCGGTGGACATTTATGGCGTGGAGCCCCTGGGACACGGCCCCACCCTGGGCCAGCACTCCGCCTCCATCACCTACGGCACAGAGGGCATCATGCATGGTTTCAACTCCATCATGCTCAAGGATGAAAACGGCGAACCCGGCCCCGTGTACTCCGTGGCCAGCGGTCTGGACTACCCCTCCGTGGGCCCGGAGCATGCCTTCCTGCACGATATCGGCCGCGTGAAGTACGACACCGTGAGCGATGAGGAAGCGGTGGATGCCTTCTTCAAGCTCTGCCGCTACGAGGGCATCATCCCCGCACTGGAAAGCTCGCATGCCATTGCCTTCGCCATCCGCAAGGCTAAGGAAATGCGCCGCGGCTCCATCCTCGCCAACTGCTCCGGCCGTGGCGATAAGGACGTGGACTACATCGCCGAGCACTTCGGCTACGGCGACGACCACAAGTTCTGATACCCGGATTCCTTTCCGGCCGCAGCCTTCCGGAAGGCTGCGGCCATCTGCTCCCCCTATGAAGAACAAATGGCTGCTTACCCTGGTGCTCCTGCTTGCCGCCTGCACCCGGATTACCCCGACCGATACGCTGCACGATGCCGTGAAGCGCAATGATTCCGCTGCCGTGCAGCAATTGCTCGCAGGCGGAGCCGAAGTGGATGCCCGCGATGCCGCCGGGCTCACCCCGCTCATGCTCGCCTGCATGAACCTGCAGGAAACCAATATCCGCCTGCTCGTCCGCGCCGGTGCCAATCCCCGCCTCGGCAACAACTCCGGCACCACCGCCGAACAGATGCTGAACCGCGGCGACTCCATTCCCTCCCGCGCCCCCGCCTGCCGCCGCGCCCTGCAGGAAGAGTGGCAGCAGCTCCGGCAGGATTGAACAAACCGTTAGCCGGAACTGTCTGTACAGATAATGAAATCCACTCTTCTTTCTCTTTTGCTGCTGGCAGGCATGGCCCAGGCCTGGGAATACCAGAAAGATGCCGCCCCCCTGCCCCTGCCCGGGAATTACCAGGCACCGGCCGCGGGGAAAACGACCTCCCGTTTCGACCGCAAGCCCCTCCCGCCTTACTGGGATGCCGCCACCGGCTCACTGGTGGTGGAGTGCTGCCACCCGCCCGTCACACGCGACGGGGTAAGTCAATTCTATACAGTCGTGTACAAACTGTCAGCAGACGGCCGTACCCTGACCAGTACCCAGAGAATGTGGCAGAGCCACCAGCCGAGCGAAGAAGCCCACTGCCGCACTCACACACTCACTACTGATACCCCGTATTCCTTTGGTTCCGGCACCCGCCGCATTGTGTTCGAGGTGGATGCACAGGGGGGCATCACCAAAGTCACCCAGTATGGAAAGCTTTCCCATAAAACCCTTCCGCCCGGGGGGAAAGTCTTCTACCCGGGAGCCAAAGCCCCGGCTCTCATTCACGACATTCCCTGATTCCTCCCCACTCTCCCGGCATGAGAACCTACCTGCTTCTGCTTATCTGCTCCATCCTCCAGTTTCTGCACGCCGGGTGGTTGTTTCTGCACAGCTTCTCCTTTGCACCGGATTGTGCCTTCAGTCAGGTAGCCTCGCCCTGGGAAGCCATTTGCATACTGGGAAATTATGAGCATCTCTTCCTCATCAGCGCATCATTCACCGCATTGTTCGCCGCGCTGAGTTTCATTCTGCTGACTATCTGCATGCTCATCCGCCGGCACCACCAGGCGCAGAGGCTCGCGCGCCGGGTGTACCAGGTGTGCCAGGGCGGCATCGGGTTCACCGGGCTGCTTCTGGCGGGCATCATGCTCTACTCCACCCTGCAGGAGCTCCCTGCAGAGCTGGTCCCCATCGCCCCCTGGGAAAACTCATTCTGGGCAGAGCAGCTCAACCAGCTGCAATACGCCGGTATCATCAACGGTGGTCTTCTCCTCGTCATGGCCACCACCTGCATAGTACTCTGCAGCCTGCGCTTCACGGCTCATCAGCAGGCAAAGCAGCGCACTCTTCACCAGCAGTAACAGCAGGCGCCGGGGAAGGCGCGGATTCCGGCTCTGTCCCGGAATCCGGCCTCGCGAGCCCCATCCCGAGCGGCACCACGCCGTATACAAGCGCCAGACACAGTGCCGAAATAATGCTGCGCCTGTGCGAGAAGCGCAGCATATAGCGACCGATGCCATAGGGAAGCCCCAGCAGAAGCAGCACCAGCAGCAGCAATCCCACAACTCGCCATACAACAGACGCGTCCTCTGGTGCCGCAAACAGAGCCAACGCGAACACATAGATAGTGACCAATCCGGAAACAGGCACCAGCACCAGCGGCAGCAGTATCTTGCTCATACGCTCCACCCGCGTCCCTATGGCAGCCAGCATGAACCCCACCTGGTGCACAAACCAGTACCACAGCGCATGCAGCAGAGCCACCAGCAGTACCGCCCCTGCAAGCAGGCCTAAAATCAGCTCCGGGTCGTGCGCCAGTAGCGGTGTATATGCAGTCATCATGCTGCCATACTAACGCGACAAGCAATGAAAGTCCAGCAAATTATGACTGATTACCGGTATTGGAGAACAGCCCCGCAAGGCTCACCCCACTCCCCCTGGTTTACGAAGAACGAGCCATCCGCCGCCAGCGCCAGGCCGCAGCGGCCGCGCAGCTCGCACCACGGTGCCACCACCCAGCGAACAGTATTCCTCCCCTCGCAGCCGAAGTAATAACACAAGGCATCCCCGGGTATCTGCGCCGTCACATCCGGCATCTTCGTCTCAGGCACAGGCTCAATCCGCGGGTCCGCAACCTTAATCGGCGGGTGCAGCAACTCCATGAGCATATCATACGATGACGCCGCCATCTTTTCCGCCGTGGCGGCGGAAAACCAGCCGCGATGCACCGCCTTCTGCAGCAACTCCACAGGAGGCTCCACCTCCGGCAGGTCATCCATATCCATCTTCAGCTCCGGCAACTCGCCGAAGCAGAGCCGCATCACCCGCTGCTGCCCCGGCAGGCGGCGCGCCGCCCGCTGCTGCTCATAGCCAGGGGGCGTATGGCGGGCCCGCAGAGTCAGGCGGCGCAGGTTCCGCATCTCGATACTGTAAAGCACCCGCTTCTGCGCCGCGGTCATCGCGCCTGCCATGCAGGCGCGCCGCAGTGCCGCCCGGAAGGCGCGGCCATAGCGCCCGGCATCATGCGGGCCGAGCCACAGCTCCGCCGCCACCGCATCCAGCGCCAGCAGCACCGCCGCTTCCTCGCCGGCGCTCACCGCCGCACAGAAATCCTGCTTTGCCCGTCCATCGCAGTAGCAGGCCAGCCCCTGCTCCGCAGGCGGCAGCGCCGCCACCGCCCGCACACGCTGCTGCATGCGAGATACCGAAGGCTGCAGACTGACAGGTGCTTTCCGGCTCATAGAACGTAGGAAGCAATCAGGCGGCTCAGCGCCAGGATATCGTACTTGCCTTTCAGCTCAAAACGCACCTGCCCGATACCGCTGAAGAAGAGATCCAGCTCGCTGTCAAAATCGAATGTTCCCGCCGTTTCCACCGAGTATGCCTGCACCTTGCTGTACGGCAGGCTGGTGAAATCCACCTTCTTGCCGGTGATACCCTGCACATTGATGGAAATCACGCGTTTGTTGGTGAACACCACGGAATCGCGCAGCGCCTTGAACGCCGCCACGATACTCTCCCCCTCCACCAGCAGCGGACCAACCCGCGGCATAAGCGTTTCCGGATCTACGGGCGAAAGCTTGAACAGACTGCCATTTTCAAAATCTATCATAAGTATAGTACGCGGCGGTTCTCCGCATAAGTTCATACTACAGAATCTCTTCTCCCGGGTCAAGTTATTTCTTCCCCTCAGCCTTTTTTCCCGGAAATGAGGATTCCGGCTTGCATCGCGGGGCTGGCTGTGCTACTCTGAAGGGTTATGGTACATGCGACCTCTTCAGATGATGAATTATTTGCCGCTATCTGTCACAACGAGGCGGATACGGTGCTCAAGCTGCTGGCGGCGGGCGGCGAGGTGAACAAGCCCAGCGCCAACGGGCTCACGCCGCTGATGGTGGCGGCGCGCGCCGGGGCGGATGATGCACTGGAAACCCTGCTGCAGGCGGGGGCCGAAGTGAATACCACCGATGCACAGGGGCGCGATGCGCTGAACTGGCTCTGTCGCAGCGGACTGACCAGCCACTACCACACCGAGCGCCACGTGCGGCCCGCGCGGCTGCTCATCCAGGCGGGCGCCCTGCCTTACCGCGAGGATAGCGATGGCGACTCAGCCTTCTGGCTCAGCATCCGCTACGGGCTGGAAGGGGTGCTGCGGCTCATCCACCTGCTGCACCGCCCCCTGCCCCTGGAAGCCCGCCACCGCAGCGGTGATACCCCGCTGCTGCATGCCGCACGCCATGCCTACGCCAGCGACCGCTGCTATACCGACCGGGTGCTCTGGCCGCTGCTGAGGCTGGGTAGCGACACGCACGCCACCGATGCCACGGGCAGAAAATTCAGCGAGCTCTACCCATACTACCGGTACGAAAACCGGACCGACTGGTACAAACCGGGCTGGCAGCCGGACATGCCGAAACCTGTTTCCCGCAAGCGACCGGAACTACAGGCTGCCGCCGCCACCAACGCCGCCGCCTGCAACCCGCACGCCCGGGATTCGCGCGGGTGCACAGCGCTGCACCACGCAGCGCGGCTGGGGCACTACGAAGCAGCCACCACCCTGCTGCGCCGCGGGGCAGATACCGAAGCCACCACCCCGTCCGGTGCCACGCCGCTCATGCTGGCGGCGCGCTGCGGCCGGTGGCGGGTGGGGGCCCTGCTTCTGGCGCATGGTGCGGACAGGCACCGCCGCGACCGACACGGCCACTGCGCCCTGGACATGGCACGCGCAGCGGGCAATTACCGATTATACGGCATGATGACGGGCGGCAATATTACCGCTCGATAAATTGGAAGTTGGCGAGGAATTTCATCGGAGCACGGGACTTCAGTCCCGATTAAACTCTCCGTGATTTACGGGACTGAAGTCCCGTGCTCCGAAAACAGCGATCTCGCTTAATTATGCCAGCGCGTAATATCCCAGCCAAATTCCCATTTGACAAGCCGGACAAAACCCGCTAAACTGCGCGCATGCTGACAGGCATACAGGACAATCTGCTGCTGGGCGGGGTGCTTTCCCTGCTGGCTGGTCTGAGCACGGGTATCGGTGCGGCGCTGGCGCTTTTCGTGAAGCGCACCGACACGCGGATGCTCACCTTTGCCCTGGGCGCCAGCGCGGGGGTGATGGTGTATATCTCCTTCATGGAGCTCATGCCCTCTGCCGCCGGAATGCTGGCAGAGAATGCCAAATGGGTGACCACGCTGGCCTTTTTCGGCGGCATGGCGCTGGCCTGTATCATCGACCGCATGATTCCCGAGGACGAAAACCCGCACGAGGTTCCCTCCCCCGGGTGCCTGGACTGTGTGCAGCCCACGGGCGAGTTCTCGGGCAATGACAAGCTGCGGCGCTCGGCTCTGCTTTTCACGCTGGCCATTGCCATTCACAACTTCCCCGAAGGTATTGCTACTGTGGCTTCTGCCTTTGACAACACCGGCATTGCCACCTCGGTGGCGCTGGCGGTGGCTATCCACAACATCCCGGAAGGCATCGCCGTGGCGCTTCCCCTGCTCTATGGCACCGGCAGCCGCCGCAAGGCCTTCAACTGGGCACTGCTTTCCGGTCTGGCCGAGCCGCTGGGCGCCCTGGTGGGCATGCTCATTCTGCTGCCTTTCCTGAGCCCCACCCTGCTGGCGGTGCTCTTTGCCGCCGTGGCGGGCATCATGGTCTACATTTCCTTTGACGAACTCCTCCCCATGGCCGAACGCTGGGGCCACCACCACCTGAGTATCTACGGTGTGGCCACGGGTATGCTCATCATGGCACTGGTTCTCTGATTCCGCGTTATGGCAGCCCGTTTCCACAGCACTCTACGTCTCCTCACTCTGGGGCTGAGCGGCATCTGGCTGCTGGTCTGTGTGTGGAGCTGGCTGGCGCAGTATCCCTACAGCCAATGCGGTTTACTGGTACGGCTGGCAGGTTTGCTGACCTGGGGCATCCTCCCGCTTGTATTGCCCGTCATCCTTTCCCTCCCGATATGCGATAAAGATAAGCCGCTGAACTGGGCAGCCCCGATGCCACTGCCTGTGGTCACCATCTTGCTTGGCTGGCTGGGCGTACTCGGCGGCCTCATCATCGACCCACCCGGTGCCTGCGCCGATGGGGATATTCTGGCAGCAGCCGGGTTAGCCTTTGTCTTTCTCGAGCTTGCGGGCGCCTGCTTACTCGGGCTTCTCACAGCCGGACTTCAGCGTCTTTTCCGCCGAAGCTGAGCGCCGCACGAAGCACAGCGCCACCAGCAGGGCAAGCGCGGTAAACCCCAACGCATCGCCAAGGTCGCGGCCTTGCAGCATCCCTGCTCTGGAGGCAGCAGCATAGCAGATTTCGCCCACCAGCAGCCCCAGCAACGCAACCACCGCCATCCAGAGGAAGGAAACGCGGAACAGCTCAAAGCCGTTGAACATCAGCCGCACCGCAAACCGCAGCACCAGGAACATTCCGCAGAAGAGGAGGTAAGCATATACCAGCCCAGGCAGCGCCCCCCACACATCATCCCACACCTTGCCCGGAGCCTGCAGCCACCATTGGCGCAGGTAAACAAGCCTGAGGACCTCCTCATCGCACACCAGGGTATCGCCCTCCTGTCTCCCGATATAACAAGTGCTGGCACCATCCAATGCAGCAGAATAGGCCAGCTCCTGCAGCCCTGCCTTCGGCAGCAGAATGCGGGTCGGGCTCCCTGGCTGCAGATAGGGGGTCAGAGCCCCGGGGATGCGCTCCGGCTGCAGCGGCACCGTATCATCGCGCCATAAACGCCGAGCCTGCTCCCCCGGAATGCGGTAGGGGCCCATGCGGAACTCGGGCGCAACAAACTCCCGGTGTAGTTCAAAGCCATCCACAGCATCCGGGCAAAGCGCCTTATTCTCTTTGTCCTGAATCCAGTAGCGCCGCAGCGTGGCTGCCTTTACTTTCACCCCGAAATCCGCATCCTCCAGCACAGTATCGCAGCGCACGGGGGTGCGGACAATCTCCACCAGCTCACCTTCCAGAGCAGGGTCCACCGAGGCCGGGTTCTCCAGCTCGACCACGGGCCGACTGGCCGCCACATGCAGCACCACGGGAAGCACATGGTACTTCACCGTCTCAAACAACACTCCGGCACCTGTGCCGAACAGCAACAGAGCCAGAGCAGACACCAGAATGCCCGAGATAAACCGGATGATACGCCTCACCATATGCAATGAATATTATACAGACACAATCCGGCGATGCAAGCCCGAAAATCCCTCTGCTATTGACTTGCAAAAGGGCGCAGGAAATGCTAGAGTACTGCGAACACCGCCGATATGGATAAGCCGGAGCCAAACGTCCTTGAAATCTCGAAACTCTGCATGCACTTTCCCGTGCGCGGAGGCATGTTCGGCCGCCGCATGGGCACGCTGAAGGCGGTGGACGATGTTTCGCTGCATATTGCACCGGGAGAAACCCTGGGGCTGGTGGGCGAAAGCGGCTGCGGCAAAAGCACCATAGGCCGCTGTATTGTGCGCCTGCTCGATCCCACGTCCGGCACTATCCGGGTGCTGGGCAAGGATATCACCCACCGCTCGCAGTGGCGGCTGCGCAGCATGCGCAACAAGGTGCAGATGGTTTTCCAGGACCCGGCGGGTTCGCTGAATCCGCGCATGACCGTGCGCCACATCATCACCGAACCGCTCCTTATCCAGGGCATGGGTACCCGCGCCAGCCGCAAACGCCGGGTCGATGCTCTGCTGGAGCTGGTGGGGCTGCCCTCCACGGCGGCAGAGAAGTTTCCGCACGAATTCTCCGGCGGGCAGCGCCAGCGCATCGGCATAGCCCGCGCACTGGCCATGGGGCCCAGACTACTGGTGCTGGATGAACCCGTGAGCGCGCTGGATGTCTCCGTCCAGAGCCAGGTGCTCAATCTGCTGCTCACCCTGCAGCAGGAGCTGGGGCTTTCCTACCTATTCATCTCGCACGACTTATCCGTAGTACGCCACATTTCTGACCGGGTGGCGGTCATGTACATGGGCAAGATTGTGGAAATGGCCGATGCCGATATCCTCTACAACCGCCCCGCCCACGCCTACACCCGCGCCCTGCTCTCCGCCATTCCGGTTCCCGACCCCACGAAGCGCCAGCGCACCCCGATTCTGCCGGGGGATGTTCCCTCCCCCATCGACCCGCCCCCGGGCAGCGCCTTCGGTCTGCGCATCAACCATCCCTACCAGGAAGCAACCGTGGGCATGGACCTCACCCCGCGCGAGCTCGAGCCCGGCCACCTGGTTGCCCCCGATCCCTGCGCAGTCTCGCTCTCCGATCTCCAGCGCCTCGGGGTGGATATTTACCAGTAAAACCCGCTCGCAGATTCCGGTATCTTTCAATTAAACTACAGCATTCCATGAGCATACTCCGCATCGGCACACGAGGAAGTGAACTGGCACTGGCACAGACCCACCAGGCCATAGCAGCCCTGCAGTCAGCCAACCCGGGGCTGGAATGTACGATAAAGATTATTTCCACGGCAGGCGACCAGCGCACGGACATTCCGCTGCACATGGTGAACAGCGCCACCAACACGGGTGACAAGGGAGTATTCATCGCCGCTATCGAGGAAGCCCTGGCCGCAGGCGAGATTGACTGCGCGGTGCACAGTCTCAAGGATATGCCCGGCGTGCTCGATGAGCGGTTTGCGCTGGCCGCGGTGCTTCCCCGCGAGGAGATTCAGGACGTACTGGTCATGAAGGACGGTGCCGATGAGGAGAACCTGGTCATTGCCACCGGCAGCGTGCGCCGCAGCCACATGGTGCACACCTACTGGGGCGGCAGAGCCAGCACCGTGCCCGTGCGCGGCAATGTGGCCACCCGACTGCGCAAGATGGTGGAGAACCCGGAAGTATCTGCCACCCTGCTGGCCCGCGCGGGATTGAACCGGCTGGGCTACGACCGCGAATCCTTTGAGGTGGAAGGCACCAGGGTTCGCGTGGTGGGGCTGCCCGTGCAGGACTTCCCCCCGGCCCTGGGTCAGGGCGCCATTGCCCTGGAATGCCGCAAGAACGATGCAGCCGCCAACGCCATGGTTTCCCGTGTGAACCATGAGCCCACCTACCGCTGCATCTCCTGCGAGCGCGCGTTCCTGAACCTGCTGCAGGCCGACTGCTCCGTACCCGTGGGCGGTTATGCCGTGAACAATGCGGACGGCTCCCTCACCCTGAACGTGGTGCACTACAGCGATGCGACCCACTTCACCCGCCTGAGCGAAACCGGCACCGACCCCGAATCCGTGGCCGCCACTTTGCACGCAAAACTTACAGGCGTGTGCTGCCACCACGCAGAATAAGCCTGTTCGGATTTGGCGATACTGTCTAATTATACCAACGCCTATTCCCTCATTTCTCGTAGAGCACGTGGGTGAATCCTGTGTACTCCTGCTGCGGGGTGCGGGTGGCAAAATGGTGCGCAAACTCGGGGAACCAGGTGTCAGCTTCGTGGCTGCCGGCTACTTCGGAAACGTGCAGGCGCTGCATCTGCGGCAGCAGCTGAGCATACAGCTGCGCGCCGCCGATAACCATGATTTCCTCATCCTGCAGCTCCAGCGTTTCCAGCTGGCCAATATCGGTGATGACCACCGCCCCCTCGGCCACATAACCGGCATTGCGGGTGAGCACGATATTCTGCCGCCCCGGAAGCGGGCGGCCCAGGCTCTCCCAGGTCTTGCGGCCCATGAGGATGGGATGCCCCATGGTGATGCGCTTGAACAGCTGCATATCCTCCTTCAGGCGCCACGGAATGCCGTTGTTCAGCCCTATGGCACGGTCGGCATCCATGGCCACCACTCCTGTGAAGCTCAGGCTCATACGGAAACAGCGGCTTTGATATGCGGATGCGGGTCGTAATTCTCCAGCGTGAAATCGGAGAAATCGAAACCGTCAATCTCAGTCACCCCGGGGTTGATGCGCATAGTGGGCAGCGGGCGGGGCTCGCGGCTCAGCTGCAGGCGGGCCTGGTCGAGGTGGTTCTTGTAGAGATGCAGGTCACCGAAGGTGTGCACAAACTCGCGGGCCTCGTAGCCGCAGACCTGTGCCACCATCATGAGCAGCAGCGCATAGCTGGCAATGTTGAAGGGAACGCCGAGAAACAAATCGCAGCTGCGCTGGTAGAGCTGCAGGCTCAGGCCATGCTTCTCGCCCTCTTTCTGCGCCGGAATCACGCAGAACTGGAACAGGCAGTGGCAGGGAGGCAGAGCCATGCCGTCCACCTCGGCCACATTCCACGCGCTCACCAGATGGCGGCGGCTCCAGGGATTATTCTTCAGGCCGTCAATCAGCTTGGCAATCTGGTCAATGCTGCCTCCCTTGCCATCCGGCCAGGCGCGCCACTGACTGCCGTACACGGGGCCCAGGTCGCCATTCTCATCGGCCCACTCATCCCAGATGCTCACGCCGCGCTCCTGCAGCCAGCGCACATTGGTGCTGCCCTTCAGGAACCAGAGGAGCTCGTAGATGATGGAGCGCAGGTGCAGCTTCTTGGTCGTGAGGCAAGGGAAGCCCTCGCGCAGGTCACAGCGAATCTGCCGACCGAACACGCCGATAGTGCCCGTGCCGGTGCGGTCTTCCCTGCCCACCCCGTTGGTGAGCACATCCTCAAGCAATGCCAGATACTGTTTCATTGACTATTGACTAATGACGATTGACACTTGAGAAGTTCCCTGCGGCGCAGCCGCAGCTGACTTTTCTACTTCGTAAATCGTACTTCGTAACTCCTATTTAATCAGAGCGCGAGAGCGCTTCTGATTAAGCTGGCCCACTTCTCTGCCTTTTCGGCAAAGCTCAGCTCGGGGTCCTTGTAGAGAATACCGCGGGAAACATTGATGGTGGGGGGAGCCACGCGGGTGCCACCGGTGAGGGCGGAAAGGTCGCCACCCTGAGCACCCAGACCGGGCACCAGCAGCGGGGCATCCGGCAGGTCGGTGAGAATCTGGCTGTTGGCATTGGTAAGACCCACGACCATACCCACCTCGGTAGCGCTGTTCTCAGCAATGGAACGGGTCACCATATCGCCCACCAGCTGGTACACCTTGCGGCCATTGGCCAGCACCTGCTGCTCCACGTCCACGGAGCCGGGGTTGGTGGTCACGGCAAGCAGATACACAGCCTTGCCGGGGCGGTCGAGGAAGGGCTCCAGAATATCATAGCCCATGAAGGGGTTAAGCGTCACGGCATCCACGTCCATGCGGTCGAAGTAGGCCTGGGCGTAGTATTTCTGCGTCTCGCCGATATCGCCGCGCTTGGCATCCAGAATCACGGGAATATCCTTGGGCATATCGGGCAGCAGCTCCTCCAGCATCTTGAGACCGGGCAGCCCCATGGCCTCGAAATAGGCGATATTGGGCTTGTAGGCAGCAGCATAGGGGGCAGTTTCCTCCACCACCTTGCGCAGCCAGTCGGCCAGCTCGGTCATGTTCTCAGTCTGCGGGCGGGGGTCCAGGCCCACGCAGAGGGCCGAACGCGTTGCCGCGATACGGGCAGCAAGTTTTTCCGTGTACTTCATGCGCGGCATTATAGCACAGCCCCTGTAAATGACAAGCTCAAAGAGTTGACAGATTCGAGGAAAAGTGGCAAGATAGACCGCGTGAAACGGACTGCATTACTGGCACTTACCCTGCTGATTCCCCTGCTCTGCGTGAGCTGTGGTGAATCGGACAAGGAGAAGCGCGAACGCGTCGCGCAGTTCACCACCCCCACCAAACCCGCACCCAATCCCCAGCGCGAATCGCTGCAGGCGCTCATCCGCACCGACCGCCAGGTGCCCACCACGCTGCAGGGAGCACCTAAGTTTGAGACGTACTGTGAATACCAGGGGCAGGACATGCGCCAGGTGACCGAGGTTTCAGGGCGCACGGTGCTGCTCTGCTTCACCGCCCCGTGGTGCCGACACAGCACCGCCATGCGCCAGGCGCTGCGCGAGCTGGCCGAGCAGGAAAAAGGCGGCGTGCAGGTGGTGGAAATCAACGCCGATGCCTATCCGGCCATTGCCAATGACTACGGGCTCACCAAAGTGCCCACCACGGTTTTCTACACCGAAGGCGTGAAGCTGCGCAGCATCGAAGGAGCATACACGGCCGAGAGCCTGGGGCGCTACCTGCATGCCCTGCTCACGCAGGAAGAAACCGCCGGAGAGCCCTGATTCACCCCATTTTCAACACACACCGATACACACTACACTTATTATGAGATTCCTCACAGGATTACAGCCCAGCGGCCAGCTCCACATCGGCAACTACTTCGGCGCCATCGAGCCCGCCGTGCGGCTTCAGGAGAAAGGCGAGGCCTTCTACTTCATCGCCAACTACCACGCCATGACCACCATGGAAAGCGCCGAGAAGCTGCGCGAAAACACCCGCGGCCTGGCTGTGGATTTCCTGGCCTGCGGTCTGAATCCTGAAAAGGCGGTGTTCTTTGCCCAGTCTGCCGTGCCCGAAGTGAACGAGCTGGCATGGATTCTCTCCAGCCTGTGCCCCATGGGCCTGCTGGAGCGCTGCCACTCCTACAAGGACAAGGTGGCCAAGGGCTTTGCCGCCAGCCACGCACTCTTCGCCTACCCCGCCCTCATGGCAGCTGATATCCTGCTCTACGATTCCGATGCCGTGCCCGTGGGCAAAGACCAGAAGCAGCACCTCGAAGTGACCCGCGATCTGGCTGGCAAGATTAATGACGCTTTCGGCGAAGGACTGCTCAAGATGCCCGAAGCCATCATCTCCGAAGCCACCGCCGTGGTTCCCGGTCTGGATGGCCAGAAGATGAGCAAGAGCTACGGCAACACCCTGCCCATCTTCGGCGAGGAGAAGCCCCTCCGCAAGCTCATCAACAAGAAGGTGGTGACCGATGCCACCCCGCTGGAAGACCCGAAGCCCACGGAAAACTCCATCATCCTGGCTCTTTACAAGCTTTTCGCCACCCCCGAGCAGTACCAGGCCATGGTGGATGCCCACCACGCCGGCGGCGTAGGCTACGGCCAGTTCAAGAAAGACCTCTTCGAGGCCTACTGGGAATACTTCCGCGCCGCCCGCGAAAAGCGCGAGTGGATTCTCGCCCACCCCGAATACGTGGACGACGTGCTCAACACCGGCGCCGCCCGCGCCCGCGAAGAGGCCGCCAAGGTGCTCACCCGCGTCCGCAAGGCCGTAGGCCTCGGCTGGGTGTAAGTCCGAGCGAAGCGAGGATATCGTCTTGCCGCACGGCAAGATATCGTCCTGACCACCGGTCAGGATATCGTCGCGAAGCGATTTCGTTCCCGGAACAACCTTTCACCCACTTCAACAAAGCGCGCATTGGGAAGCAATCTCCCCATGCGCGCTTTATAGTATTCCATTCCCGCTTGACGAGACACGGCCAGGGTGTTAGCATAGGGAGAGAATCCCCTATGCCGCCTATGCAGACACCGCAGATTACGCTGACTATCTCCACCTACCGCTATTCCTCCATCGTGTACCTGCGGAATAACCGCCCGGTGCTGTGGAATGTGGAGGTGCAATCCGACCAGGAACTGGAACACGCGAAACTGCGGGTGCGGCACGAGCCGACGGGATTCACCACGCCACAGGAATGGGAACTGCCCTATCTGGCCGCAGGGCAGCTCTACAGCAGACCGGGTGAGTGCCCGGAGTTTGACGATGCCGCCCTGCTGGCGCTGCAGGAAAATGCGCCGGGGCGCATCATCGTTGAGCTGGTGGATGCCGACGGAACGGTACTGGTCCGGAAGGAAGACGAGTTCACATGGCTGGCCTACAACACCTGGGCGGGGGGAAATGAGTACCCGGAGCTTCTGGCTGCACTCACCCTGCCGCAGGATTCTGCGGTGGATTCCATCATCAACACCGTAGGCACCGGCAAAGGCTACGCCGCAGGACCGGACGAAATCTGCGAGCACCTGCGCCGGCTCTGGGAACACGTGGCCGGGCTGGGAATCGAATACGCCTTGCCGCCGGAAAGCTGGGTCGACATCGGACTGGGGCAACGGGTACGCACCCCCTCCTGCATCATGGAGAAAAAGTGCTCCACCTGTCTGGATTCCACGCTGCTGCTGGCCGCCTGTGTCACCCGGCTGGGGCTCAATCCCTTCGTGATTCTGATTGACGGTCATGCCTTCATGGGGGTGCAGCTGCAGAATCGCCACCTGCCCTCGCCGCAGCACACGCCGGTTTCCACCGTACGCAACCACCTGAAGCAGCAAAAACTCATTGTACTGGAAACCACGGCGCTGAACACACACGGCACGCGCGAGCCCATCAGTTTCGACCACGCCGCAGCCGTAGGTAACAGCGAGCTGATGAATCTGGACGACCACGACTATTTCCAGGCGCTGGACATCAAGAGCCTGTGGTACCAGGTGGGGATTCACCCCATACTGGGCGGGCTGCCGGAAAACACCAACCCGGCTCCCAGCGCCGAGGAGGCCGACAATCTGGTGAGTCACATGCCGCGCAACCGCATGGACGTGTGGCAGCTCAAGCTGCTGGATTTATCTCTGCGCAACCCGCTGCTGAACACCGCCCCGGGCAGCAGGCGGCACCTTTCCCTGCTGCTGCCGGATGTCGCGGAGCTGGAGGATAAACTGGCCACCGGCACAGCCTTCCGCATCAAGCCCATTCCCGAAACATACTGGAGCATCACCTCGCAGGTGCAGCATGGGAGCGATTCCTCTGCCAACAAGCAGAGACTGGCAGAATGTGTGGCCTCCATGTTCCAGAACCGTGAACTGGCCTCAGGCGAACGCGCCGGTGTGCTGCAGAAACAGCTGCAGACCATCTACCTGGCCACCCGCCGCGAAATGGAAGAAAGCGGTGCCAACACTCTCTACATAGCCTGCGGTTTTCTGAAATGGTACCGCAGCAATGTGCGCGAGCAGCGCGCTTTCCGCGCGCCGATCCTGCTGCTGCCGGTCCGGCTCAGCCGCCCCAGCGTGAAAGCCGGCTTCACCCTGCGCGGATCCGATGAGGAACCCCGCTTCAACATGACTCTGCTGGAGCTGCTCAAGACCGAATTCGGCATCCGCATCCCTGAGCTGGAAGGCGAACTGCCCACCGATGACGCGGGGCTGGATGTGCCGCGCATCTTCAACATTCTGCGCCGCGCCATTGATTCCCTGCCCGGCTGGGAAGTGGAGGAAGGCTGCAGTCTGGGCACTTTCTCCTTCACTAAATACCTGATGTGGAAAGACCTGTGCGACAGGCGAGAGCACCTGATGCGCAACCCCATCGTGAGCCAGATAGCCGCCACCGAGCGCGGCATCTTCCCCGCACAGGTGGACTTCCCCGACCCCGCCAAGCTGGACAACGAGGTGGAAGCGCAGAAGGTATTCACCCCGCTTTCCTCGGATTCCTCGCAGCTCTCTGCGGTGCTGGCAGCGGGGCGCGGCAAGAATTTCGTACTCATCGGGCCTCCCGGCACGGGCAAGAGCCAGACCATCACGAACATGATTGCCCACTGCCTGGCGCACGGCAAGACCGTGCTCTTCGTGGCCGAGAAAGCGGCGGCTCTGCAGGTGGTGCACAAACGACTCAAACGCGTGGGGCTCGAAGCCTTCTGCCTGGAGCTGCACTCGAACAAGGCGAACAAGAAGGACGTGCTGGCGCAGTACAAAGCCGCGGTGGAAGCCGTGAGCGGCGGTGCCGGCAAGCAGGATTGGGATAACCAGGTATACGCCATGGCCACCCTGCGCCACCAGCTCAACCTGCTGCCCTGGGAGCTACACCACCTCTACCCGGATGAGACCAGCCTGTTCAACGATATTGACCTGGTGGCCAGCCACCGGGAGCTGCCGGAGTTCAAGGTGTACGACGGCGATATCCGGGGCATCACGAAGGAGGAAAAATCCCGCATGCAGGAAGAAGCACGCGACCTGGCGCTGCACTACGAACTGGTACGCCAGCTCACCCCCGACCAGCGCCGCCTGCTGAACACCACCGAATACACCACCGAGTGGGAAGAATCGCTCACCCGCAGCCTGCACCACTATCTGGAGCAGCTGACCTTCTGGGAACAGACTGCAGAATCCGCAGCAAGCAGTCTCCACCTGCCGGCAGAGCGCCTGCGGGAACTGCTTCCCGCGCTGGAACTGGCCGCGCAGCACCCCGGGGCCGGACTGGAGCTGCTGCTGCCTGCCCGCTCCACCGCCACCCTGGCCGTACTGGACGAAACCGCTACCCTGGCCGGTGAATTCCGCGGGCTGAAAGCGCAGCTTTCACTGAATTACCCGCAGGAAGCACTGAAGGAGGACGACCTGCCCGCCCGGCTGCGAGAATGCAAGGAAATCACCATATCCGGCTTCTTCACCCGCTTCTTCGGCATGCGCCGCATGCGGCGTTACCTGCAGATGCTGGCCGGCAGCCGCCAGAAACCTGCAGATTGTCTCCGCGACCTGCAGCACCTGGTGCGCATGCAGGAAATAAGCCGCCACCTGCAGCAGCAGGATGGTGCCGCCCTGCCCCGGCTGTTCCGCCACGGACTCGAAACCACTGACCAGCATCTGGCAGAGGCGAAATCCATGGCCGCCACCCTGGGAACCCAGCCGGATGCCGATACCCTGCTGCTTCCCGCACTCACCGGAAACCTGCCGGAGCTCGCCAGCCGGGCCAGCAGCCTGCGCAGCGCGCTCGATTCGCTCACAGCAGCCGAACAGGCACTGCTCCGGGACACCGGCCTGCCCACCTGCAGCCGCCACATAGCCACCACCCTGCAGGAAATGCGCCCCCGCTGGCGCAATCTGGTGCTCTGGAACCGCCGCAAGCAGAACTGCCACCCCGGCTGGGTGCAGGAACTGCAGCAGGACAGCATCTCCCCCGAGCTCTTCCCCGAAGCCGTGGCGGTGAATCTGGCACGCCTGCGACTCCGCACCGCCGCCACGCAGAACGAAACGCTGCTGCAGTTCATGCCCGCCATCCACGAAGGCCGCATCGCCGATTTTGCAAAGAAGGATGCCGACCTGCTGCAGGCCACCACCGCCCAGATTCGGAACAGTCTGATTCAGCGGGCCGGCAGCATCACCCGCCACGGCACCGAGGTGGCGCTGCTGCAGCGGGAACTTTCCAAACAGCGAGCCCACATGCCGCTGCGCCAGCTGCTCACCAGCATTCCGCACCTCACCCCGCTGCTCAAGCCCTGCATGCTCATGAGCCCGCTTTCCGTGGCGCAGTATCTCACCACCGATGCGGAGCCCTTCGATGTGGTCATCTTCGACGAAGCCTCGCAGATTCCTGTGTGGGATGCCATCGGCGCTATCGGGCGCGGGCGCAACGCCATCATCGTGGGCGACCCGCGGCAGATGCCGCCCACCAGCTTCTTCTCCCGCGGCAAGGATGAGGATGATGATGACGACTCCACCACCGAAAAGGACATGGAAAGCATTCTAGACGAGTGCCTGGCCTGCAACATACCCGCCATGAACCTGAGCTGGCACTACCGCAGCAAGTCGGAAAGCCTCATCGCCTTCTCCAACGACCGCTACTACGAGCAGAAGCTCACCACCTTCCCCGCCCCGCGCATGCAGGACAACGCCATTCACTACCACCACACCGGTGGCGTGTATGAACCGGGCTCGGGCAAGCGCATCAACCAGCAGGAAGCTGCCGCCCTGGTAGCGCATGTACTGGCCACCCTGCGCAGCCCCGGATTCCGCTATACGGAGGCCACCAGCATCGGTATCGTCACCTTCAACACGCAGCAGCAGTCACTTATCGAAGACCTGCTGGAAGCGGAACGCGCCAAAGACGAAACGCTGGAGCCCTATTTCGCTGAAAACAACCCCGAGGGCATCTTTGTGAAGAATCTCGAAAATGTGCAGGGCGATGAGCGCGGCGTCATCTACTTCTCCACCACCTTCGGGCGCGATGCCAAGGGGCGCATGAGCATGAATTTCGGCCCGCTGAACCTGCAGGGTGGTGAGCGCCGCCTGAATGTGGCCATCACCCGCGCCCGCAGCGGCATGCATGTATTCACCTCGCTGCTGCCGGAGGATATTGACCTCTCGCGCACCAGTGCCCGGGGCGCAGCCGACCTGCGCGGGTTCCTCGATTACGCCCGCAGAGGAGCCTCCGCTTATCTGGAGCTCAAACAGGGAATCCGCGCCCGTGAAAAGGATTCGCTGCTGGCGCATCTGGCCGGTGAACTGGCTGCCCGCGGATGGAACTGCCGCACCGGAGTCGGTGTGTCCGGTTACCGGATTGACCTGGCGGTGGAAGATCCCGCCAACCCGGGCTGCGTGCTGGCCGGTATCACGACCGATGGCTACTCCTACGCCGCCGCCAACACCGCCCGCGACCGCGATGTGCTGCGCCACTCAGTGCTGCGGGGGCTCGGCTGGCGCCTGCTGCGAGTCTGGGCCATGGACTGGTGGCGAGACCCCGCCGGCTGTATCGATGCACTGGATGCAGCCCTGCAGCAAGCACGCGACGAAGGGCCGCTCGCCCCGCCTGAGCTGCCGGAACTTTCAGCGCCGGTAGAGGCAGCGCCTGTGGAAATCATTGCCGAAGCGCCTGCACCCACCGCAGCCCCGGAACCGCTGACGGGTGCCGATTACCAATACACCCGCCTGAATACGGCGCTGCCCCCGCTGTTCGAAATGAGCGATGCGAGCCTGCTCCCCAGTCTCTGCCGGATTGTGGAGGCCGAAGGCCCCATGAAGGAGGATTTCCTGCTGGCACAGCTGCGAGCCCACTCACTCACCCCCGCACTCTCGCCCTCGCTGAAGCGCCGGCTCTCCGGAATCATCACCCGCATGATTGAAGACGGCACCCTCCTCTGCCAGCAGGAAGGGTGCGACCGCGTGCTCTACGCCGTGGGAAGCGACCCCGTCAAGCCCCGCGCCAAAGGCCCCCGCGAGTGGAATGATGTGCCCGACTCTGAGTTGAAGGCCATTGCTACCCAGGTGATGGCGCACCTCAAGTGCATGCCCGGCTGCGACGAGCACCTGAAAGGTGTGGCCTCGTATCTGGGTATCTCCCGCCTCACCAAGCCCCTGCGCGAGCACCTGAGCCGTCTTCTGCAGGACAACTGATTATCAAAGTCCTTCAAAAATAAGAACGCTAATCGTCAATTCAGCCGAGCCCCCCGAAGTCCACAGAAGATTCGGCAACTTAATCAGCATAGTAATTCAGAAAGCGACTTGACAACGTACAGAAAATATGTACAATGAAGCTATGACTCCCGTAACCATCAGCTACACAGCAGCTCGGCAGAACCTGACCAAGGTAATGAGAGAATGCGTGGAGGATTCAATCCCTGTCATCATCACATCCCGAAAAAACAAGGTAGTGATGGTGCCGTATGATGATTGGGCTTCAGAGCAGGAAACCCGCTATCTGCTGGAAAATCCGGTCATGGCGGCTCATCTTGCCGCCAGCCTGAATGCTGCTGCCGCAAACGATTTCGTTTCATACGACAACATAGACGAACTGCGTAGCTTCATTGAAAGTGAAAATTAAGTTCACACCACAAGCTCAGGCTGATCTGGAATTCTGGAAACGAACAGATAAAAAAACAGCTCTGAAAATACTTTCTCTTATCGAGGAAATATGCCAGACGCCATACACGGGCAGAGGTAAGCCGGAGCCATTAAAATACGCACTCACCGGTTGCTGGTCGCGCCGTATCAACATGAAAGACAGGCTGGTGTATAAAGTCGAAGGGGACCACATCATTCTGCTGATTCTTGCAGCCAGGGGACATTACTAGGAAATCACCCCATATCGATAAGATTTTGCGGCAGAAAAGCCACAAAAAGCAGCTTGGCAGCGCGGGGCTTTTCTGCTACATTGACAGCAGGGTATGGTAAGCTGGGATATAGTGCTGGGGCTCATGGTGATGGCATTTGCGCTGCCATTCATCTTTCTGAGCTCGCTTATCAAGGCCACGCGTCAGCGTGCCCACGATGAGCATGCCGAAACCCTGCACCTGCGCAGCATGCTGCAGGAGCTGGAGGAGCATGTGCGGCACGACCAGTCACTCTTTCTGGAAACGCTGGGCGTGCCCTTCGTGCTGATTCGCCCCTCGGGGCGCGTAGTCATGGCCAACAGCAAGGCCTGCGATTTGTTCGGCATGCCCGCCCTGGTCAATACCAACCTGCTCAAACTGCTGCCCGATGGCAACCTGCGCGAGTTGCTGAAAAAGGCCTGTGAAGCACGGGAAATGGTGCGGACCACCGTGCATGTGCCCCGGGCAGATGGTGAACGCATCTACCGCGCCAAGGCTACCCCGCTGGCTACCCGGGAGCGCCACATCGGCATTGTATGTCTGGATGTTACAGAGGAGCACCGCACCCAGGTGATTCGTCGCGACTTTGTGGCCAATGCCTCCCACGAGCTGCGCACCCCGCTCACGCTCATTCTGGGCTATCTGGAAACCCTGCTCGATGACCCCGAAACAGCCGACAACCGAGATATGCGCCAGCGCTCGCTGAGCATCATGAAACGCCACGCCGACCGCATGGCCCGACTGGTGGCAGATATGCTCATGCTCTCGCGGGTGGAAACGCCCAACACCAGTTATCTGAAGCGGGAGGAGTTCGATTTCAGGCAACTGGCCGGCGATGTGCTGCAGCGGCTGGAATCCACCATTGCAGCTCAGCGAGCCGAGGTAGAGCTTGATGTAGAGCCGCTGCAGCTGATGGGCGACAGCTTCTACTGGTCGCAGGTTCTCTTCAACCTGCTGGAAAACGCGCTCAAGAACAACCCTGCTCCCGGGCTCCGCATCCGGCTGAGCGCCCACGAGAACGAGGACGGCACCTGCCGCATTCTGGTGGAAGACAACGGCACCGGCATCTCCCCGGAGGCGCTCCCTTTCATCTTCAACCGCTTCTACCGCGCCAACACGTCCGGTAAAATCAAGGGCACCGGGCTGGGGCTGGCCATCGTGAAGCATGCGGTGGAAGCCCACGGCGGCAGCATCGCCGCCGAGAGCACACCCGGCCAGTGCACCAGATTCACCATCACACTCCCGCCTTCTGAATCATAAGTCATGTTCGTTATCAGCACCATTGCCATCGGCTGCGTGTTATTCATCTACACGCTGTGGCGCATCATCTGGCCGCTGCCGCTCCGCTGGTGGTGGAAGCTGCTGCTCTGCGTTCCGCTGGTCCTGGGGGCATTCCGCTACCCGCTGCTGCACCGCATCTACGGCGGCCACTTTTTCCGCCCGGCTTGCCCTATGTGGGTGGAGATGGGGTGCACCTGGCTGTTCATGTCGCTGCTGATTCTGCTGGCGTTGCTGCTGGTGGTGGAGCTGGTATTTCTGGTGCCGGGGCTTATCTGGCGGCAGCGGCCGGGGCTGCGCAGAGCCCGCCACGCGATGTGCTGCCTGATCCTGCCGGTGGCACTGGGAACCGCAGGCTGGGGAATGTACCAGGCCTTTGCCCTGCCCGAAGTGCGCGAAATCACCATTGCCCTGCCCCACCTGCAGCAGACGGTGAAACTCGCCATGCTCACCGACCTGCACGCCGACCGCTACAAACAGGCGGATTTCTTCCGCGAAGTAGTGAACCGCACCAATGCCCTGCAGGCGGATGCCATTGTCATCACGGGCGATTTCGAGGATGGCCACCTGTATGACCTGGCTCCCGCGCTCGCGCCGCTGCGCCATCTGGAATCCCGCTGGGGCACCTACGCAGTACACGGCAACCACGACTACTTCAGCGGCCACCATGCCTGGCAGCGCTACCTGCGCAGCCTGGGTATACGCTTCCTGAACAATGAGCATGCGCTACCCGGTCCGGGGTATCTGGTGCTGGCCGGGGTGACAGACCCTGCCGCCGGGCGAGACAATTGCGCACCGCCTGATCTGGCGCAGGCTGTAGCCGGAGCTCCGGCAGACAAACCAGTCGTACTGCTGGCACACCAGCCCCGCATTGCCGGCGAGGCTGCCAGGCACGGGGTTCACCTGCAGCTTTCCGGCCACACCCACGGCGGCATGGCACCCGGCTTGCGCCAGCTGGTGGCACTTTTCAACGATGGGCTGGTACAAGGGCTGTACCGCCGCGGCAACCTGCAGATATACGTTTCCAATGCCACCGGCATCTGGTCCGGTCTCCCGATACGTCTCTTCACCCCCGCGGAAATCACACTCATCCACCTCGTTCCCTGCCCGTAAACCGGCCTGCTGCAGAATTGCGAAATTTCACTTAACTTTTCCGTAGTATTTACTTGACGAAGCGGGGCTGTACCGATAGTATGACTGCGATTCCATTTTCCCCTATTCTCACCATGAAACACCAGATGAATATCCTGCCTGTGCTGCTGGCAGCCTGCGGCATGTACGCCACGGCGCAACAGCCCACACCGATAGCTCCGGCACCGGTACTTCCCGAGCCGGCGGCCAAGCCGGTCGCTCCGACCTACTCCCTGACCACCAGCAAGGACTGGCAGAATCCGGCCGCGCTGCGGGATTCGCTTGCCAAGAAGATTCAGGCCCGGCTGAAGGGCAACGACGAAGCAAGCGTTCAGCGTTTCCTGAAGAGCGAGGCCAACCGCCTGCTGCTCGCCAACTGGCACCTGGCCAATGCTGAAATCACCTCTGAAAAGGCCTACCAGGAATACGCCGAGAATCTGAACCGCCAGCTCAATAACAAAACCAAGAAGCTGAACGAGCTGGAGACAGAGCTCCCCCTGCTGGGCGGTGAATCTGCTCAGGAAAGCGCCCGCTACAACATCAACAAACTGAAGGGCGAGATTGCCGAGCTGGAAGCCGAGCTCAAGCAGCCCATGCGCCTGGCCGATGTGGTGAAGCGCCCGCGCGCCTCCCGTCTCATCACCCTCATGGCCAATGACCCGGGCTGGATAGGAGATGTTGTCTACAGCGGCGAATGCATCATGCCCGGCCGCATGCTCAACATGCTGGCCAACATGATGGAACGCTACACCAAGATGCTGCCCAATGACCGCGTGCCCCGCGACATCGCCACGGCCACGGCCATCGAATACGCCCGCTTCGGCTGGACGGTGAACAACGCCTGCGAGCGCGCCGAATACTTTGTGCGCAACTGGCGCCAGAACCGCCTGCACCCGCAGTTCGACAAGCTGCCGTTCCTGCTGCGCCGCGTCACCTGCGGCTGGAAGGGTGACCACAGCTCCGGCAAGCCGGAAAGCTTCGAGTGGGCTCTCAAGAATGTGCACCTGCCCGATGAGCGCTACACGGGCTGCTGCTGGCGCTGCGGCTATGTGCTCAACAATGTTTATGGCGACAGCATTCACGGTTCTCCCTATTTCGAACCGTTTGAAGGCATGTACCTGAACAACCACCACAAGTTCACCCAGGATGTGGGCGGCGTGTGCGGTGGCCTGTCCCATTTCGGTGCTTCGGCAGCCTGCGCCAACGGCGTGCCCGGCCTCACCATGGGCGAACCCGGCCACTGCGCCTATGTGGTGTGGGTGGATGGCAAGTGGACCCCCGCCTACTCCGTGGACTGGCAGCGCGGTCTGCACTGGCGCCCGTGGATGGACAACTACAACTACTCCTCCCTGCACCTGACCACCGACCTGTATTCCCCCGAGCAGAAGAACGCCACGCGGCTTTCCAACACCTACCGCGCCCTCGCCCAGATGGCTGCGGATAAGCAGCAGGCCCACCAGCTCTACCTCAAGGCCGAGGCTGCCCAGCCGCTGAATTACCCTGTGTACCGCGAGCATGCCGAGTTCCTCAAGGAACGCATGAAGCTGGACACCCCCGCCTGGCTGGCGCTCAACAACAGCATCTGCACGAAGCTGGTGCCCGTGTACCCCGAGTGCGCCTCCACCCTGGTGCGCAGCTTTGTGTACGACAACCTGGCCCAGAGCGCAGCCAAGCCCGAGGAACAGGAAGCCGCCTTTGCCTGCTTCTGGCAGAACATCAGGGAGCGCGGCCCAGAGCGTTGGAAGCTGCAGGAGCTGGCCGACAAGCAGATTGACATGCTCAACAAGGTCCGCAAGAATGCCGCCACGGATAACACCTGCACCGTGTTCCGCAGCATGATGAACAACACCATCTCCAGGAAGGACTACAGCTCCTACGCCCTGGAATGTGGCAACAACATGCTCAAGAAGATGGACGAGGAGGGCAAGAGCCGTATTCTCACCATCATGACCGAGGCTATCTCCTCCGGCGAAGGCATGACTCCAGAAGACCGCGCCAAGGCGCTGGCTAATGCGGTGCTCACCACCGAATCCATGCGCGATGCCGGCGCCTTCCAGGCCGTCAGCAAGCTCATCGACCCCGCACTGGCTCACGACAACCGCCCCATCGGCGAGTTTGAGGCATTCCCCGGCAAACTGGTATCTGAAGGCGGTGTGATTTTCGCCTCCTCCACCAGCCGCTGGGATAAGCCTGCCACGCATGCCAACGTGCTCACCCGCCTGGGTGGCCAGATTCACACCAACCGCGACAAGAATCCGTGGGTGGCCGTGAAGCTGCCCAAGCATGCCACTATCAGCGGCGTGGTCATCGTGGCCCACAGCAATGGCGCCAACTGGAACCGCCTCAACAACCTCCAGATTCAGGTATCCGAAACCGGCAAGGACGACGACTGGCACAACGCCGGCCAGCTGACAGGCCCCTGCAAGCAGCGTATCACCCGCGTAGACCTGCAGGCCGAACAGCCCAAGGCTCTGTATGTGCGCGTCATCCGCCCCGATACGCAGGAAGTCTTCCACCTGGATGGTCTCTTCGTGTACGGTACTCCCGCAGCCTGATTCAACTCACATTCTGCAACAATATGAAACTTGCATTTTCCTTACTGATGTGCCTGGCCGCCGCCACTCTGATGCCGGTGCAGGCTGCCACCAAAGTAGCCACCTATGAGCAGGCCCAGGCCAAGGTGAATGAGGAGGGTTATATCCTCTTCGTCTATGGCGAAGGCTGGGACAAGCGCGCCAAGGAGCAGATGACGGCGCTGTACAACGCTCCCGAAATCGTGAAAGCCGCCGGCAACTCCGTGATGATGCTGGTACCGCTGCCCGAAAGCCTGAATGACGTCCAGAAAGCCGCCCTGGAGAAAACCATGGGTAAGCTTGCCCTGCCCCATGTGCACAGCAAGCACGCTTTCCCCGCCGTGGTCATGTACGACAAGACGGGCCGCATCTATTCCTGGATTTCCGGCCCCGCCATGGTCTACCCCGAAGCCAGCCGCATCGCCCTCACCATCACCCGCCGCAAGGCCGGTCTGCAGAAGCAGCTGCAGATTATGGCTGCAGCAGATGAAACCAAGGGCGAAGAGCGCGCCAACCTGCTTCTGCAGGCCTGCCGCATTGAAAATCTGGAACGCCCCGACCGTGTGCAGCAGCTTATCAAAGAAGCCGACCCCGAGGATAAGTCCGGTTGCCTCGCCGCCCTCAATTTCCACAACAATCCGCTGGGTGACAAGGTGAAGGATATGAAGCTCGCCGACATTCTGGTGGAAATGGATAAGGCCATCGCCAACCCGCTGCACACCGTGCAGCAGAAGCAGAACGCCTGCGCCTTCACCATCGGCACCATCCGCCGCCGCGTCGGTTCCGGTGGTTCCGACCTCATCCGCAAATACGCTCTTCAGATGAAGCAGCTCGACCCCACCTCGGTGCTGGGGCAGTCTGCCGATATCGTCATCCGCGACTGGGCCACAGGTCTCCAGTTTGTGCGTGGCTGGTCTCCCCAGAGCCTGCCCATGCAGGGCGTGCCCACTGAGCTGCTCGGCAAGCTTCCCATTGGCCCCGCCGGCAAATACGAAGTGCGCTTTGAACCCTCCGGCGGCCGCAACCATGCCCGCGTCACCCGCGTGGCGTTGTACGATGGCGATACCCTCATCAGCGAAGATACCCGCGGCATCACCCTCACTTCCCCTGCAAGCTACTATGTAACAGCAGAGAAGGAACTCAAGAATCCCCGTATCTTCCTTACCTTCGATACCCCCGATGACACCCGCGACACCCGCGGCAAGTTCATCATCCGCAAGAAGTAAGGATACTCTTTCCTGAATACTTCGAACCGCGCACCGGGAACAACTTCCGGCGCGCGGTTTATTCTACACGGTAAAAACGCTGCATGAAAGCCGGATTAGTCTCCTGATACAGCGTCTCTGCCAGGGAATCCGCTACGTCAATCAATTTCTGCTCAAGATTACACAGGAAGGGCGACACCCGGTTGATACTCCCCGTGCCGGCATAGTTGGTGCAGCCACAGGTATTCAGGCAGCGGTGACGCAGCGTGCAGAGGCGGCATTCCGGCGTGGCATTACCCCGGGTTGCAACATAGTATGCCTGCCTGGCACGGTCTATGCCGTGGTACACATCACCAAAAGTTATCTCCGGAGTATCACCCACCCCGACCATGCGTGAACAGGGAAAGAAATGACCATCCACCGACACAGCGAGCTCCTGCTCTCCAATGGTGCAATGCGCGCAGCTTCGTTCCCCTTCGCGGAAGGCGCTCCATATCTTGCCTTCTATATTCTCCTCGCGCACAGGTGCACCAGCCCGGTAGGATTCAAGCATTTTTTCCTGCAAGGCCTCCAGCTGCCGGCACAGGGATTCGAACTCGTCATCGCTCCACCGGCTCCAATAGTCAAAATTCAGCCCGATGATACCGTTGTAATGTGTACTCAACCACTGCACTCCCTCACTGAGCCAGCGGTGATTCGCCGGATTCACCACGCAGATGACCCGGCTGCGAAGCGAGGGAAACTCCCGCAGAAGCTCCAGCGCCTGCGCCACGGAAGCGTGGCTTCCCTTCCCATCGGCAAAGCGACGGTTCACATTGTGCATTTCGGGCGAGCCATCCACCGAAAGCCCCACCAGAAAATCGCGCTCTGCCATCCAGGCCAGGCGCTCCCGGTCCAGCAGCGTGCCGTTCGTGGTAATGCCATAGCGCACCGCTATGCCCAGTTCCGCTGCGCGCCGCTCCATATACGACCAGCAGTGGCACAACAAATCCCACTCCAGCAGCGGCTCACCACCAAAAAAACTCATATCCAGACCGCGCCCGGTACGCTGCGCTTCTGCCAGCCCGGCTTCCATACCGAGCTCGGCAATCTCGCGGCTCATGGCATGTGCATATTTGCGCCCCGCGTAGCAATAGGCGCAACGCAGGGTGCAATCATGCGTGAGACACAGGGTCAGCTGTAGTGTCTCTCTCACCGCGAAGCGGGCTTTTTACCCGGCAGGGGGGCATTTTTCTCACGTCCCTCCCGGACTGCTTTTCTACCTACGACGCGCTGCGGGCGGGTGGTTCCCTTCTTTTCCTGAGGCTTTACCTCAGGCTCAAGCTGCACATCCGGTGGCGGCAGCGGAGCACCACTCAGACGCTGGGGATGTGGCTGCTGGCAACCGGAAAGCACGGTACTTCCGACAACGGCTGCTGCCGCTACCGGGTACACAAGCTTCTTCTTATACTCTGCAGGTTTGATATCCATGCCCTTATGCTAGCACTTAATCCCCGTGACTGCAAGTATAATGGCTCATACCTCTCAAAAATTGAACCGTGCACCGGAAACCTCCCGATGCACGGTTCTTTGTTGTTGCAATTACGTTATTGGCTTATGAAAATGCTTACTTACCCAGTGCAGCGGCCCAGGTCTCGGCCTTGAATCCGGGAATCACCTTGCCGTCCTCTGTCACCAGAATCGGGCGCTTCACCAGCAGGCCATCCGTGGCCAGCAGCGCCAGCTGCTCGTCATCGCTCATGCTCTTGAGCTTCTCGGAAAGGTTCATCTCGCGGTACTTCACCCCGCAGGTGTTGAAAAACTTCTTCAGCGGCAGCCCGCTGGCCTGCCACCACGTGCGCAGCTCCTCTGCTGTGGGCTGCTGCTCCGCAATGTGGCGGTCCGCAAACTCCACTCCCTGCCCCGCAAGCCAGGTCTTGGCCTTCTTGCATGTCGTGCACTTCGGATATTCGATGAATGTCGTGTTCATGGCGCCACTTTAGAATAATTCTAACGCTAATGCAAGCAAAAAAGTAGGAATTGACATAAATTTTCTTCTTCCGGGAGGAATTGGGGTGCAAAACGGGCATTCCGCCACCGCCAGCGCGACCTACGGCCATGTTTCAGATTTACAGGTCTACGCAACAAATTATACATTGGCATCATCAGCCTATCCTCTACAAATCGGCCATTGGCGGGGTGCATATCTGTCGGAGCACGGGACTTTAGTCCCGAAAACGTAAGCATTGGGGGGACTAAAGTCCCCCGCTCCGAATAAAACCCGCAAATAAATCATTGCCAGATGCAGGCGGCTATGATAGTCTGCCAATCGATAGCATGAGTGACCATTCAGAAAACCCGTGGACATCCGAACAGATGGAAGAATCCCTCTGGAGTTTTCTGTATTGTCATTGGGGCGGCCATGTCATCTTTTTCAGTGGAACCTTACTGGCGGCTTATCTGACCGGCAACCATCTCTTCACCGCATGCGCTATCCTGCCATTCACCGTGCATGGCCTGCTTCTGGCGC